>CAKPNI010000001.1 GCA_934168355.1 uncultured Clostridia bacterium
CCCGAACACAGAAGTCAAGCTCAAATGTGCCGAAAATACTTGCGGGTTACCCTGCTGGAAAGATAGGTTGTCGCTAGTTTTATATATTCCTCGTTAGCTCAGTTGGTAGAGCGCTCGGCTGTCGAGCAGGTCGTAAGACCAAAGAGTTAGCAGCTCTATATGGAAACATATAGATGAAAAAGGTGGCTAAGTCGGTGAAACTCGTAAGTAACAAAAGTTACACGACAATACCGAGCAAGGCGAAAGCTATGTGTAGAGACTTTACACCACCTACCTAAGTCGCAGGATATGGTAAAGAGCAAGTCCAGACTACAAATTATATATAAATATAATGTTAATGAAAGTTAATGTAGTGCGTAACCGATAGGTCGCTGGTTCGAGCCCAGCACGAGGAGCCATAAAGAGTAGCAGATAAGTAATTATCTGTTATTTTTTTGTCTGTTCGCTAGAATTTAGCAGAATAATTTGGTATAATAACATAAAGTATGAACTCGAGGAGGAATAACACAATGAAAAAAATTTGCGAAATATGTAACAATGAATTTGAATCAAACAGTTCAACTAGAATATATTGTTATGATTGTAGCGGAGATTCTACAAGAAGTATAAATGAAACAAGAAAACATCAAAAAACAATATTAAGAAGAAGCATGAAATTGCAAGCTATAAAATTATTAGGAGGAAAATGTTCGATTTGTGGTTATAACAAATGTGTTGATGCGCTTGAATTTCATCATAAGGATCCTACTATAAAGGAATTCAAACTAGGTTCAGGAAATACAATGTCTTGGAAAGAATATAAAAATGAGGCTTTAAAATGTATATTGGTTTGTTCGAATTGCCATAAGGAAATACATTATAAGTTAGGATATAGAAAAGAAAATTAATACCGGAATACCTCAATAATTTTTAATTAAAACAAATTTTATCAAAACTATTGACATAACACCAAAAATATTATAATATATACAAAATTAATTCATATTCATAAAAATTAATTCGAAAAGCTCCTATAAAAGTCAAGGAGGAATTAATGTTAAAAATAATAAAAAAAATACCAGTAATATTATTGTTATCAATAATATTTATTTCAAATGCACTAAACATAGTAAAAGCAGTATATGAAATTCAAGAAGCATATATAGAAAAAATAGGACAAGCACCATATCATCTAAAATACTACAACGAAAATAAAGGAATGTACACTTATGCAATATGTAGCATAGTAGGTCGCTATCAAGACGGCAAATTTTATCCAGCATATTGTTTAAATAGAGACATGCAAGGAGTTGGATATGCAGGAAACTATACGGTAGATGTAGATAATATAATTGAAAACAATCAAATATGGAGAGCAGTAAAAAATGGATATCCATATAAAACTGCAAGTGAAATGGGCTTAGAATCAGACTATGATGCATTTGCAGTAACAAAATTCGCAGTATATTGTTTGCAAGGTCAGGCAGATATAAATCTATATATAGCAGATGAAAACGACAGTGAAGGTCAAGCAATGTTAAGAGCTTTGCATAATTTAGTAGATATAGGAAGAAATGGAACAGAAACATTTTCAAATGAACTAAAAATATCGAAAATAACAGATTTAATCGAAGAAGGTAACTATTACTCAATAACCTATAAAGTAGACGGCGGAAGCACAATATCAAAATACAATATAAAAACAGTTTCAGGTTTATCTAATGGAGATATTTTAACAGATATGACAGGAAACGTAAAAACAGAATTTAACTCAAATGAAAAATTTAAAATAAAAATTCTAAAAACAAATTTAAACTCAGATAAAGATATAAATGTAGAAATAAAAGCAAGCTTAAAAAATTATCCTATGTTTTATGGAAAAACAAGAATATCAGGAACTCAAGACTATTTGTTAACAGCAAATTCATACCAAGATTTAGAAAAAAATATAAATACAAAACTAAAATTAAATACAGGAAAAATAATAATAAATAAAAAGGATGATGAAACAAAACAAGGAATAAAAGATACTGTATTCGAAATATACAATTCAGAAAATCAAAGTATAGGAACATATACAACTGATGAAAATGGAAAAATAGAAATTCCAAATTTATATCAAGGTTCATATTATGCAAAAGAAACAAAATCAAATGAAAATTATATATTAAACCAAGAAAATGACTATTCTATAAATGTAGAATATAATAAAACTTCAACAATCGATATAGAAAATGAACACAAAAAAGGAAACTTAGAAATAATAAAAGTTGATAAAGAAAATAATAGCATAACACTTGGAAATGTGGGATTTGAACTATATAATGAAGAAACAGGGAAAATAGTAGGAACATATTATACAGATGCAAATGGAAAAATTGAAATAAAAAATTTAAGAACAGGAAACTATAGGCTAAAGGAAATAAGCACAAATGAATGGTACAATTTAGTAGAAGACCAAAACTTGCAAATAAAATGGGATGAAACAACTAAAACCCAAGTAGAAGATGAACTAAAAAAAGGACAAATAAAAGTAATAAAGGTAGATAAAGAAAAACATGAAATAAAAATTCCAAATGTAGTATTTGAAATACAAGATAGTAATGGCAATGTATTAGAAAAAATAACAACCGACGAAAATGGAGAAGCTTTAACTTCTAAATATCCATTAAGAGATTATCCAAGTTTAAGGCTGCACGAAATTGAAACTGATGAAAAATATGCCCTAGAAAATGAGATAAAAGAAATTACATTAGAAGAAAATCAGATAAAAGATGTACAAATAGAAAACGAGAAAATAAAGGGATATATCCAAATTGTAAAAACATCAAAAGAAGATAATAAAATAACGGGAAACAAAAAGGGGGAGCCTTTAGAAGGTGTTAAATTTGAAATATATGATATAAACGGAAATTTAATTCAAGAATTAATAACAGATAGCAAAGGAATGGCAAAATCAAAAGAATTAGAAAAAGGAATATATAATGTAAAAGAAGTTGAAACAAATGAATGGTATTTGTTAAATAACAATACTTATGAGGCAGAAATAAAGAATAATAAGCAAATTGTAACATTAAATATAGAAAATGCGCCAGCCAATCCAGATGAAGAAATAGAGAAAAAGGGACCAGACGAAGCTTTTGCAGATGATGAAATACAGTATAAGATATCTTTAAAAAATAGTGGAAATGTAGCACTAGATAATTTTGTGTGGGAAGATGAAATACCAACAGATTTTATAAAAGTAACTAAAATTAAACTAGGTACTTATAATCAAGATAATAGTTATAATTTATATTATAAGACAAACTTTAGCGAAGATTATATTTTGATGCTTGAAGATATAAATACCAAAAATTCAGATGAAATAGATTTTTCTAAGGAGTTATCTGATAATGAATTTATAACTAATATTAAATTAGATTTTGGAACAGTTGATGTTGGCTTTAAAAGTGAGAGTGATACATTAATTTTTGCAAAGGTAAATTCTAATGTTAAGAGTGGAGATGTTTTTGAAAATAAGGTTTGTTTGCAGGCAGATTATAAAGGATATAATTTGAGTAAATTTTCTAATTGGAAAACTAGGGTTTATAAGGTTTTACCTTTAACGGGAATGTAAAAGGAAGGAGTATCTTTAAACCAATATACATTATATAAACTTAGCAAATAAAATTATCTTCAAAAATAATAAAATGAGGTAGAAATCAACCTACCTCATTTTGTATAAAAAATAAATAATAGCACAAACTAGAAATAGGGGGTGCTTAAAATGCCTAAAAAACAAAATGAAAAATATGAAATAGGGGAAGGTGCAACAAGATATGGAGAATTTATAACATCATATTTCGCTTGGTTACCATTATCTGTACAAAAAGAAAAGGTAGAGGATTTAGAGAATATAATAGATAAAAATAAAAGAAAAAATGCGAAAAAATAAGAAAATGAAAGAAAAATACACGACTGATAGCATAAAAGATGAGAAAAAACAGAATTAATAATAGAAAATTATTGTTGAAAAAATAATGAAATGTAATTATAATAGCAATAAAGGTCAAAGAAAGTCAAAAACAAACAAAACTTGAAAGTAAGTGGAAAGAAACTTTTCTGATTGGGGGACGGTTCCTTTGGCGAAAAGAACCGTCCCCAATACGAAAAAAGAAAGGAGAACCTATGAGAGTATCAGATATAATAGAAGAATTTATCAAAGAGTTATTCAATGACGAAGAAGAAATAGAAATACAAAGAAACGATTTAGCACAAAAGTTCAACTGTGTACCATCGCAAATAAACTATGTAATCTCAACAAGGTTTAAGCCGTCACAAGGATACTATGTAGAAAGTAGGCGTGGAGGAGGAGGACACATAACAATAAAAAAAGTAAGTAATACAAAATCAGATTATATAATGCATATAATAGAAAATATAGGAGAAACATTACAAAATAGTGAAGCTGACATTTTAATAAGTGATTTTCTAACATACAATTTAGTAAATGAGAAAGAGGCACAACTATTAAAAGTTGCGACAAGCGATAACGTTTTAGATATTCCAAAAGAATACCGAGATAAACTGCGAGCAAATATTTTTAAGAATATGTTATTAAATCTTGATTAATTGTACGAAAAAGAACCGGTCCCAAAAGAACATGTTCATAAAAGAACCGGTCCCAAAAGAGCAAAGAGCAAAATGAACCCAAAAAGAACCGGTCCAAATGGGTCAAAAAAAACAAAGAAAGGAATGATAATTATGAAATGTGAAAATTGTGGAAAAAATGAGGCAAATGTAAAATATACCCAAATAATAAATGGAGAAAAAAAGCAAATGTTTTTATGTGAAGAATGTAGTAAAAAACTAGGAATAAGTGACATACACTTTAATATGCCAATAAGTTTTAATAGCTTTTTGGAAGATTTTTTTGACGACATGAATGATGTAAGTTTTATGCCAACATTAGGAGCAGGAAACAAAGAGTTAAAATGCAGTAAATGTGGCTTAACATGGGATGACTTTTTACATACTGGAAATTTAGGATGCAGTAACTGTTATGAAGAATTTGAAGCAAGACTTAATCCAATTTTAAGAAGTTTGCAAGGGGCAACATCACATATTGGAAGACTTGGAGATGTTATAGAGGGAAATGACATAAAACCTAATTTATATGACAAAGAAAATACAAGTGCCATAGAGGAAAGCAAAAATATAAGCAAAGTAGATGAACTAAAAGAAGAATTAAAACAAGCCATAAAAGAAGAGAGATATGAAGAGGCTGCAAAACTTCGTGACGAGATTAAAAATTTAGAAAACGGACAGGAGGAATAGTATATGAATTGGTATTTACAAAGAGGAAAAGATAGTGATGTTGTAGTAAACTGTAAAATTATGTTTTCTAGAAATTTAAGAAATCATAGGTTTAATACCAGAAGTCTACCAGAAATTCAAGAGATAGAAAATGAAGTTAAATCAAAATTACAAGGAATAGGATATAATCTAAAATTTATAAAAATAAAAGATTTTGATGAATTAACCAAAAGGTCTATGGTAGAAAAAGGCTTGATAGATGAAGCAACTATCAAAAATGAAAATACATCAATTTTAATAAATGATGACGAAAATATTTGTATTGTACTTAATTCTCAAGACCATATAGAAATCCAAGTTTTTAATGCAGGAATGGAACTTGAAAGTACATTTAATTTAGCAAAAGAAATTGACAACAAAATTGATAAAATTTTTGATATTGCAAAAAGTAAAAAATACGGATATCTAACTTCATCCCCATTAGATGTAGGAACAGGATTAAAAGCAGAAGTTACAATTCATTTACCGGGACTTACAATGACCGGAAATATGAGAAAAGTAGCCATTGCCATGAATAATTTAGGAGTAAGCTTTAGTAGCAAATATATTAACGGCCAAGAAAATATAGGAGATATCTACAAGATGAAAAATAAGCAAACATTAGGAATTTCAGAGGATACAATTATTAATAATTTAAAGGCTATTAGTGAAAAAATGATAGAGCAAGAAAGAGCTGCAAGAAGCATACTGGGAAAAAATCAGATTGAGCTTGAAGATATGGTGTATAGAGATTTTGGAACATTAGTTAATGCAAGAAAATTGAGATGGCAAGAAGCAATTAAACTTATGTCAAATGTAAAAATGGGTGTTGATATGGGAGTAATTAAGGAACTAAGTGATAATGATATTGCTAAAATTTACTTTTATATAGAACCAGCAAGTCTTCAGAAATATTTTAATCAAAATTTGGATGGATATGACAGAGATATCAAACGCGGAGAGATGATTAGAAATATTGTAAAAAAATAAGAGAGGAGTAAATAATATGATATATAAATTTACATCAAGAGCCAAAAAGGCAATTGAGGTTGCACAGGATGAAGCAATTTCTCTTGGACACAACTATATAGGAACTGAACATGTTTTATATGGTTTGATAAAAGAGGGGGCAGGAGTTGCAAGTAGAGTTTTACAAAATCAAGGAATAACTGCTGAAGATATAGAAGCAAAAATCATTGAAATGATAGGCAAAGAAGTAATTACAGAAACTGACACACTGGGTTTTACCCCAAGAACCAAAAGGGTTATAGAAAATAGTTTTATAGAGGCTAGAAAACTCGGATATGACTACATAGGAACAGAACATCTTTTAATGGGAATTTTAAGAGAGGGAGATAGTATTGCTGTTAGAATTTTACTTGATTTAGATGTTGAATTACCTAAGTTGTACAACGAAATTGTACATGTTATAAATGAAGCAGAAGATGTATCAAGAGAAAGTAAATCAAATGATAAACAAAATGGAAGTTTTAATTCAACTCCAACTTTAAACCAATTTGGAGAAGATTTAACAAAAAAGGCTAAAGATGGAAGGCTAGACCCAGTAGTTGGTAGAAGTAAAGAGATTGAAAGAGTTATTCAAATTTTATCAAGAAGAACAAAAAATAATCCATGTTTAATAGGAGAGCCGGGTGTTGGTAAAACTGCAATTGTAGAGGGCTTGGCACAAAAAATTAATTTGGGAGATGTACCTGAAATTCTTAAAAATAAAAGAGTTGTAAGTATGGATATTTCAGGAATGGTTGCAGGTGCAAAGTACAGAGGCGATTTTGAAGAAAGAATTAAAAAGGCTTTAGGAGAAGTAAAAAAAGCAGGAGATGTAATATTATTTATTGATGAAATTCATACAATAGTTGGTGCAGGTTCTGCAGAGGGTGCGATTGATGCTGCAAATATTTTAAAACCTATGCTTGCAAGAGGTGAAATTCAGTTAGTTGGTGCAACTACAATTGGAGAGTATAGAAAATATATAGAAAAAGATACAGCATTAGAGCGTAGATTTAGCCCTGTTACCGTAAATGAGCCAACTGAAAAGGATACTATTACAATCTTAAAAGGAATAAGAGATAAATATGAAGCTCATCATAATGTAAAGATTACAGACGAAGCAATAGAAGCAGCTGTTACATTATCTGAAAGATATATTAATGATAGATTTTTACCAGATAAAGCAATAGATTTAATTGATGAGGCATCTTCAAAAGCTAGACTTCAGACTTACACAGAGCCAGAAAGTTTGAAAGATATGCAAGAAGAAATTGACAAAATATCAAAAGACAAAGAAGAAGCGGTTCGTGGTCAAAAGTTTGAGAAAGCGGCATCACTTAGAGATGAGGAAAAGGCTTTAAGAGAAAAATATGAAAAAGAGGAGAAAAAGTGGAAAAATCAAAATACTAAAAAAGTCGTTACAATAACAGAAGAAAATATTGCAGATGTAATTTCACTTTGGACAGGAATTCCAGCTAAAAAGATATCAGAAGACGAAAATGAAAGACTTCGTAACTTAGAAAAAACATTACACGAAAGAGTAATCGGTCAAAATGAAGCAGTAGAAGCAGTAAGCAAGGCAATAAGAAGAGGAAGAGTAGGTCTAAAAGACCCAAATAGGCCAATAGGTTCATTCCTATTTTTAGGTCCAACAGGTGTAGGAAAAACAGAGTTATCAAAAGCATTAGCAGAAAGCCTATTTGGAGATGAATCTGCAATGATAAGAATTGATATGTCTGAATATATGGAAGCACATTCGGTATCAAAGCTTATAGGATCTCCTCCGGGATATGTAGGATTTGAAGAAGGAGGCCAGTTAACTGAAAAGATTAGAAGAAAACCATATTCTGTAATTTTGTTTGATGAGATTGAAAAAGCACACCCTGATGTAATGAATATGCTTCTTCAAATACTTGATGATGGAAGACTTACAGATTCCAATGGTAGAACAGTTAATTTCAAAAACACTGTAATTATTATGACATCTAATATTGGTGCAAGAATTATTACAGATAAAAGAACTTTAGGTTTCTCAAACGAAACAAAAAATGGTGACAAAAATAAAGATGAACAAAAAGAATATGAAAATATCAAAAAAGAAGTAATGGCTGAATTAAAACGAGAGTTTAGACCAGAGTTTATAAACCGTATTGATGAGATAATTGTATTCCATAAGTTGAATGATGATGAAATTTCTAAAATTATTGAGTTAATGCTTAATGAGGTTAAAAATAGAATGAAAACTCAAAAATACGTGATTGAATTTTCGCCTAAAGTTAATGAATTAATTTCTAAACAAGGTATTGACAAAGCTTTTGGTGCAAGACCTCTTAAAAGAACTATTCAGAATTTAGTTGAAGATAAAATTGCTGAAGCTATTTTGGACGGTGTTGTTAAAAAAGGTAAAGAGGCAAGTGTTGATTGTGATGGAGAAGAGATAGTAATTAGGTAATTTGTACGAAAAAGAACCGGTCCCAAAAGAACATTGTTCGTTTGGGACCGGTTCTTTTGTGAACATTATACAGGCTCAACATGCACAATAGTCTTATAAACATTATCAAGTTTACTAACACTTCTCTCAACACTATCTGCCAAAGAATGGCTATCAAAAGTAGACATATTACCATCAACACAAATGACGATAACAATTACATATTTATATCCAACGGGAGAAGAGCTAATACTTTGAACTTCCTTAATATCTTGATAAGAATTTACAATATCTAAGATTAAATCTTTAGTTTTATCATCAACAGAAATATCCATTAAAACATTATAACTTTCGATAAAAAATGAAAAACCAGTAAATCCGATCCAAATAGAAATTCCAATACCAGTTAAACTATCAAACCAATAGATACCTTTTAAAGTAAGTAAAACAGAAATTAAAGTAAAAGTTGTTACAATACAGTCATTTCTATGGTCATTCATATTAGCATTAAGTAAGATATTGTCATATTTTTTTGCAGCTGTTCTAGTATATAAATATAAGAAAAGTTTTACACCAATAGTAATAAAGCAAGTTACCACAAGAAGCCATGAAAATTTTAATTCGCTTCCAAATATAAGTGTTTTTATTGAATCATACAATAATTTAAAACTAACCACAATCATTGATATTCCAATAAACATAGAGAAGATGTATTCTGCTTTACCATGTCCAAAATTATGGTCATCATCTTTTGGTGCACTTGAAATTTTGTTGCCAATAAAAGTCAGAAGTGATGCAAAAATATCACCAGCTGAATTTATACTGTCTGCAATCATGGCTTGACTTTTGGTAGCAAAACCAATTGTTCCTTTTATAATTAATAAAAATATATTACCTAAAATACCTAAAATTCCAACTTTCTTGGTTTGAGAAAAACGATTATCATCCATTAATTAGCCACATCCTTTATACAATTTTTATGAAAATATAATCTTAAGTATATCACATTTAGGTTAAAAAGTTAATAAAAACAGTAAAAATTACAGAAATATTACATTATTGTTACAAAAATATTACAAAAGTGTTGCATAATTTTTACAAAAGTGATATAATTGATATGTACAAAGGAAATTTTGTGAGGTGATTAAGATGAAAGGTATTGGAATTTTAATATATATTTTAATATTTATAATAGTAGCTTTAATTGGATATGCGGTAGTTCAAATTAAAGCATTTGGAATGAATGTAAAAGATTTTTGGAGCTTTATAGAAGCAAACCAAACTTTAGATAGATTGTATGCTTTTTCAAAAAAATATGAAAAACTAAGTGTACAAGAACAATTGATATACTTAAAAGAAGCAGAAGAAATATTTAATGCTTTTGATAAAGTGCCTAATGCATTATGGGAAGATGAATATGAAAAATATAACACAGTACTAGAAAAGTACAAAGATATCAAAATGCTAAGATGGGCAAATAATTAATTAAGCTTAACATAATAATTCCTAAATATATAGATGATAGCTAGGTCATAGGACTTAGCTATTTTTTTAGGATTTTTTATTGACAAAAATAAACATTTGTTCTATAATAAAGCAAATGAAATCGAAAAAGTAAAGATTGGAGCAAATAAATTGAAAAAAATTGGATTTACAATAGGCAAATATGCACCATATCATATAGGTCATAAATTTTTAATAGAAACAGCATTAAAAGATATGGATGAATTTTATGTGGTGGTTTATGATACACCAGAGTTAAATATAAAAATAGAAGATAAAATTAAATGGATACAAAGTGATTTTCCGTATGTGAAGATTTTAAAGGCTTATAATAGTCCAAAGCAATATGGTTTGGATGAAGAAAGTGTGAAAATGCAGATGGAATATTTGTGCAAAATAATTGGAGATGTTAAATTTACTCATTTTTATAGTAGTGAAGAGTATGGAAGATGCGTTGCAGATTATCTAGGAATCCAAAATGTTGAGGTGGATAAGGAAAGAAAGATTTTTAATGTGAGAGCAAGTGATATAAGGGGTGATGTGGAGAAGTTTAAAATGTATTTGAATGATGAGGTTTATAGGGATTTGAGTGAAAAAAAAATTCTAAAAGCTTGACAAGGTTCATGATATAGTATAAAATGCAAACAAAAGTTCTTGAACTCGAAATAAAGGGAGTGATTAAAATTGAATAATATAGAGAATTTAAAAGATTTAATTATTTACCAAAGCCAAAATAATGAAAATATATCGGTGGAAGTTTTATATAATGAAGAAGATTTTTGGTTAACACAAAAATCAATGTCTAAGTTATTTAATGTAGCAGAAAACAATATTACATATCATTTACAGAATATATTTAAAACAGAGGAACTAAAGAAAGAAGCAGTTACTCAAAAAATTAGAGTAACTGCTTCAGACGGAAAAAAATACAATACAAATTTTTATAGCCTTGATGCAATTATAGCCGTAGGATACAGAGTAAATTCAAAAGAAGCAACAGATTTTAGAATATGGGCAACAAAAACATTAAAAGAATACATAAAAAAAGGTTTTGTTGTTAATGGTGAAATGTTGAAAAATGGACCTAAATTCGGTAAAGATTACTTTGATGAATTATTAGCTAAAATAAAAGAAATTAGGGCTAGTGAAAGAAGATTTTATCAAAAAATAACAGATATATATAAAGAATGTAGTTTTGATTATGACAAAAAAAGTCAAACAACACAAGAATTTTATAAAAATGTTCAAAATAAGTTACATTATGCAATTACTGGAATGACTGCTCCTGAAATAATTAAATATGATATATATACAGATGCTAGCTTTGACAATCAAAGTAAAATTGCAACATATGCAAAGAAAAATAGTAACTTTATATTAAAATGGATTTCACGCAATTTAAATAAGGTTGCACATAAACAAACATATAATATGTTAAAAAGAGTCAGAAAAATTAAAAACGTAGGAAATATAAAAGAGGATTTATTAATAAGTAAAAATGTTTTTTGTAGTCTTTTATCGAATTACGATAAAAATAGATATTTAATTCTAGTGTATTTAGTAGATATTTTAGATGGAGAAAGTTTAATCAAAATAACTCAGAAAGAGGTTTCAGAAAAGCTAAAGATAAATTTAGGTATAGTAAATAAGAGTTTTGGACAACTTATTGAAATGAAAATTTTAGAAAAGGTAAAGAATGGAATATATATGTTATTGATATAAATTAAAACAAGAATTCATATATTAAATTATTCTAAAAGCATTGTGTGACCATAGCTCTTTAAACCAAATTATTAAAAATATAAAATATTAAAGAATGGAAAAAAGTAAAAGAGAGAATTATATGCCAAATGGAGATAGGAGGAAATAAATATGCAAAATAGAAAAAATAGCATTTCAGAAAAAATAAGTGATAACTATAATTTAATTAATTCTAAGGCGATATCCAATTATTGTAGAAAAATAAAACATAAATTTAATACAGAAGAATTAGCTGTTTTAGTATACAGAAATAATAGAATGAGTATAGAAGAAAAAATAGAAAAATATACAGAATTAGTAAACAATTATCCTGATATGGAAGTAATAAAAAGAATTAATTGCAAACATTATGATAGTGTAAAAACTATGATAAAAAATGAAATTCAAAGGCTACAAAATCTATACAAAAAGTTAAAAGAAGAAGATAAAGATAGCATTTGTGTTTGGACAGAATATAATAAATCAACATTAAGATATGACCATAATAGTGATACAAAAAATACATTTAGAACTTACAAAGAAGCATATAAAGATATACAAGAATATATTGAAGAATATGATGATACAATATCTTTTGATATTAAGAAAAAATATTTTGATAAAGAAAAAAGAGATATTTTTGCAACATATATTGTAGAAAATAAAAAAATAAAATTAACAAATTTACATGAATGTAATGATGAGTTGATAGATATAGACCAAATATTTTTAAATATACCAACATCGTTTAAAAAAGGAGATATACTTGTTTCAAAAAATAGCTCAATATTTAATTGCGGAGATTATAGTGAAATTTTTGTTTTAGATTATTTATGCACATGGAATGAAGATTTAGAACAAAAATTAATAAAAGGGTATTGGGATTCTTCAGATATGATTGGATACGGATATTATTTATACGGGGAAGATTCCACAGATTTTGTATTAGACCACAAATGGAGTTATGATTGTTTTGAGTACTATGATGGAGAATTTACCGGAAAAAATAGAATTTTAAAAGATATAAGTAGCTTTATAAAAGGTAAAATTAATTTAGAATTATTTGTCCATGCATATGATTATTACAAAAATGATTTTAATTATAACTTGTCAGACTTTTATACTGATGAGGGTTTAAAATTAGCTGGAATGAGTGAAGAAGATATTAAAAAAATAAATTATAAATAATAAAAAGTGAATTTTATTAAAAAATATATAGTGAAAGATATATTGTAAAATTTAATTTGTTATGCTATTATTGATTTGACGGTAAAACGACAATAAAATAAGGAGTAAAAGGAAAAAATTATGGGTAAAATTTGTTTATCAAAATCAAAATATTGCAAAGCTATTCAATGTAACAAATTATTATGGCTAGACAAATATAAACCAGAAGTTGCAGTTCCAACTGCAAGAGATATGGTTTTAGAAAATGGAACAAAAGTAGGAGAACTTGCCAGAGGTCTATTTGGAGATTACATAAACATTGACTTTAACAAAGATTTAAATGTTATGATTGAAGAAACCTTGAAATCATTAAAAAATAAACCCAATATAATTACAGAAGCTTCATTTAACTATGAAAACAATTTTTGCAGTGTTGATATTCTAAAAAACGACGTAGATGGTATAGAAATATATGAAGTTAAAAGCTCGACATATATACATAATATCTATTTAGATGATGCATCATATCAATATTATGTACTAAGAAATTTAGGATTAAATGTAAAAAGTGTAAATATAGTCTATTTAAATAAGGAATATTATAGAAGCGGAGAATTAGAGATAAACAAATTATTCAACATAAAAAATATTACGGATATAGCAATACAAAAGCAAAATGAAATAAAAAATAAAATAGAAGAAGTCAATAAATACATGTTAGAAAATAATGAAAAAGAGCCTGAAAAAGACATTGATATTTATTGTTTTAAACCATACGAATGTCAATATTGGCCATATTGTAGTAGACATTTGCCAAAAAATAATATATTTGACATTAGAATAATGCACAAGGACAAAAAGTTTGAACTTTATAAAAAAGGAATAATTAACTTTGAAGATGTAGCAAATGAGAATATCAATCAAAAATACTTAGAACAAGTGATTTTTGAGTTAAATAATAAACCACCTAAAATAGAAAAAGAGAAAATAAAAGAATTTATGGGACAACTTACGTATCCATTATATTTTTTAGATTTTGAAACATTTCAGCTGGCTATTCCGGAATTTGATGGAACAAACCCATATATGCAAATACCATTTCAGTATTCTCTTCATTATGTGGATGATATAAATGGAAAATTACATCATAAGGAATTTTTAGCAAAAAGCGGAATTGACCCAAGAAGAGAATTAGCAGAAAGGTTAGTAGAAGATATACCAAAAGATGTATGTGTACTTGCATACAATATGAGTTTTGAAAAAACAGTAATAAAGAAATTGGCAAATTATTACCAAGATTTGCATGATGATTTAATGAAAATACATGATAATATAAAAGACCTAATGATACCTTTTTATAACAGAAATTATTATGTTAAAGAAATGAAGGGGTCATATTCGATAAAATATGTGTTACCAGCACTTTTTCCAGATGACCCAGAGCTAGATTATCACAATTTGCCGGTTGTTCATAATGGTGGAGAAGCATCTGATGCGTTTTTATCATTAGCGAGTTTGTCAAAAGAAGAACAAGAAAAAATAAGAGAAGGCTTATTAGTATATTGTAAATTAGATACTTTTGCAATGGTCAAAATTTGGGAAAAACTAAAGGAAGTCATAAGCTAAAGGGAGAATGAAAATGGATTTATATGAGAAAAATGGGAATATTTTATACATACTAAATGTATTAAAAAAATATAGTGATGAAGAACATATGCTTTCTGCTGCAGATATGCAAAGGAAAATCAAGAAGATATATGATGTTGAAATAGACACAAGAACAATAAGAAGAAATATTAACCTGCTAAAATATAAACTTGATTATGATATAAGTACTAGAGAAGAAAATGGAAAAGGATATTATCTAAATAGAGACCCGGAAACAGACTTTGAACAGGGAGAAGTTAGAGCTATAATTGATAATTTTAGTTATGCAAATTACATTGTTCCAAGTGTTGCAAAGCAAATTATAAAAAAATGTAAAAATATGCAAACTGTATATGAAAATGAAAAATTAAAAGATTACCAAATATATTCAGTAAATAGTAAAACAGAAAATGCAGAAGTAATAAAAAATATAGAAGATATTTCTAATAGTATTTATAATAACAATAAAATAAAATTTGAATATTGGAAATATGAAATAACAAATAAATTAGAAAAGAAAATAGTAAGCATACCAACTGTTTCGCCTTTTGCAATTGTATATAATAAACAGGAATTTTATTTTATAGGGATAAAAGATGGACAAGATAAATTTTATCACTATAGATTAGATAGAATGAAAAATGTAAAAGAATTAAATGAAAAAATAACTATTAAAAAAACTAAAACTCAAATTAAAGAATTTGCAGAATCTACGGTAGAAATGTTTGGTGGACCAAAAGAAGAGATTGAGGCAATCTGTAACAGACTTCTTTTAAATTCTATATTTGACGTTTTTGGTAAAAATGTTACTATTGAAAAAATTTCGGGAGATGAAGAGAATATTAAATTAATAGTCGATTCAAATCCAATGGGCTTTAGGATGTGGGCTATGAGAAATATTGATATGGTTGAGGTAATTAAGCCTGAAAAACTAAGAAATGAAATGAAAGAAATTGTCCAAAAAGCAATGGAAAAATATAAGATATAATAATGCATTGTGTGACCATGTATATTCAAATCTTCTTTATTTTAATGTATAATATGTGCATGAAATATGGGGGGAGTTTATATTAATTAATACCCAAAATTTATTAAGGAGGAATATAAATTGGTCAAAAAGTATCTATTAGATGCAGAAGATGAAGAAATAATAGAAGAGCTAGATGATTTGTGTGGAGTTGCGCAAAATAAAGAAGTGTTAAGAGATATAATACTTTATATAAAATTAAGGCAGAACAATGAATTGGACTTGGGAAATTACAATATAATTGTAAGAAATAGTTCATCTTATAATTTACTAAATGATTTACTAAAAGTTTGCGCAAAGGTTTTCCTAAAATATAATATCATAGAAAATGAAAAAATATGTTATTTTGATAAAATTGTAAATAATAGAAGAGACTGTTTATTTGATAGAATTGCCGGAATTGAAGATTCTATAATTGTTATTAATGATAGGAAATTAAGAATTAATTATAATGATGAGCTAGAAAATTTAAATAGAATTATTAGGCAGTATAAAAACAAAATTTTTATATTTGAAGATTCTAATTTCTGTGAGGGAGAAACAGATAGCGAACTTGGGGAAGTTGCAGCATTTAGAATGAAAATAAATAAAATTTCATTAGATGATAAAATTATGTATTGTAAAAATAAATTTGATGCACAAAATTTAAGGTACAAAAAACAAGATTTAAGGGCATATGCTGATGTTCCTTTTTGGATTTTGAAAAATATGGTTATAAAATTAATAATAGAATGCAAGAGTAAAAAATTAGATTTTATAGATTCAAAAATGCTAAAAAATAATAAGAAATTTTATACTGATAAGAATGAACCTGAAAGAAGAAATGAAAGAAAAAACTCAAAACAAAAAATTACAGCAAATGAAGAACTAAATAATTTGATTGGTTTAGATGAAATAAAAAAGCAAGTAGAAAAAATACTTAATTATATAAAAATAAATAAAGAAAGAGGCCAAATGCCATCATTACATATGTGTTTTACAGGAAATCCGGGAACAGGAAAGACAAGTATTGCAAGAATTATAGGAAAGATATTTGAAGAGGAAAGCATATTAAGTGGTAGTGGAGATTTTGTGGAAATTCATGGTAGGGATTTGGTTGACAAATATGTTGGATGGACTGCCCAAAGGGTACATAATACAGTTGAAAAAGCTATTGGTGGAGTTTTATTTATTGATGAAGCATATAGTCTGGTAACAAATACAAGGGGAAGCTTTGAAGATGAAGCAATTGCAACATTAATAAAAGAAATGGAAGACCACAGAAACGAGGTTTGCATTATACTTGCAGGTTATACTAAAGAAATGAAAAATCTTATAAAACTTAATCCGGGATTTGAAAGCAGAATTCAATTTACTATTAATTTTCCAAATTATAATGAAGAAGAGTTATTGGAAATTTTTAGTGGATTGTGCAAAAAAGAAAAATATAGGTTAGCTAGTAATTGCAAAGATATTTTAATTGATAATTTTAAAAAGGCTAAAAATCAAGAGAATTTTGGGAATGGTAGATATGCTAGAAATTTATTTGAAAAGGTGAAATTTGAACAGGCTGATAGAATTGTTCAAACTAATAGTAAAGCTATAAATTCAATAGTTAAGAATGATATAGAAAAAGCTATTGATGGAATGGCAGTACATGAGGTAAAAAAGGTTAAGAAAATTGGTTTTGGTACAAATTAATTGGAAATATATTATTACTAGTTAATAAAAATAATTGTTTTTTGGAATAGAACCATATAAAGTGAACCCAAATTATTAGAAAAAGTTTAATAATTTGAGTTCATTTTCATTTAAATCTCAATTCTAGGACTATACTCTTCAAGCCACATATTTACCTGACACAAATAGGCCATAAGTTGAGGTCCTGTCATCAACTGTCCAAACCAAGGACGAGTAAAAGCCTTGCCATCAGTATTCAAAATATCCAAAATAAAATCACGGTTAAGCAAATAATTAATAGGTCTAGAGCTATCTTTCATAATTTCAGTAAGCATACTCTTAACTGCTACCAAATAAGTAGGGTTAAAAGTCTTAGGATAAGGAGATTTCTTTCTATCTACAATTTCATCAGGCAAAACACCTTTCATAATATGCCTTAAAAGGCCTTTTTCTCTGCCTTTATAAGCTTTCATTTCCCAAGGTACATTATACATATACTGAGCTAACCTGTAATCGCAAAAAGGAACACGAACTTCAAAACCATTTGCCATACTCATTCTATCTGCACGTTCTAAAAGAGTTTGCATAAACCATGTAATTGTAAGATAAGAAATTTTACGTTTTTCGGCAGTATCAAAAGAATCGGTATCTAAAATTTCAACATTAGATAAACTTTGATTATATCTAAAATCTATATAATCTGTTAAATTTACTTTACTTGAAATAGATGGATTTAAAAGTTTAGTTCTTTCAAGTTTTGCAATAGACCAAGGAAAAGTACCTGAATTTAAACTATCTTCACGGAAAAACCATGGATATCCACCAAAAATTTCATCTGCACATTCTCCCATTAAAGTAACGGTTTTTTCCTTTTTTACTTCTTTACAAAATAGATATAAAGAAGAATCTACATCTGCCATTCCGGGCATATCACGAGTTATCATTGCTTCTTTTAAACTTGACGCAAGCTCAGGTGTATCTAACATTACAGTATGATGTTTAGAGTAAGTTGATTTATTCATTAAATCTATATAATAATTATCTGAATTAGGCTGAAAATCAGATTTAACAAAGTTTTTATCATTATCTACATAATCTACCGAATAAGTATCTAATGGTGCCATATCTTTTTTTTGCATATAATCAGAGGTAAATTTAGTAATTATGCTAGAGTCTAAACCTCCTGATAAAAATGTACAAATAGGCATATCTGAAACCAATTGTCTTGAAATGGCATCTTTTAATAAAGAATCTAAATGATTACAAGTTTCATCAAAATCTTCCAAATGACGTTTAGATTTTAGTTCCCAATATTGTTCAATATGAAGACCAGACTTGTTATATACTGCAAAATGGGCAGGTTTAATTTCATATACATTTTTATAAATAGTAAAGCCGGGAGTATGGCTAGGGCCAATTCCAAACAATTCAGAAATTCCTTGAGAGTCAATAATTTTTTCAAAATTAGGATACTTAAAAATTGCTTTCAATTCAGAAGCAAATAGAAGTCCACCATCAAATTCAGTATAAAATAAAGGTTTAACTCCAAAATGGTCTCTTGCCATAAAAAGCTCCTGAGTCTTGGTGTTCCAAATAGCAAAACTAAAAATTCCATTTAAGTGGTTTACTACATCTTTACCATAATATATGTAGCTTTTTAAAAGAACTTCAGTATCACAATGACCATAAAATGTAAAGCCATTTTCAGTTAAAGTTTTCCTTAGTTCTTTTGTATTATAAATTTGCCCATTATAAACAATCACATATTCACCTTGGTTAAAACGTTGAACCATAGGTTGTTTGCCACCTTCTGGGTCAATAACAATAAGTCTTTTATGACCAAGAGCAACATTATTATTTAGGTAAAGACCTTCTTCATCAGGTCCACGATTACTTAACGATTGGGTCATAGTATTTATGACATTTTTCTTATTAGGTAATTCTTTTTTATAATTTACCAAACCAACAATTCCACACATAAAACTTATCCTTTCTATATAATAAAAATTTATTCAATACCAGTATATGAAAGGGTTTCAAAAAATGTGAAAATAAATTGGCTACAATAGTTGACAAATGCGAAAAAAAAATGTATAATCTTATGGTATTGATAAAAGTGAAAATATGGTATAACACATATATATCGATTAACAAGAGGAGGGAATAAAAATGGCACAACCAAAAAGAAGATGGTCAAAAGCTAGAACACATAGCAAAAGATCAACATGGAAATTAGAAACACCAAAATTTGCAAAATGTTCAAATTGTGGAGAACCAGTATTACCACACACATTATGTTCAAACTGTGGATACTATGATGGAAAACAAATCGTAGTAAAAAAAGATAATAATGAATAATTTAAATCCATCAGGGAGGAAAAATAAATGCAAATAGTAAAAGGTATAGTTATAGGAATTTATTTTATAGTTTGTTTAGCTTTAGTAATCCTTGCAATGGTACAATCTAAAGAAGATGCAGGTTTGTCATCTACAATAACTGGGACATCGGCTAATAACTTCTTTGAGAAAAATAAAGGAAATACCAAAGAAGGAAAACAGAAGAAGTGGACAGTTATTTTAGGTATTATACTTGTAGTACTTTGCATTGTTTTAGGAGCTATATATTCAATTTAACAATGAGAATTAAAGAGTAGTTTGAAGGCTATTCTTTTTTTTGTTGGAAAAAATTTGTTGAAAAAGTTTGTTATTTTTGATTATGGATTCTTTCCAAATCTTTCATTTGAAAAGTTCTTTAATATATGTTAACATAATTTCAAAGAACTAAAATGAAAGGTCTTGATACTATGGACAAAATTAAAAATATAATAAAATTAAATTATTTAAAAGATTTATTAGCAAATTTAGACAAAACAGATTTAAAAATTATGAAATATGGACTCAAGATATGTTTTGGCATTCTATTGTTTTCTGTAATGCTTTTATCATTTTATCTAACTGCTACTCATAATGTTTTCTTGTATGAGCTTGGAATCACTATTTTTAGAGTTAGTACATATATTGCGGTTGAATTTGTGGTTTGTGGAATTGTGGTGGATACGATAAAGAAGGGGACAACATAATTCCGCAAATTTCGACAATAGTATAGACAAATGGATTAAATCTATAACATATAGGAAAAATAGGTTCATTTTTTATGCAAAAAAAGATGCAAAAAATGAACCTAAAAAGAAAAACGAAAAACTTGCATAATTATTACTATAGTGATAAAATTAGAAAAAAATTCAAGGAGGTAAAAAATGGCAATATTATTACCAGGAGGAGCAGGATATATAGGAAGTCATACTGCTGTAGAATTATTAAAACAAGGAAAAGATATAGTTATAGTAGACAATTTTTCAAATAGTAATCAAAAAGCGTTAGATGCAATAAAAGAATTAACAGGAAAAGATTTTAAATTCTATGAAATAGACTATATGGATAGAGAAAAATTAGAAAAAGTTTTTGAGGAAAATGAAATAGAAGCGGTTATAAATTTTGCAGGATTTAAAGCTGTTGGAGAATCTGTAAGAGAACCACTAAAATATTATTATGATAATGTATCAGGAGCAATAATATTACTTCAAACAATGGCAAAATATGGAGTAAAAGAATTTGTATTTAGCTCATCAGCTACAATATATGGAGAACAAAGTGAGCCAAGATATGTAGAAACAATGGAAAGAAAAACAGCTTCAAGTCCTTATGGAACTACAAAAATAATGATAGAAAAAATATTAGAAGATTTATATGCTGCAGATAATAGTTGGAAAATATCAATACTTAGATACTTTAACCCAGTTGGTGCACACGAATCTGGATTACTTGGAGAAAATCCAAATGGAATACCAAATAATTTAATGCCTTATGTTCAAAAAGTAGCAGTTGGAGAATTAAAAGAATTAACAATATTTGGAAATGATTACAACACAAAAGATGGAACTTGTGAAAGAGATTTCTTACATGTTGTAGATTTAGCTATTGGACATATAAAAGCTTTAGAAAAGTTAGATACAGTTCAAAATGGAATTTATTACTATAATTTAGGAACAGGAAAACCAGTAAGTGTATTAGAACTAGTAAATGCATTTATGAAGGTCAATAATGTAGAAATACCATTCAAATTTGGACCAAGAAGAGCAGGAGATTTAGCAGCTTTTTGCGCTGACCCAACTAAAGCTGAAACAGAATTAGGATGGAAGGCTCAAAGAACGATTGAAGATATGTGTAGAGATTCTTGGAATTATATACAGAAAAATAAATAATTTTTACTGAAAAAAGGATGCGAAAAATGAATAAAAAAATAAATATATTAAGAGCAATATTAATTATATTACTTTTAATAATGTTTGGAACAATATTTAATTTTTCAAATCAAAATGGTGATAAATCTGGAAGCTTAAGTAGAGAAGTTACAGAGAAAGTAACCCAGAATATAAATTCAATACAAAAACTAGAAAAAAGTGAGAAAGAAAAGGTTCTAAATAAAATTGAACATCATATAAGAAAGTTAGCTCATTTCTCACTTTATTTCACGGTTGGAATTTTAGCAATGAGCCTAATGAGTACATTTGATTTGAAAAATATAAAAAGAGCAAGAATAAGCTTAGGAATAAGTGCTTTATATGCAGTAACAGATGAATTTCACCAGTTGTTTATTCAAGATAGGACATCGTCAGTTTTTGATGTTTTGATTGATTCTAGTGGGGCTTTAACAGGAATTATTTTAACATTTTTAGTTATTCGTTTAGCTAAAAAAATACTAAAGAAAAGTTAAAATTATTATTTGATATTGAAAAATTTATGTAAACTAACATAATTGCGTGAAATTTGTTGTGATGTGTCGAATTTTGTGCTATAATAAAAAAGACAATTTTGTGATTAGAAAATTTATTGGGGGTAAATTTTGATGAAAATTAAAACAGGTGATTTAGAATATGTTACAAATGTTGAAGCAACAACAGCTTTAGTGCCATACAAAGATGTTTCTATATACAAAAGTAAAATAAAAAGAAAATTTGAAAGTATTGTAAAAAGAACAGTTGATATATTTGGCGGAATTGTTGGTGCAATTGCATTAATTCCATTAACATTAATAATCTGGATTGCTAATTTTATTTCTGGCGATAGAGGACCTCTATTTTATTCACAGGAAAGAATTGGAAAAGATGGCAAAAAATTTAAAATGTATAAGTTTCGTTCTATGGTTATAGGAGCAGACGAAAAATTAAAAAAATATTTAGAAGAAAATGAAGAAGCAAGATTAGAATATAAAAAATATAAGAAAATGAAAGACGATCCTAGAGTTACTAAAATAGGAAAATTTATTAGAAAAACAAGTTTAGACGAGTTTCCTCAATTTATAAATGTTCTTAAAGGAGATATGAGCTTGGTTGGACCAAGACCTTATTTGGAAAGAGAAAAAGAAGATATGACATATTTTTATAAGTACATAGTTTCTTGCAAACCTGGTGTTACAGGTCTTTGGCAAGTTAGTGGTAGAAGTAATGTTACTTTTGAGGATAGAATGAGAATGGATATGGAGTATTTTAGAAGGAATGGTTTACGAGTTGATGTGAAGATTTTAAGAAAAACGGTTGAAAAACTACTAAGAAAAGAAGGGGCTGTATAGTATTTATGAGAATTGCAATGTTAGGACATAAAAGGATTCCATCGAGGGAAGGTGGAGTTGAAATTGTTGTTGAAGAGCTAGCAACTAGACTTGTAAATAAAGGATACGAAGTAGATGTATACAACAGAAAAGGAAATAATGTTTCGGATAAAAATATAAAAACTAAGAAGATAAAAGAATATAAAGGCGTAAATATAAAAACTGTATTTACAATAAATAAAAAAGGAATAGATGCTTTAATTTATTCTTTTTTAGCGAGTATAAGAGTAGCACTTGGAAAATATGATTGCATTCATTATCACGCAGAAGGAAGTTGTGCAATGATATGGATTCCACATTTTATGAAAAAAAGAACAGTAGTAACAATTCATGGCTTAGATTGGCAAAGAGCTAAATGGGGTGGTTTTGCTACCAAGTATATAAAATTTGGAGAAAAGTGTGCAGCAAAATATGCGGATGAAATTATAGTATTATCCAAAAATGTTCAAAAATATTTTAAAGATACATACAATAGAGATACAATTTTTATTGAAAATGGAGTAAATAAACCAGTATTAAAATCGGCAGATATAATTACAGAAAAATATGGCTTAAATGGTGATGATTATATATTATATCTTGCTAGAATTGTACCTGAAAAAAGACTAGATTTATTAATAGAGGCATTTAGGAAAACAAATACAAATAAAAAACTAGTTATTGCTGGTGGAGCAAGTCATACAAATGACTTTATGCAAAAAATAGAAGAACTAGCAAAACAAGATGAAAGAATTATAATGACAGGATTTGTTCAAGGCAAAGAATTAGAGGAACTTTTTAGCAATGCTTATTTATATTGTTTGCCAAGTGATGTTGAAGGAATGCCAATTAGCCTAATGGAAGCTATGAGCTATGGTAGAAATTGCTTAATAAGTGATATTGAAGAGAATGTTCAAGTGTGTGGAGAATATGGAATGACGTTTAAGAAATCTGATTTGGATGACTTGACAAACAAATTAAATTTATGTTTGAATGGTAAGAGTAGGTTTGAAGAAAATGCTATTTCTAATTATATTTTGAATAGGTATAATTGGGATGATGTTGTAGAGAAAACTGAGAAATTGTATAGAAAATAATTGGAGTGAGTGAAATTGAGAATATTACTTGTGAATAAATTCCACTATTTAAATGGTGGAAGTGAGAAATACTATTTTGAATTAGGAAAGCTGTTGAAAAAAAACGGGAATGAAGTTGCTTATTTTTCAATGCGTGATGACAGAAATATAAAAACAGGAGATAAAGAATATTTCGTAGAAAAAATTGACTTAAATACAGGAAGCAAATTAAAAGCTTTAGATGTAATATATTCTAAGGAAAATTATAAAAAAATGCAAGAAGCAATAGATGATTTTAAACCAGATATAGTACATTTGAATAATTTCCAAAGGCAATTGTCAGAGTCAATAGTTGAATGTTGTAAAAAAAACAAAATTCCGATGGTGTTTACAGCACATGATGTACAAGCAATATGTCCAGCGATTAGTATGTTGGATGGAGAAAGAAATATTTGCGAAAAATGTATGAGTGGAAAATATTTAAATTGTTTTAAGAAAAAATGTATTAAAAATTCGACGCTAAAAAGTTTGCTTGGAGCATATGAAGGTAAATATTATAAAAATAAAAAAGTTTATACAGAAAAAATCGGACATATAATAACACCTTCAGTATTTTATAAAAACAAATTTATAGAAGACGGAGTGAAATCAGATAAAATAGATGCAATTCATAATTTTATTGAACTAGAAGATTATAATTTGCAAGTTGAAAATGATGGATATGCATTATATTCAGGAAGGTTAGCAAAAGAAAAAGGAATATTAAATTTAGTGGAAGCTTTTACAAATTTAATAAAAAATAGTAAAGGTAATGAAAAACTAAATGGTATTAGACTTTATATAGCTGGTGATGGACCAGAAAGAGAAAATATAGAAAAGAAAATTAAAAATAGTAAATTAGAAAACAGAATAGTTCTTTTAGGGTATTTGAATCAAAAGGATTTGAGAGAATTTACAAGAAAGTGTAGTTTCTTAGTAATACCATCGATTTGGTATGAAAATGGACCATATTCTGTTATTGAAACACAAGCAATTGGAAAAGCTATAATAGGAGCTAATATTGGAGGCATTCCTGAAATGGTACAAGATAATGTAAATGGCTTAATATATGAATACGATGATATAAATAAACTTGAAGATAAGATGAAAAACTTGTTTGAATCTCCAGAATTAGCAGATCATTTTGGAAAGTCGGCAAAGAATTTTGCTTTAAAGGAATATAGACCAGAAAAATATTATGAAAAGATAGAAAAAATTTATAAAAATGTATTAGGAGAGATTTAAAATGGCTGAAAAAAAATTAAATGGTACAGTTATTGTTACATATAGATGTAACGCAAGATGTACAATGTGCAATAGATACAAAGCACCATCAAGACCTGATGAAGAAATAAGTATAGAAACAATAAAAAAATTACCTAAAATGTATTTTACAAATATAACTGGAGGAGAACCTTTTATTAGAGAAGATTTGCCAGATATTGTGAGAGAACTATACAAAAAATCTGATAGAATTGTTATTTCAACAAATGGATTTTTTACAGATAGAATAATAAAACTATGTGAAGAATTTCCAAATGTTGGAATAAGAATATCAATCGAAGGTTTAGAACAAACCAATAACGAAATCAGAGGACTAAATGACGGATTTAATAGAGGATTTTCAACATTAAAAAAATTAGTTGAAATGAAACATCCAGATGTTGGATTTGGTATGACCGTTCAAGATAAAAATGCAAAGGATTTAGTAGCACTATACGATTTATCTAATGAAATGGGAATGGAATTTGCTACGGCATCATTGCATAATAGTTTTTATTTTGTAGAAGCAAAAAATATTATTCATGACAGACCAATGGTAGCAAAGGAATTTGAAAAATTAATAAATAAACTTTTAGAATCAAAATCACCTAAAAAATGGTTTAGAGCGTATTTTAATCATGGTTTAATTAATTATATATATGGCCAAAAAAGATTATTACCATGTGATATGGCTTTTGATACGTTTTTTATAGATCCATATGGGGATGTTATGCCATGCAATGGAACAAAATGTAAAGAAGTAATGGGTAATTTAAATGAGCAATCTTGGGACGAATTATGGAATTCTGAAAAAGCAGAGAAAGTAAGAAATGTTGTAAGACATTGTTCAAGAAACTGCTGGATGATAGGTTCTGTTTCTCCAGCTATGCATAAATATATATGGAAACCAGCTTGGTGGGTAATTAAACACAAAGTTAAATTTTGGACAAAGAAAAAATATTCAATGTATGAGTTACCAATTGTAAGACAATATAAAGAAGGTAAAGTATCAAAAGAAGAATTGGATAAACTTTCTACTTGTGATTTAAATGCTGTTATTGATAATGGATTATCTGATGCCTCTAAAGAGCAGTTGAGGTATAAGACTGGAGAAGAGATTGTTAATGCAGATATTAAAAATCAATTAAATAAAAATAAGTAAATATATTAAGTTACAATATATTGTGATAGTAGGGGATGAAATGAAATTAGAAAAAAATATTATTATAACCGATAATTCAGTAGATGATATGAATGAGTTTAAAAATGGAATAAGAGAAACATCCAATATTGAATTTAAGACTTACGCAATGAATGCCAACAAAGGGAGAGGCAATAAGTTAAAGAATTTTATAAGATATTTAAAATATTTTTATTTTCCTTTTATTATTTTTTTGAATAGAAGAAAAGTGGAAAGAATAATTGCTTGGCAACAATTTTATGGTTTAATATATGCTTTTTATTGTAAAATATTTAACGTAAAAAAAAGAAATTATTTATATATAAATGTTTTTATTTATCGAGAGAAGAAGGGAATTATAGGAAAAATTTATTATAAATTTATGAAATACATAGTTACTAGCGAATATATAGATAAAATGTCAACAACTTCAAAGAACGAATGTGAATTGTATAGCAAAATATTTGATGTAAATAAAGAAAAATTTGTATTTACGCCTTTTGGAGTTAATAGTATAGAGGAAGCGGTTAAAGATATTGAAGAGGATAAAGATAAATTTATTTTATCATTAGGAAGATCGAATAGGGATTTTGATTTTTTAATTGAAACTTTAAAAGATACTGAGTATAATGTAAAAATAATATGTGACGAATTTAGAACTAATATAAAATATGATAATGTTGAAATTATTAATAATGTGTATGGCAAAAAATCTTGGGAATATATAAAAAGATGTTTTTGCATGGTAATACCAATAAAAAATCCAGAGATTTCAGCAGGACAAACAGTATTGTTAAATTCGATGCAATTAAGGAAACCAATAATAATAACTGAATCCAAAGGACTTACTGATGACTACATAGAAAGTGGCAAAACGGGTATTATAATAAAGAAAAAGAGAGAGGAACTATTAAATGCTCTTAACAGTTTGTTTGAAAATCAAGAATTTTATGATGAAATTGCGGATAATGAATACGAACTTTATAAAGAGAAGTTTTCAATAAAGGTTTTAGGAAGGTTAGTAGGAGATATTATAAAGGAAAGGTGAAATATGAAAGTAGATATAATTACTAGACATTCGGTTCCTAATTATGGTTCATTATTACAATCGTATGCAACACAAAAAACCATAGAGGAAATGGGATTTGAATCTGAAATTATTAATTATACCAGATATGAAGAAAGATACAGAAATTTAGTTAACTCTTTGATTAAGGGAAAAAAATGGGATAAAAATATTATAACAAGAGCAATTTATAAGATTATCCAAACCCCAAATTATGCTAAAATGTATAAGAAATTTGAAAAGTATAGAAAAAATTTTTTAAAGGAAAGCAATTTAGTGTATGGTAATATTCAAGAGTTGAAAGATAATGTTCCGGAAGCAGATGTATATTGCTCTGGAAGTGATCAAATATGGGGAAAAATAGGAACTTTGGAATATGATGAGGCATATTTCTTGAAATTTATTGAAAATAAACAGAAAAAATGTATTTCATATTCATCAAGTTTTGGAAAAGAAAAAATAGATGGAAATTTAGAAAAAAATATAGAAGAATTATTAAAAAATTATAGTGATATATTTGTGCGAGAAGATACTGCTAAAGAAATATTAGAGAAACATGGTTTTGAAAATGTGGAACAGGTTCTTGATCCAACATTATTATTAAATAAAGAACAATGGGAAAAACTTGCTAATAAGGTTAAGCTAAAGTATAATAAATATGTATTGGTATATCAATTACATGATAATAAGAAATTTGATCAATACGCAAAAGAATTTGCGAAGAAAGCAGGATTAAAACTTCTAAGGATTAGCCCATCAATCTATCATATTACCAGAAGCGGTAAACTTATTTATTTGCCAGATCAATATGAATTTTTATCATTATTTCAAAATGCCGAATATATATTAACCGATTCTTTTCATGCAACAGTATTTTCTATTATATTTAATAAAAAATTTGTTGATATTTTGCCAGGAAAAACTAGTACTAGAATAGTAAGTATATTAAATTTAACAGGATTACAAAAACAGATATTAGAGAAATATGATGATTTTTCTTTTATAAATAAGGATGTAGATTTTACGGAATGCAATAAAGTTATTGAAAAAGAAAGAGAAAAATCAATAGCGTTATTAAGAAATGCTATTATAGGTAAAGACAATAGAACTATAGATTTATTGAATAAGAATTATAAATGTACTGGTTGTAAAACGTGTGAGCAAATATGCCCTGTAAAGGCAATAGATATGATGGAAGACGAAGAGGGATTTTATAAACCAAGAATAAATAAAGAGAAATGTATAAAATGCGAAAAATGTTATAAAAATTGTCCACAGCTAAATTGTATTGAAACTAACAAAGAATTTAATCAATTAAATGTATATGCAATAAAAAACAAAAATAAAACAGAACAAAAGACAAGTTCATCTGGCGGAGTATTTTCAGCATTGGCTCAATATGTTTTGAGCAATTGTGGAATTGTTTATGGAGCTAGTTTTTATGAAAATTTTAAATTGAAACAGACAAGAATAGATAAACTAGATGAATTATATAGACTCAAGGGATCGAAATATTTGCAAAGTGATACAAGTGAAATTTTTGGACTTGTAAAAGAGGATCTTCTTAATAATAAGTTAGTTTTATACATTGGAACACCGTGTCAAATTGGAGGATTAAAAAATTATCTTGGAAAAGACTATAATAACTTATTATTAGTTGATTTATTATGCCATGGGGTTCCAAGTCAAAGGTTGTTTAATGAATATATAAATTGGTTGGAAAAAAGAGAAAAATCGAAAGTAAAAAAGTATGATTTTAGAAATAAAGAAAAATCTATTTGGGAATTAGGATATATTCCTAAGGTTAGTTTTGAAAATGGTAGAGATAAGTATCTATATGGAGATACAGATATATATATAAAATCATTTTTAAGAGGAAATACATTAATGGAAGCTTGTTATAGTTGTAAATATACAAAAATGGAAAGAATTTCAGATATTACAATTGGAGACTTATGGGGAGTAGGTAAAGCATATCCAGAATTATATGATGAAAATGGGGTTTCTTTAGTATTGATTAATACAACAAATGGAAAAGAAGCGATGAATGAAATAAAAGATAATTTGTGTATAAAAGAAATTAAAATAAATGAGATTATAAAATATACCCAACCGTTGTGCAAACCTACAAAACGACCTAATGATAGATCTCATTATGTCATAAATTTAATTAAAAAGTTAAAAAATAATAAAGTAAAGAATGTTATAAGCATAAAAGACATAATAAAGCAGTGTACACCAATGAGTATAAGAAAAAAAATTAGGAAAATTAATTAAGACAATTTTGAGAGGAAAAAAATATGAAAGTACTACATTTACTTGCAACAGGAGGAACGGGCGGAATTGAAGTTTTATGTAAGGATATATTCCTAAGGTCGAATTTTGACAACAGAATATGTTGCTTATTTGATGAAGGGGAAATTTTTAAAAGCTTAAGTGAAGAAAATGAAAAAATATTTTCGCTAAAAAAATACAATAAAAACATAAATAAAATAGTTAAGTACCTAGTTAAGTATTGTATTAATGAAAAAATAGAAATTATAACAGTACATCATGGTGGCTTAAGTTGTAATCTAATTTATATAATGCTAAAAAAAAGATTACCAAATCTGAAATATGTAAGGTATTTACATGCTTGTTTTGATCAATATGCTTTTGGTAATGACAAGGGAATATTTAATAGAATATTAATAAGGACGATGATGCAAAAAGCATTTAATTGTTCTGATTTATTAATATTTATTTCGAGAGCAGTAGAAAAAAGTTTTGATATAAAATTTAATATAAAAAATAAAAGTAGATCTATTATATATAATGGGATAGATGAAAAATTCTTTAGTCAAAAAAAATCAATAAGAAATGAAAAAAAAGAAATAAATATAACCTTTGTTGGGAGATTATCTTATGTTAAGGGTGTAGATTTATTGATTAGAGCTTTTTCAGATGTAAGAAAAGAAAATAAAAATGCGTATTTGGTAATTGTTGGAGATGGAGAAGAAAAAGAAAAACTTATAAATTTGTCTACTGAATTAAATTTAAGTAATAGAATTAGATTTGTTGGACGACAATCTAATGTAATTGAATGGCTTGATTTAGCGGATATTTTTGTGTACCCTTCCATTTGGGAAGAAGGTTTTGGAATATCAGTTGTGGAGGCGATGGCTAGAGGATGTATACCTATTACATTTAAAAGAGGAGGGTTACCAGAAATTATAGATAACAATCAAAATGGTATTTTGGTAGATGATGTAAACGTTAAAAATTTGGTCAAAGCTATAAAACAAATTATAATGTTGGATGAATATAAAAAAAATAAAATAATAGATTATGCACAATCTACAGCGAAAAGGTTTACAATAGAAAATACAATAAGGAGTTTGGAATCTGAATATGTAAAATTACTAAATGAAAAATAGTACTTATCGGAAATATTTTTTTAGAAAATTTCAGCAAGTACTATATAGAAAAACATGCAGGTTCAAAGTATTTATTATTGTGTTTTTTATGAATGGATTAGGAAGGAATTTTTATGAAAAAAAATATATGTATATTAATAGTTACATTTAATAGAAAAAAAAATTTAGAAAAATTATTAGATAGCTTAATTTGTCTAAAGGAACAAATTTCTGGAATATTTATTTTTGATAATAACAGCACAGATGGCACAGCTGACATATTGAAGGAAATGAATATTATAGATTATATAGTAAAAGATGAAGTTATAATGAAAAAAAATAATAGTATAGATTATTATTATTATAAAAATAACCAGAATGAAGGAGGCGCAAAGGGATTTCATGAAGGGTTAAGAATGATAAATTCTATGAAAGAATTTGAGTATGTGTGGGTTATGGATGATGATGTTTTACCAGAACCTGATTGCTTAGAAAATTTAATGAAATATCAAAGTGAAAATGCTATGATTACTATACCAAATAGAACAGATGAAAATTTTAACGATAAAGTTTGTATAAAAATAGATAGAAAAAATCCTTTTAAAATTTTTATGCATAAAAAAAAGATTCTTTATAATAATGAAATAAATGACAAAGATTATGTAGATGTGGTGGATATGCCGTTTGAAGGACCATTAATAAATTGCAAATTGATTGATAAAATAGGACTGCCAGATGAAACATATTTTATTCAATTTGATGATACAGACTACGCAACGAGAGCGGTTAAATTCACTAAAATAAAATTTATAAAGAATGCAACTTTACATAAACAAATTATTCCTACAAATGATAAAAAAAGACAAATGAATTGGAAAGACTATTATGCATATAGGAATGATATTTTGTATTGTAGAAAATACGGCGAAAATATTTTTGTAAAATATTTAACTCCTATTTTATTATATATTAATTTAATGGGAAAAGCTATTATAAAGAGAAAAGGAAAAAACATTAAAGTTATAAGTAGAGCTTTCTATGATGGATACACTGAGAAAAAAGGAAAAACTGTAGAACCAGGAGAATTTTAATATGTTGTTAGAAAGAAAAAGAAAAAAAGATATAAACAAGATGACACTAGTGACAATTTTTGTATTAATATTAATAAGTTTCTTTTCAGAAAAAATGGAAAGTATAAAAGTAATATTGTATGTTGCTTGCGCACTGGTTGGTTTTTTTTCCACTAGATATACATTTGTAATAATTATGTTGGCATACACAAATGCCTTCTCACTGTTTAATGGGTTAGAAATGCAAGGAGGTTTAACGGATTTTGGACTAATTGCTGGATTGGTATGTTGTGGAATGGAAACGATAAGATATATAAAAGAAAAAAAATATAAAATTTCTAAAAAGTGTATTGGCATTGTTGCATATGTTTTAAGTATTTTATTGCTATTATCTTTTAGTATTATGGTAGCGAAGCTAAGATATGATCAACCTATTATTAGGGGGATATATTCATTTAGATATATATTGGTTATTATGTATGTTTTTCCTTTTATTAGATTCTTAAAGAAGGATAGACAAGAAAAAATAGTAATTATGGAATACCTGTCTAGAATCATTACAATTTCAATAATAATAATTATTATACAAGAATTAATAAAGGATAAAGTTGAAATATTAAAATTGTTAAGAACAGCAAGATTAGGTAAAGATAGAATTTTGCTACATGCGGCTTCACCATTATATATAATGGTTTTTGCATATAACCTTTATAAAATATTAAAGGATAAAAAGGATGTATTATATGGAATATTACCAATAATATTAATCTTAATAGCAGTTTTTATAATTTCACAGACCAGAATTTTTATGGCATGTATTTTGTCAGTTGCAATTTTAGAAGTATTGGTATTTAGCAAAATAAAGATAGTAAATAAAATAGCTTTGGCTATAATAGGGTTGGGTATAATTGGAATTGCCTTTGAAACTAATATAGTGAATCAAATGTTAGGAAATTTATTTGAGGATGTGAATAAAGATGGAGATTCATATATAAGAAATGAAGGAAGAAGATATTATATGGCTCTTATTGACGATGAATTTTTTTTTATGGGAGGAGGAATTACTAACGAAAAATATTTAGAGTCTCCAATAAATGCTGCAAGTGAATATAATTATTATTTGGTGGATATAGGAATTTATGGCTTTTTCTTTGAGTATGGAAGTCTAGGTATAATTGCCATAGGAATTTTAACAATAGATATTTTTAGAAAAAGTTTCTATATTAAAGATAAATCAATATCAAATTTACTAAAAATGTTTTGTGCGATGATTATTACAATGTTATATACGGTTTCACCTCTTTCCTCAAGTGTATGGATTTTGTATGTTGTAATGATTGCTTTTATAGAATCAGAAATAAATTTAAATTGTTTTGAGAAAATAGACAGGAAAGAAATAAATAGGAAACATATGTATTAATATTTATAGTAAAGTAAAGGAGAGATGGATATGAAATATGATTATTTAATTGTTGGTTCAGGCCTATTTGGTTCAGTATTTGCATATGAAGCAAATAAAAAAGGAAAAAAATGTTTAGTAATAGATAAACGTTCACACATAGCTGGAAATATATACACAGAAAGTATAGAAGACATAAATGTTCATAAATATGGAGCACATATATTTCACACAAATAGTAAAGAAATTTGGAATTATATAAACCAATTTGCTGAGTTTAATAGATACACGAATTCTCCAATCGCAAGATATAAGGAAGAATTATACAATCTGCCATTTAATATGAATACATTTAGCAAATTATGGAATGTGTATACACCTAAAGAGGCAATGAATAGAATTGAAAAAGAGAAAGAAGAAGCAGGAATAATAGAGCCTAAAAATTTAGAAGAACAAGCTATAAGTTTAGTAGGAAGAACAATTTATGAAAAACTAGTAAAAGGATATACAGAAAAGCAATGGGGACAAAAGGCAACTGAATTACCAAGCTTTATAATAAAAAGATTACCTGTACGATTTACATATGACAATAATTATTTTAATGATAAATATCAAGGAATTCCTATTGGAGGATATACTCAAATAGTTAATACAATGTTAAAAGGAATAGATGTAAGATTAAATTGCGATTTTTTTGAGAATAGAGAAGAATTAGAAAAGATAGCTAATAAAATAATATTTACAGGACCAATAGACAAATTTTACGATTATAAGTTTGGAGAACTTGAATACAGAAGCTTAAGGTTTGAAACAAAAGTTTTAAATGAATCAAATTATCAAGGAAATGCTGTGGTAAATTATACAGAATATGAAGTTCCATATACAAGAATAATAGAACATAAACATTTTGAATATGGAACACAATCTAAAACTGTAATTACAAAAGAATATCCAGATAAGTGGACAAAAGAAAAAGAACCATATTATCCAGTAAATAATGAAAAAAATAATTCTTTATACGGAAAATATAAAGAGTATTCAAATAAAGATAAAAATATTGTATTTGGCGGAAGACTAGGACAATATAAATATTACGATATGGATAAAGTTATAGAGCAAGCACTTGAATGTGTAAAAGGAGAATTAAATGGCTAAGAAAAGCATAGCAAAAAACTATATATATAATTTAGCGTATCAGATATTAATAATATTATTACCAATAATAACAACTCCATATTTATCAAGAGTATTAGGTGCTGAAAATATAGGAATATATAGTTATACACTATCAATTGTAACGTATTTTATACTATTTGGATCTTTAGGCATATCAATGTATGCACAAAGAGAAATAGCATATGTTCAAGAGAATAAGCAAAAAAGAAGTAAAATATTTTTGGAAGTGTTAATATTAAGGTTTATTACATTATCGATTTCTATGATAATATATTATTTTGTATATGTAAATGGAACGCAATATCAGATGTATTACAGAATACTATTAATCGAAATTATAGCAACAGGTTTGGATATATCGTGGTATTTTCAAGGAATGGAAGATTTCAGAAAAACAGTATTTAGAAATACATTGGTGAAACTTGTAAGTATCGCTTTGATTTTTTTATTAGTTAAAAAACAAGAAGATTTAGCAAAATATTTTATAATTTATGTTATATCTAATTTTATAGGAAATTTATCCTTGTGGTTATATATACCTAGATCTTTAGACAGAATAAGAGTTAAAGAACTACAGCCATTAAAACATTTTAAGGCAACAATTGGTTTATTTATACCACAAATAGCCATACAGATATATACATTACTAGATAAAGTTATGATTGGAGTAATAATTAATGATAAATCTGAAGTGGGCTATTATGACCAAGCACAAAAAATTATAAAAATATTATTAACAATTGTAACATCCTTAGGAACGGTAATGATACCAAGAATGGCAAACACATTTGCAAATGGGGATATGAAACAAATAAAAGAATATATGAAGAAATCTTTTAGATTTGTATATATTATTTCAATACCAATGATATTTGGAATTATTGCAGTTTCAGATAAATTTGTACCTGTATTTTTTGGGGATGGATATGAAAAAGTTTCGATCATTATGAAAGTTATAAGCCCAATATTATTAATAATAGGGTTAAGCAATGTAATAGGTTCGCAATATTTATTACCAACCAAAAGACAAAAAGAATTTACAATATCAGTTACGTGTGGTGCAATTACTAACTTTATAGTCAATTCTATAGTTATAAGGAAGCTGGGAGCAGTTGGGGCTTCTGTAGGTACCGTAATAGCGGAAAGCATTGTTACAGCAATACAGATTTATTTTGTAAGAAAAGACATAAATTTAAAAGAATGTATAAATATATCAAAAAAATATATTATAGTTGGATTGACTATGTTTATAGTAGTTACATTTATAGGAATATTTATAAAAAATAATTTTGTTTCTATAGTTGTACAAGGATTGGTTGGTACATGTATATATATAATTGGTTTATACATTACAAAAGATGAATTTTTTATAAATTTATTACAAAATGTAAAAAATAAAATAAAAAATAAAAATGTTACAGAAATTTAACTTTTCTGTAACATTTTTGATATAGACATTTACAAAAAGAAAAGGTTGTAATATACTATAAGCATAAAATATAAGAGAGGAAAATATGAATAAAAAAGTCGAAAGATATGAGAAAAAGGCAAAAAAATTAATAAATACAATAAAACTGATTGGTATTTGCACTTTTGTGCTTGGGATAGTTATATCAATTTCGCAGTATATAGTAAACAATTTGGATAGCAAATTTGAAAAAAACGAAGGAAGCGAAACAATTAAACAAGAAGAATTTAATGAATCAGGAACAGGAACGACGTATTATATTTCTAGAGATGGAACCTCGAGTGATGGAACTAATATTAATGATCCAATGTCTTTAAGTGAAGCAAATAAAAAAAATTTTGAAGGTAATGATAGAGTGCTATTTAAGAGCGGAGATATATTTTATGGAATAATAAGTTTTTCTGTGAATAAAAGTGACAACTCATTATTTTATATTGGAAGCTATGGTGATGGTGAAAAACCTATTATAAGTGGGGCTAATATATTAAAAAATAGAGATTGTTGGGAATATAAAGATGGATTATACCAAATAGACTTATCGAAGAATGGAAATTTTTATGGTATAGGAAATTTTGGGAATATAACATATAATATTGGTTTTTTAGAGAGTGAAAATGGAACGATATATGGCGCTAGAAAAAAAAGCAAAGACTTATTAATAGATGAGTATGACTTTTATTGTGAAGATAGTAAATTGTATATAAAATGTAATCAGAATCCAACAGATAAATTGGGACAAATTAAATTGGCTAGTAGAATAGATTTGGTTAGATTATCATCTAATACTTTAATAGAAAATATAGATGTTCAATGTACGGGTGCACACGGAATTGTAAAAAAGAATAGTGAGGTGATTTCTAATGTCATTGTTAGAAACTGTATAATACAAAATATAGGCGGAAGTGTACAAATAGCAAGTTCTTTTACAAGATATGGAAATGGATTAGAGTTTTGGGATAATGCAGAAAATACTCTTGTAGAAAAATGTATTTTTAAAAATATATATGATGCGGGATATACTATGCAGGGAAATGGAAATAATAGTGGATTTGAAAATAATGTGTGTAGAGATAATATCTTTATAAACTGTACATATACATACGAAACATTCTGTAGAGATCAACAGTATACTTACAAGGGGATTTTTTTAAGGTTTCAAAAATTCTTAAATAATCTTTCGATAAACCAAGGAAGAGGATGGGGATATGACGTAAGAGTTGATAAAGAAAAATCGGGTGAAATGGTGTTATGGGCAATTCCTGTTAACGATACGGACATAGAAATAAGTAATAATATATTTTATAACTCAAGAAGGATAAAATACAAGACTACATATACAAAAATCACAGATAGTGAGTATAAAAAATGTATATTATCCGATAATAATAAGTTATATTTGAGCAATGATACAAAATTACTAAATGATGACGGAGATTATTACAATAGAGAATGCTTTAACAAATTGAAATTTGAAGTAAATTCGGATTGGAATATTTTGAATGAAGCAGAAATGGATAATATTGAAAACAAAAATGTTTTTAAATCAAATAACTATGAATTTATAAAAAAATACTATGAACTATTCGAAGATGCAGAATATAATAAAAAGATAGAATTAGGAGATACAACCGCAAATATATATACAAAAAATGAACAAAAAATAGCATTAGTATATAACAATTCTAAAAAAAGTTACATACCTTACACAAATTACAAAGCAACTGACATATATGGCAACGAAATAGAAAACAATGGAACATTAGAAATATCTCAGGAGCCAATATTAATATATAATTTAAAAGAGGACGAATTATATAATAATATTTACAAAAATATAGAAGAAAAAAGTGACTATTTTATTGAAAAATATAAAACAAAATTGGATTCTAAAAATTTAGAGGAAATTAGAAAAAAGACAGAACAAATAAAAGAAGAATCAAAGAAAATACTAGAACTAAAAGAACCTGTAACAAATCAATATACTATTAATTTAATAGAAAAAATTTATCAAAATGGCGAAAGTATAACAAATGTATATAAAGAAAACAATAATTTGATAAATAATGAAGAAGTTGTACAAATGCTTTCTGATATATTAGATATTAGTGTTCAAGCTGAGAAGTTATTAAGTACATCTAAAGGCGAAGTAATTAATTATAATAAAAAAACAGATATTGAAAAAAATATAAAAGAATTTGAGAAGATAGGACAATTTTATAATGAAACCGAAGCAAGTTCAATTTATAAATTAGAAAATGAAGGAAAGGAATATTATAAAAAAATTACACCAGATGTTTCTAATGAAAATGATTTTAATAATATAAAAGCATATTATGAAACATTATGGGCATATCAATTAATGAAACAATATGATATCGAATACATCAAAAACAACCCAGTAACAATCGACTACTCAGAAACAAACCCAACAAACCAAAACGTAACAGCAACACTAAGAACAAATGCACAAATAACAATAAACAACAACTCAAACAGCAAAGCCTACACCTTCACACAAAACGGAACCTTCACCTTCGACTACACAATAAAAGGACAAACATTCCAACAAACAGCAACAGTAAACAACATAGACAAAACAGCACCAACAATAGAAGGAGTAGAAAACAATAGACTATACTTATCAGAAGTAACACCAAAGGCAAGTGATACAAATCTAAAAGAAGTACTATTATACAAAGACAACAATCAAGTGCAAAACTATCAACAAAATACCAAAATCACAGAAGATGGGCATTACAAACTAGTTGCCAAAGATTCAGCAGAAAATCAAACATCAGTAGAATTTGACATCTCAAGAAATCCTGCAATAATAGATTACTCGGAAGTAAATCTAACAAATCAAGATGTAGTAGCAACAGTAAATTCAAATTTTGATGTAAACGTAAAAAATAATTCAAATCAAAAATCGTATACATTTAAGGAAAATGGAGAATTTACATTTGAATTAAACATAAAAGGTGCGGAATTACAGCTAACAGCAAAGGTTGACAATATAGATAAAACACCTCCAACTATTACAGATGTGGAAGATGGAAAACAATATATAGAAAAAGTAACACCTAAAATATCTGATGATAACCTAAATGAGGTTAAACTATATTTCGATTCAGAAGAAGTACAAGGATATACACTAAATTCAGAAATAACAGGAGAAGGATTCTACAAATTAGTTGCGAAAGACTTAGCTGGAAACGAAACATCAGTTGAATTTACAATAATTGAAAATCCAGATGAGAAATATCAAATAAAAGATGGAAATATATTAAATATTAAAAACAATACTAATCAAGATACCTTCAGAAAGAAATTAAAAATGTCTGGAGAATATAGTATTTACAGAAATAATACTTTAATTTCAGATAATGATAAAATTGCAACAGGAGATAAATTAAGAAAATCTACTGGTGAGGAGTATACATTAATTGTTAGTGGTGACATTAATAATGATGGTGATGTAAATATTAAAGATATAGTTATGCTTAGAAAGTATTTACTTGAAAGAAATAACTTAGATGAAAATAGCTTACTTGCTGCCGATTGTAATTTAGATGGTAAAGATATTAGTATTAAGGATTTAATTAGAATGAGGCTTATAGCCTTAGAAAGAGATGTAAACTAGAAGAGTTTGCATCTTTTCATAGCAGAGTAGATTTAAGCTCTGCTTTTATATTATCTAAAATAATATAAATAGTAAATATCAAATAATCATTAAATTAAAAATAAATTATTAATATTATAAAAAATGAATATAATGATATTATAAGTTTTTATAAATATGATATAGGTGCGTATAAAATAATTTGTTAAATATTTTTTATAGCATAAAGTACGATACAAAAAAGCCAAATAAATAAAAAGTTTTTGTAGCACAATACAAAAACTTTACTTTTGCACTGAAATGATGTATAATTTAAATAGAAAAAGGAGGTACTTTTTATGATAAGTAGAGATGAATACTTAAATGTATTAAAGAGATTTAAAGATAAAGCATTGATAAAAGTTATAACAGGAATAAGAAGATGTGGGAAATCTACTATACTTGAAATGTTTCAAGATTATTTAAAAGAAAATGGAGTAGAAGAAGGTCAAATAATAAGTATCAATTTAGAAGATTTAGAGTATAACTTTATAACAGATTATATGACTTTATATAAATATATCAATGATAAATTAAAAGAAAAGAAAAAATATTATATATTTATAGATGAAGTTCAAAAAATAAATGAATTCCAAAAAGCAGTGGACAGCTTATATATAAAGAAAAATGTTGATTTGTATATAACAGGCTCAAATGCGAATCTATTATCAAGTGAACTTGCAACACTTTTATCTGGAAGATATATAGAAGTTAAAATGTTACCATTATCTTTTAAAGAATATAAAGAAGCCTATAAAGATTTAAATAATGAAGATCTATATCAAAAATATATTTCATTAGGTTCTCTTCCATATATTACATCACTAGATACTGAAGATGATGTGAGTATGTATTTAAGTAGTGTATATAATGATATAATAATAAAAGATGTTATGACAAGAAAGAAAATACAAGATGAAACTATGCTCAGAAATGTTGCCAATTTTGCTATGGATAATATAGGAAGTCTTGTATCTACAAATAATATAGCAAATACTATGATAAGTGATGGTAAAGATATAAATGTAAGAACAGTTGAAAGATATCTAGAAGGATTCACAGAAAGTTTCTTTTTATATAAAGCTTCAAGATATGATATAAAAGGAAAAGAATATTTAAAGACTCAAGGAAAATATTATGTTTCTGATTTAGGCTTTAGGTACTTTATGCTAGGAAGAAAAATAGGAGATTTTGGTCATATATTAGAAAATGTGGTTTATTTTGAACTTTTAAGAAGAGGTTATGATGTATATATAGGAAAAATAGATGAATATGAAGTGGACTTTGTAGCAATAAATAATGAAGGAAGATTATATGTCCAAGTTACTGATACTTTAAAAGGAATTGATGAGAATGACACAAAAATATTAGATAGAGAATTACGATCTTTAAGGAAAATAAATGATAATTATGAAAAAATAATATTAACTTCAGATAAAATACCTGTTTCTAATGAAGATGGAATAAAAATAAAAAATGTTTTAGAATGGTTGCTTGATAAATAAGAATATAAAGCAAGAAAATAGTAGAAATAAAAAAATGTAATAAAGTTGTAACAAAACTGTAACAAAAAAGAAAAATAAATAATCTTGTCATAACCCTCAAACAATGTTAAAATAAAAACAGGTATATAAAAAGAGAGGGAGGAAAACAAAAGAATGAAAAAAATAGTAACAAGTTTTATTATATTAATAATAGCAATACTTATGTACCAAACAGTATATGCCGCAGAAAATAGTACAGGAGCAAGTGTAGTATTTAACTTTTCTGGAGATAGCAAAGTAACACAAGGAACCAAAACAGTAACATATACAATATCATTAGGAAACTTTGTAGGAATTCCAGAAAATGCAATGATGGGATATGAAGCAGTTCTTGAGTATGATAGTAATGTGTTTAATTCAGCTACAATAGAAGGATTAAATGATTGGACAGCACAATACACAGAATCAACAAAAAGATTGATAGGAGAAACAAGAACAAAAGGAGAATCAAATAAGGAAATTGCAAAAATAACATTAACTTTAAAAGATGATGCTCCAGTAGGAAACACAACAGTAAAATTAAATAATGTTTTACTAACTGCAAATGGCAACCAAGAATTCTCGTACACAAAAGAAGCAACATTGCAAATAGAAGCAAAAGCTGAAGAACCAAAAAATGATGACAAAAATAATACTACAGAAAACACAAACACAACCCAAACTGCTACACAAAATGAAAGTAAAAATCAAACAAATAGCAATATACAAAATCCAGTACCAAACAATACTTCAAATGAATATAAAAGCATTAAAAAAAATGGTACAAGCAATAATTCAAAAGCAGCATCAGTTTTACCTAAGACAGGAACAGGAAGAATTGCACTAGCTGTATTTATGATTTTAATTATAGGAATTGGTTGTTTAATAAGATACAAATCAATTCAAACAAAATAATAAAAAAAGCATAAAAAATATCGAAAAAACTATTGCCTAAAAAGAGCAAAAATGATATAATGAATGCATAATAAAAAAGGGAGGATTTAATTATGAAAAAACTATTAACAATTTCAATTTTAGCAATTGCTTTAGTATTAATGGCCGTAACAGGAGTTAATGCAACAACAAACGACAATTTAGCTGAAACACTATACAATATAGGAGCTAAATATGGTATGACAAAAGCTGATAAAGTAAAAATTGAAAGATACTTAGCTGATTATCCAGTTACAGAATCAGAAGCTAATGCAATAGTTGCAAAAGCTAATGAAGCTGCAAAAGTAATGGATAATGCTGGAGTAACAGACTTCAATAAATTATCAAAAGAACAAAAAGCTGAAATAAAATCAATTGCTAATCAAGCTGCAAGTATTGTTGGTGTTACTTTAACATACAAATCTGGTTCTGTTGAAATATACAAAAACGGAAAATTAATTGAAACAGTTACTAATAACAATGGAAAACTTGCTTACACAGGAAATAATAATATGGTTTTAGTTGTTTCTTCAATAGCAGTTATAGCCCTAGCTTCAGTAGCAGTTGCTAGAAAGAAATTAGCTAATGCATAATTTAGCAAGAAATGCAATAAAAGCAACTATTATAGAATTAATAGTTGCTTTATTTATTACTGCACTTTTGATAGGTATAGGATATATTCTATTTGGGGCTAAAATAGAAGAAAATATGTCATTAATAAGCAAAGTATCAATTGGAGTCAGTAACGGAAATGAAGTTGTTGAAACAGTGGTAGATGATAATGATAAATTAAAAAATTATCCAGAATATGGAACAAAATACGCAAATATAAAAATACCAAAAATAGATGTAGATCTTCCTGTATATTACGGTGATAGTTTAGATGTTCTAAAAAAAGGAGTAGGACATTCAAGTGGAAGCTATTTTCCAGGAGAAGGTGGCTCAATAATATATATGGGGCATAACTCAAAAAAAATGTTTAGAAGATTTTCAGAATTACAAAAAGGGAATGAGATAGAGGTTACCACTAATTATGGAGATTTTAAATACAAAATATATGATATGCAATTAATAAAAGAAACTGATGTGGATAAACTTCCAATTCAAAAAGACAAAGAAATTTTAATGGTATATACGTGTTATCCATTTAACAATATAGGATATGCAACACAAAGATATGTAGTATATGCGGAATTAGAAAATTAGGAGGAAAGAATAGTGGCAAAGAAAATAATACAATATATAGTGGCTACAATATTAGCATTGGCTATACTTGGATTAGTTGTAATAAATATACTTTCAACTTCTATCTTAAATAAGGGGTATATAATATCTAAATTACAAACTCAACAGTATTATGATAAAATATATGAAGAAACTGAATCAAATTTTGAAAATTATATACATCAATCAGGTCTTGATGAAGATGTATTAAAAGACATAGTATCAAAAGAAAAAATAGAAAAAGATACCAAAATAATTTTAAACAATATATATAATGGTATGGATGAAAAGATAGATACAAAAGAAATTAAAGAAAAATTAAATGAAAATATAAATAATTCTTTGAATGGAAAAATTTCTAGTTCAGAACAAAAATCTATAGACACTTTTGTTGATACAATTTGTAAAGAATATGAAACAACAATTTTACATACCAATTATGAAAAAAAGATACATGAAACAATAGAAAAAATAAATAAATATATCGATTTATCCAAAAAAGCAATGATGATAATTATAGGTGTTTCAGTTATATTATTAATTTTATTAACAATAAGAAGAATTTATAGAATTATTTCAAAAATTGGTGTGGCATTTATAATTGATGGTTTGATTTTGGTATTAGCAAAAAAATATATTGGTTCCAACATAAAAGTAGATACAATAAAGTTGCTAAATAACGGGATATCTGATGTATTGCAAAGTATTTTAAATGAAATGATAGGAAAAGTATTAAAAACTGGTAGTATATTATTGGCTTTGGGAATTACAATGATAATAATTTATGGAATAATAAAAAGCATTCGTAAAGCAAAAAGAGAAAAAGACCAATATACACCAGAAAATTAATTAGGGGAGAAATTTAATGGAAGAATTAGATTTAAAAGAATTATTAAGCTTATTTTGGAGCAAAATTTTTCAAATAATAGTAATTGTACTTATAGTAACAGGAGTAGGAGTAATTTATACATATGGCTTTACCACTCCTAAATATAGTTCATCAACAACACTTGTACTTACAGGTTCAGAGCCATCAACAAGCTCAGATGCCACAAATTCAATAACAACAACAGATATAACTTTAAACTCAAAATTAGTATCAACATATAGTGAACTTGTAAAAAGTAGTAAAGTTTTAAGACAGGTTATATCAAATTTAGGAATAGATGTAAATGAAGATGAATTAAGAAAAAATGTAACAGTAAAATCTGTTGAAGATACAGAAGTAATAAAAATTACTGTAACAAATGCAAATGCTGCATATTCAGCAAAAATAGCAAATGAAATAGCCAAAATATTTTCAGGAATGGTTTCAGATATCTATAATATAAATAATATATATATAGTAGATGAGGCAGAAGTATCAAATACGCCATCAAATATACATCATAGTAAGGACATAATGATATTTGGATTTTTAGGACTAGTAATATCTATAATGTATGTTTTAATTGCTAATATGTTAGATACAACAGTAAAAACACCAGAAGATGTTGAAAAAGGAGTAGGTTTACCAGTACTTGTAACTATTCCATATATAGAAAACTTTGGAAACGAAAAAGGAGGTAAAAGAAAATGAAAAAAGAAGTAATAGCACATAAAAATCCTAAATCTCCTATTTCAGAAGTTTTTAGAACACTAAGAACAAATATACAATTTATGGATGTAAACAAAAAAATGAAAGTATTGACAGTTACATCAACTTTCCCAGGAGAGGGAAAAAGTTGGGTTGCATCAAACTTAGCAGTTACATTTGCCCAAGCGGGAAAAAAGGTTGTTTTAATAGATGCAGACATGAGAAAAGGAAGACAGTATGCAATATTTGGACTTTCTCCAAAACCAGGACTTTCAAACTTTTTATCACAGGTTGAAATGGATAATAATGGTAGATTGTCAGAAAATGTAGCAGACTATATTCAACCAACAGAAGTTGAAAATTTATTTGTCATTACAGCAGGAAATGTACCACCAAATCCATCAGAGCTTTTAGTATCAACTCAAATGATAGGTTTATTGGATGCATTAAGAAATTCTTGTGATATGATAATAATAGATGGAACACCAAGCGAGCTAGTTACAGATGCTGTTATCTTATCGAGAATATCTGATTCTACAGTAATAGTAACTGCACACAAGATTACAAAAAAAGATGCATTAGAAAGAGTAGTAAAAAATATACAAAATGTTGGTGGAAAAATTGCTGGAGTTATAATAAACAAAGTTCCGATATCAGCAAAACGCTATGGTGAAAAGTATTACTATTATGGAGAAGATAGAATTTTATCTGGAAAATCGAAAAAAGTTGCTAATATATCAAAAGCACAATCTACAAGAGAAAATTTTTCATTTGGAAATAATCAAGTAGATAAAAATCCATATCAAGATGATATGGATGAAATGGAAAGTAAAGACTTTTTAAGAGAAGATTCAGAGCCTTTATTTATTCGTAAAAACGAAGAAATAGTAAATCAAAATGAAGAAGTATCATTAGACAAAACAAATGATATATTAAAACAAATTAACGAATATTTAGATAACGAAAAAAAGAAACTATAAAAGCTTAAAAAGGAGAATAATGAAAATGATTGATTTTCATTCACATGTTCTTCCAAATGTTGATGATGGTTCAAAAAGCGTTGAGGAAACGTTTAAATTACTAGAAGAGGCAAAAGAGGCAGGATTCGATGGAGTAATATCAACCTCTCATTATATGGAAGAATATTATGAAGTAAATGTAGCTGAAAGAAAAGTATGGATAAATGCACTATCAGAAAATTTATATCAGAAAAATATAGATTTAAAGCTATATTTAGGTAACGAAATTTATATATCCAAAAATATCATTGATTTTTTAGAAACTGGGAAAGCAACAAGTATTAATAATTCCAATTACGTACTTTTTGAATTCCCTATGAATTCTAAACCAATGGATATGTATGATATTATATATGATATGTTAGAATATAAATTGGTACCAGTCTTAGCTCATCCTGAGAGATATTCGTTTGTACAAAAAGAGCCTAATTTGGTATACGACTTAATTCAAAAAGGGGTTCTTATGCAATCAAATTATGGTAGTATCTTAGGAATGTATGGCGAAAAAGCGCAAATTATTGTTAGGAAATTATTAGAAAATAATATGGTACATTTTTTAGGTAGTGATGTACATAGGGCTAATTCTATTTATTCTAAAATTCAAAGTAGTTTAGGAGAGATTGAAGCGATAGTGGGAGAGGAGAAACTAAAAGAGATTAGTTCGGTCAATCCAAAATTGGTTGTGGATAACAAGAGAATTGATATTGATGAGCCAAGGGAAATTAAGTTATCTTTAAAGGAAAAGATGAAGCTCTTATAAATTATCATCTCCAATACTTAAAATTTTTTTGTAAAACTTTCCTAAAGTTTTGTTTAAAGTATAAATTTTGTAATTTATGCTTTAAGAATTGTGCGGTAGTACAAATTCATGGCTTGCTTTATACACAAAAGCAAGGATTGTACTACCACACACCAGAGTTGTTTTTACTTCAAAATGCTCATAAATTTTTTGATATTTTTTGGAACTTTTTAGAACTGCTTCAAAGCACATTTTAAATTGGCATTTTTGCCGAAATTACACAAAAAAATACAGGTTAGAAATTTGTTTCCTAACCTGATATTATGGTGCCGTTGGCGTAGTTATCTACAACTCTTTTCGGCTCTCGTGACAATTGATACAAATATCAATCAATTTATTAAAGTATATCATATTTATAATAAATTGCAATAGTAGAATTAAGATTTATTTAAAAACTAATATATTCAAATTACAATAAACAATTGGATGCACATAATTGCACATCCAATTGTAATGCAAAAATATTTTTTGCTGGCGATTTTAAAGCAAATATAGAAAATATCTACATGAGCTATATTCGTATCCAACAAGTTTTCCAAAATCCTTTTGATAATAGTCCCAAATGTAGACACCAGAAGACTCAACCACATAGACAACACCAGATTCTTCCAAAAAACTAATCAATGTTTGGTATGGCTTGTAAGCCATAATCATACGTTTCGATGCTCTGCACTCTAAATATTTCATTTTACCAGAGTCAATTTCATTTTCTGTTTTATCAATTATTGCCTTTCTCTGTTCTGGATTGAGTTCAACTTTTAGTTTATCATTGAAAGAACTGTGATAATCACTTTCAATATCACATTGTCCAGATCCAGTAAGCATTGGTACAGAATTTTGATTATCAAAGTAGAAATTCCAGATGTTTTTTAGCCCATCAAGTAATCTTAGATATAAATTTGAACATCCGTTATTATACTTTTCAATTGAATTCTTACTCATAATGGCAAACTGCATATCACCACATCTGTCATCACCAAAATGGAAAGGCCAGAAGCCAATGATGATGTCCTTGCATATTCTAATATTGTCTTCGTAAACATCAGAATAAACACGATAAAAAGCACCATCTTTGGTTGTCTGTTTTTTAAAACGAATTTTATATAAATGGTAGTTTAATGCTGTTTGATAGGTACTTCCAAAAATTGCATATAAGATACCAAGGTCATTAATCATTTCTACCTCTGACCGAGTATCCTCATAGTAATTTTTGTCATCTTCAAAATGAACATTCCATTTAAAATTTTGGTTTGGATTCCATTCATTTTCATTATGATATGATTGACTACTATAGCTATATGCTTTTTTATCCCCAAATGAATCCTCAAAGTCAAAACTAGTTGTACTATAATCTTCTGTATGTTGCTTAAGAATCTCATGAGTTTCTTCATAAACTTTGAGCTTTTTTTCAACTTTAGCTAAAAGCCGTTTAGCCGTTTCTTGCTCTGGACCAAAATCAAGTTTAACACGTAATTGAAGTGCTTCGACCCTATGCTTTAACTTGGTGTATTCTTCTGGATTAAACTGTTGTTTTTTCATTATATTGCCCTCCTAAAATTTTTAGTAAGTACTTACTTACATATTTACAGTATAGCACATTTCACATAAAATAACAAGTTATTGTTTGTTAGAGTATGAAAGAATATGATTCATTTATGATAATGTCTTAAATGAAAAAAATATGATATAAGTAAATCTGATAAAAATATCGGCATTGCTTATGTTTTAGGAATAGATGTTAATGATTTAAGAAAAAAATTCTAAAATTGACCATTATTTTTAATCTGTTTTATTTTTGTTTCTAGTTTTACTTTACCATTTGTTATTGTATAATTCATTTCATTATCTTTTAATAAATCCACCAATATTAAGTCCATTTTGCTGAATATATACACTAAGATATGCCTATGCAGATATAGAAAATAAAAAGGCATCTACAAACATAATCGAAAATAAACTTGCATTGGATACAAAAGATATAAAAAAAGAACAAATTACAAAACTCGCTATTTAGGTAATCTGTCTTAAAAAATACATTTCTAACTTTTTATAAAAATTCTAATTTTGGAAAAGTGTTAGAACTTTGTACATTTTTATAAATAAAAACCTCAAGCATCTATTACGAACTACTTGAGGTTCTTATGGTGCAGATGGCCGGAATCGAACCGGCACGGTTTATTCAACCGCAGGATTTTAAGTCCTGTGCGTCTACCAGTTCCGCCACATCTGCATATATAAAACTGGTATATGTCCTAACGACAATGTTTATTATATTATTAAATTATATATTTGTCAATATCTATTTCAAAATTTTTCAAAATTTTTGAACAAATGGTTACAATTTAGGAAAAACATATACTTTGAATGAAATATTGTCGGAAATTAATGAGTAAAAATCCCCAAATAGAGAGAATATTAAAATTAATCCCCTCTATTTGAGGTGCCTTTCATTTTGTGGGCTGTGAATTGTAACAGGATACTTGGAAATATGGATTTTTTATAAAAACAAAATTGCAATATAATATAAAATGTGATAAAATATATAAAGCAAACTCATTGCAATATTTTCCAAGTTTTGGAAAATAAATTATTAATTCAGAAGGAGGAATATCAACAATGATTATTAACAACAGGATAGGGGGAAATGTTCTGAATGAAAGATGTGTTGCCTTTGCAGTTAATGTAGAGGGACTAAACACAGAAGGTTTTGCAAGAAAAATTGCCCGGAAGTATTGGCCAGAATTAGTCAATATAGGCAAATGCAAAATTGGAACAGTATTAACAAAAGAAATGAAAGGAATAACATTTTATGGTTTAGTTTGTTATTCTATTGAAAAAGGTTGGATAGAACAATCAAATACAATATGTGAATGTTTGAATTCTATAAAAACCAACGAACCGATTGCAGTAGTTGCTATTGGAAAAGAACCACTTGAAATTCGTAGAGGAGCAAATTTATCTGAAATACAAAGTGGTATGGAAAAATCTGAAAGAAAAATAATTTTATACTAATGTAATCGGAGGAAAAAACAAGTCTAGTAAATGAGCTAGACTTGTTTTTTTTATGTTATAAAAAATAGGTATTTACAAATAAAAGATATAAATATATAATGGAAATATAAAAAATAAATATAAAGGTCATACCTTTAGGAAAAGAGGAAAAAATGAAAAAAATAATACCAATTCTTATTTTTATTTTTATAATAATTGCAATAGTTTGCGTAAAATTAAACAAAAACAGTAACAATAAAGAGGAAAATAAAACAATCAGATATACAACTATCACTACAACCGAAGGAATAATAACTACGCCATCATTAGAAGATGAAATACAAACAAATACAATATGGTGTGGAACATTTCAGTTAATATGGAATGACTTAAAAAATGACATAGCAAAACAAGACATAGTATTTAATCCACAATCAAAAATTGTAGAAAATTTAAACAAAGAAACGTTTAGTGTAAAAGATATATCTGATAAATACTATTATAAAAAAATTGGAACACCAACAACTGCGTTAAAACAAGAAATTGAAAAAGCGATACAAGACAAATTTAATGAAAAAAGCGATATTTTAGACAATTTTGATTGGAACGGAAAAACAGAAGAAGACTACTTTTTATATGCAATGCTAAAAAAGGAATTTCAATTTGAGAAAGTATTTGATGAGTTTGAAAATGGAAAATTTGGACAATATGATGATATAAAATATTTTGGCATAAAAACAGGTGAAAATGAAGAAGTAAGAAATCAAGTAACTGTATTATATTATGATTCTGCTAATAATTTTGCAATAAAATTAAAGACAAAACAAGAAGATGAAGTTATATTGTGCAAAAATCCGGAAGGAAAAACATTTAATGAAATTTATAAAAATATAGAGGAAAAAGAAAAGAATTTTAAAGGAAATAAGGGCATAGCAGAAAAGGAAGTTGTGAAAATTCCTAATATAAAATTAAATGAAAAAGCAGAATTTAGTGAGCTTGAAAATAAACCATTTTTGTTTTCAAATGGTAATTCGTATTTGATTGAAAAAGCTATCCAAACAATTCAGTTTGAATTAGATAAAACAGGAGGAAAAATAAAAAGTGAAGCAGGAATGATGGTATCTAAGACATCTCTTGAAAGACCTGAGGAAAAAAGAACATTTGTGTTAGATGATACTTTTGCGATATTTTTGAAAGAAGATGGAAAAGATAATCCGTATTTTGCTGGGAAGATAAGTGATATAACTAAATTTCAGTAATTTTTCTGATTTGGGACGGTTCCTTTTCCGAAAAGGAACCGTCCCAAATCCAAAAAGAAAGGAATTTAAATGATAGCAGAAATAATAATAGATAGCAAAGCAAAAAGCCTAAACAGAAAATTTGACTATGAAATACCGCAAGAGTTAGAAGACATAGTAGATGTAGGAAGTAGAGTTCTAGTACCATTTGGAAACTTCAAAACACTAGAACAAGGCTATATTATAAAAATAAAAGAAAAAACAGAATATAAAGTAAAGTCAATAGCTGGACTAGAAGAAAATTTGCCATCAGAAAAAATAAAATTAGCAAGATGGATGGCAAGAAAATATTTTTGTAATGTTTCAGAATGTATAAAATTAATGTTAACACCGGGAACAAGAGCTAAAAATAAAGAAGATAGAGTGCAAGATAAAAATATAAATTTTGTATATTTAAATATTCCATATGAAGAGATAAATATAGATGAATTAAAAGGAGAAAAACAAAAAAAGTTAGTAGAATTTATAAAAAATAATGAAGGCTTAACAATACCAGAAATAGAAAATTTTGCTGATATTTCAAGGAGTACGGTTAATTCTTTAGTAAAAAAAGAAATTTTAAAAATCGTAAATAAAAAGATTGATAGAAATCCATTGATAAATAAAAAGGTAAATAATAACAAAAAGCTAGAATTTACAGATGAACAGAAACAAGCATATTTAAAAGTGGCACATACGATGGAAGAAAATAGATTTGAAGAATTTTTGCTATATGGAATAACAGGTTCTGGAAAAACAGAAGTATATTTACAATTAATAGAAAAAGCCTTAAATGAGAATAAATCATCAATTTGCTTAGTACCTGAAATATCACTAACTCCACAAATGTTAGATAGATTTATAGGAAGATTTGGAAAAGAAAAAATTGCAGTATTACATAGCAAATTATCGATAGGCGAAAGACATGATGAATGGGAAAGAATAAAAAATGATGAAGCCAAAATTGTAATAGGTGCAAGGTCAGCTATATTTGCACCATGCAATAATTTAGGATTAATAATAATTGACGAAGAACATGATAGCTCATATAAATCTGAATCAAGTCCAAGATATTCAGCAAAAGAGGTAGCTCACGAAATTGCAAAAGAAAAGAAAATACCATTAATACTTGGAAGTGCAACACCAGATTTAAGAACTTTTTATAAAGCACAAAATCAAAAAATATCAACATTAAGATTAACAAAAAGAGCAAATAATTCTAATTTACCAGAAGTTCAAATTGTAGACCTAAAAATGGAACTTGCGACTGGAAATAGGTCGATGATAAGTAATTTGTTATACTCAGAAATGGAGAAAAATTTAAAAGAAAAAAGACAAACAATACTGTTTTTAAATAGAAGAGGGTACTCAACATTTATAATGTGTAGAGATTGTGGATATACTCTAAAATGCCCAAATTGCAATATAAGTTTAACATATCATATAACTAAAAATATATTAAAGTGTCACTATTGTGGGCATACCGAAAGACCGGTAAGCGTTTGCCCAGAATGTAAAAGCACAAAAATAAGATATTTTGGAACAGGAACACAAAAATTAGAACAAGAAATAAACAAGCTATTTCCAAGTGCTTCTACAATTAGAATGGATGTGGACACAGTAACTAAAAAGAATTCGCATGAAGAGATTCTAAGAAAATTTAAAGATGAAAATATAGATATTTTAATAGGAACACAAATGGTAGTAAAAGGACATCATTTTCCGAAAGTTACATTAGTTGGAGTAATTGCAGCAGATGGTTCTTTAAACCAAGATGATTATAGAGCAAATGAAAGAACATTCCAAATACTTACACAGGTTGCAGGTAGAGCAGGACGTGAGAATTTGCCGGGAAAAGTTGTAATACAAACCTATAATCCAGATAGTTTCCCAATTGAATATTCAAAGACGCAAGATTATGATTTATTTTATGATACAGAAATCAAACTAAGAAAACAGTTGAAATATCCACCATTTTGCGATATAATATTAATTGGATTTTCGGGAGATAGTCAAAAGGAAATTGAAGATGTAAGTTTGTATATGTTTAATATGTTAAAGACCAGCTTAGAAAAATATCAAATAAATGTGTTTCAGCCTATGCCAGCACCTATTGATAAAATTCAAAATAAAATTAGATGGAGAATTATTGCAAAAGGTGTTGTAAATGAGGATGTTACAATTATTTTGAATAAATGCTTACAAAATGTGTATGGGATGAATTTGAGGCATACTAAGGTTAGTGTGGATGTTAATCCTAATAATATGATGTAGGCAAAAATGTTCTTTTGGGACCGGTTCTTTTAAGAACATGTCCATAAAAGAACCGGTCCCAAACGAACAAAAAAGAAAGGAAGATAAGAATGGCACTAAGAAAAATAAGAGAACAAGGAGACGAAATATTAAGAAAGAAATCAAGAGAAGTAAATATTGATGACATAACAGCAGAAAAAAATCAAAGTTTAATAGATGATATGTTAGAAACGATGTATCATTTTAATGGAGTAGGCTTAGCTGCTGTTCAAGTTGGAATTTTAAAACAAATTATTGTAATTGATGTAGATGACGATAAAGGTCCATATGTTTTAATAAATCCAAAAATATTAAAAACAAAAGGTTCTAAAGAATGTGAAGAAGGATGTTTGAGCTTTCCTAATGAATTTGGAAAAGTTGTTAGACCAACTGAAGTTGTTGTTGAGTTTTATGATAGAGAAGCCAAAAAGGTTAAATTAAAAGCAAAAGATTTATTGGCACAAGCTGTATGCCATGAGGTAGACCATTTAAATGGAGTTTTATTTGTGGATTTAGTTGAGCCGGGTACTTTGGAGTATGTTTCTCCAAAAGATTAAAACTTAAACTTGATGCATAATGGCACATTTGGACCGGTTCTTTTTGTGACATGCGCAAAAAGAACCGGTCCAAATGTGCAAGAAAGGACTGAAGTAATATGAATATAATTTTTATGGGAACACCAGATTTTGCAGCCGAATCGCTAAAAGCAATTATAGAAAAAGGTCACAATATAATGGCTGTTGTAACAAATCCAGATAGACCCAAAGGTCGTGGTATGAAAATGATTGCAACACCTGTAAAGGAAGTTGCTACTCAAAAAAATATACCAGTATATCAACCTTTAAAGGTAAGAGGAAATGAAGAATTTATAGAAGAACTAAAAAGTTTAAATCCAGATGTTATATGTGTTGTGGCATATGGGAAAATTTTACCAAAAGAAATTTTAGATATTCCGAAATATGGTTGTATAAATGTACATGCATCACTTCTTCCAAAATATAGAGGGGCAGCCCCTATTCAATGGGCAGTGCTTAATGGAGATAAGACAACAGGTGTTACTACAATGTATATGGATATAGGCATGGATACTGGTGATATGATTTTAAAAGAAGAAGTTCAAATTGGAGATGATGAAACAACAGGCGAGCTTTGGGATAGGTTGTCTGTAATTGGTGGAAATCTTTTGGTTAGAACTTTGGACGAAATTGAAAATGGTACAGTGAAGAGAATTCCTCAAAGCGAGGATTTTACGGTTGCTCCTATGCTTTCTAAGGATATGGCTAAAATTGATTGGCAAAGTAAGAATGCTAGAGAAATTAAAAATTTGGTTAGAGGTTTAAATCCTATTATGGGAGCTTATTCTATGTTTAATGGGAAGAAGATTAAATTTTGGAAAGTTAGGGCTTTTGATGAGGATGATGAGAAGCTTGGAAAGATTTTAGGTGAGATGGATTTGAAGAGCAAGAATGCTGGAGATGTTATTTTGGCTGATAGTAAGAAAGGATTGTTTATTAAGACTATTGATGGTGTGATTTCAGTGGAGGAAATTCAAGGTGAGAATGCTAAGAGGATGAATGTGGGAGATTTTTTGAGAGGATTTTCTATTGGGGACGGTTCTTTTTGCTAAAAATAATATAAAAATCAATAAAAAGCTTGACAAATAAGCAAAAAAAGTGTAAACTATATTCGTATTACAGATATAGCTTACAAAATATCTGTTACTAACCAAAAAGTAACAGAATTTTTTATGCCCAAAACCATATAGAAAGAAGGATAAAATTGGAAGAAAAAATACAAATAAGTATACTACTAAGCTTATATGGAAAATTACTTACAAAAACCCAACAAAAATATATGGACCTATACTATAATGAAGACCTATCATTATCAGAAATAGGAGAAAACGAAAACATAACAAGGCAAGCTGTACGAACAATACTAGTAAAATCAAAAAACAAATTACAAGAATATGAAAAAGAATTAAAATTCATGCAAAAAGAAAACAAAATAAAAGAACAAATAGAAAAATTAGAACAAACAAATATAAATGAAAAACAGCAAAAAATAATAGACAAAATAAACAAAGAACTAGACTTCTAAAAAGATAAAGGAGGAAGCAAGATGGCATTTGAAGGATTATCATCTAGACTTCAAGACATTACAAGAAGAATAAAAGGAGAAGCAAGAATTACAGAAAGCAACATGAAAGACATGCTCAGAGAAGTAAAACTTGCATTACTAGAGGCAGATGTAAACTACAAAATAGTAAAAGAATTTATCGCATCAGTTCAAGAAAAAGCACTAGGTCAAGATGTAATGAAATCATTAAAACCGGGTGAACAAGTAGTAAAAATAGTTAGAGACGAACTAACAGAATTACTTGGAGGAACAGATAGCAAAATAAATATCTCACCAAATCCACCAACAGTAATAATGCTAGTTGGACTTCAAGGTGCAGGAAAAACCACAATGGCAGGAAAACTTGCAAACTATTTAAGAAAACAAGGTAAAAAGCCATTAATGGTAGCATGTGACGTATATAGACCAGCAGCTGTAAAACAATTACAAGTAGTAGGTGCACAGCTTAACATTCCTGTATATGCTGAAGAAGGAAGCAAAGACGTAATAGGAATATCAAAAAGAGCAATGAATACAGCTATGTCAAAATTAAATGATGTAGTAATAATAGATACTGCAGGACGTTTGCAAATAGATGAAGCTTTAATGCAGGAATTACAAGATGTAAAAAAAGCAGTAAGGCCACATGAAATTTTACTTGTAGTAGATTCAATGACAGGTCAAGAAGCGGTAAATGTTGCAGAATCTTTTAACGAAAAAGTTGGAATAGATGGAGTTGTACTTACAAAACTAGATGGTGACACTCGTGGAGGTGCGGCACTTTCAGTAAAAAAAGTAACAGGAAAGCCAATAAAATTCATAGGTGTTGGTGAAAAATTAAATGAACTTGAAGAATTCCATCCAGACAGAATGGCATCAAGAATATTAGGAATGGGAGATGTTTTGTCAATTGTAGAAAAAGCAGAACAAGCACTAGACCTAGAAGAGGCAGAAAAATTAGAAAAGCAACTACAAAAAAATAAATTTGACTTAGATGATTATTTAGCACAATTAAGACAAATCAAAAAAATGGGTTCTGTATCATCACTTTTAAAAATGCTACCAGGGGCAGACAAATTAAAAGATGTAAAAGTAGATGATAAAGAATTTATAAGAATAGAGGCAATAATAACATCAATGACAGCAAAGGAAAGAAAAAATCCATCAATATTAAATGGAAGCAGAAGAAAACGTATTGCCAAAGGAAGTGGAACTCAGGTCCACGAAATAAACAAATTTATGGAATCTTTTGAAATGACACAAAAAATGATGAAACAGATGAAAACAAAAGGTGGTATGAAACGTATGATGAAAGGGCTAAAACTTGATCAAATGGATGAATTCAAAGACTTAATGTAAGTTTTAAAAGACCATTAAAAAGGTTTTAAACTTAAATCATACAATTAAATTGATATTAAACTTAAAATATAAATAATAGATGCTAGGCATCAAAGTAAAATCAAAATAAAAGCATCAAACAATTAGGAGGTGAACAAAAAATGGTAAAAATAAGACTACAAAGAGAAGGAAAGAAAAAAGCTCCTTTTTATCATATAGTAGTAGCAGACTCTAGAAGCCCAAGAGATGGTAAAATAATCGAACAAATCGGTACTTATGACCCAATGACAGAACCATCAACAATCGTTTTAGATAATGCTAAAGTTGAACAATGGATAAAAAATGGTGCTAAACCAACAGAAACAGTTAAGAAATTAATTGAAAAAGCATCAAAATAATTAAAAAGGAGGATGTATTAATTAGGTATTAATACAAACTAAAAATGAAAGAAATTTTAAATACAATTATCGTAAATTTAGTAGACGACAAAGATGCTGTTGAGGTAAATGAAATAAATGGAACACAATCAGTAGTTTTTGAAGTTAAAGTTGCTGAAAACGATATGGGAAAAATAATAGGTAAACAAGGTAGAATTGCTAAATCTATAAGAACAGTAATGAAAGCAGTAGCAAGCAAAGAACATAAAAAAGCAACTGTTGAATTTATAGGGTAATTTGAAAAAAATTGCTAAAAGGAAAAATTATGAAAAAAGAAAAATTAGAAATCGGTCAAATAGTAAATACATTTGGAATAAAGGGATTTGTTAAGATTTATCCATATGTGGATGATATAACAAGATTTGATGATTTAAAAAAAGTATATATAAGTACAAAAAAACAAGAAACAGAATTAGAAATTGAAGAAATAAAATATCAAAAAAATATGGTACTTGCAAAATTCAAGGGAATAGATACTGTAGAAAATGCAGAAAAATTAAGAAATGCCTATGTGAAAATAGACAGAAAAGATGCTATTAAACTTGAAGAAGGACAATATTTTATAGCAGATTTACTTGGTTTAGATGTATTTTTGGACACAGGTGAAAAACTAGGTATTTTAGACGATATTTTCAATAATGGAAGTACAGATATATATGTTGTAAAAAATGAATTAGGCAAACAATTTTTATTGCCATACATAGATGAAGTCATAAAAAAAATAGACTTAGAAAATGAAAAAATAACAGTACATATAATAGATGGATTAATTTAAAACTAAATGGAGGAGAAAATGAAATTTGATTGTTTAACACTTTTCCCAGAAATGTTTGAGGCATTAAACCAAAGCATTATAGGAAGAGCAAAAGAAAAAAATCTAATAGAAATAAATTTAATAAATATTAGAGATTTTTCGAAAGATAAACACAAAAAAGTAGATGATACTCCATATGGTGGTGGAGCTGGAATGGTCATGAAGGCAGATGTAGTATATGATGCATATAAATCTGTAAAAGATGAAAATGCAAAAGTAATATATATGTCGCCACAAGGGAAAACACTAAATCAATCCAAAGTAGAAGAATTATCAAAACAAGAACATTTAATAATATTATGTGGACATTACGAGGGCATAGACCAAAGGGTAATTGATAAAATAGTTGATGAAGAAATTTCTATTGGAGATTATGTCTTAACAGGCGGAGAACTACCAGCAATGGTTTTGATTGATGCGGTTTCAAGATATAATGAGGGAGTTTTATCCAAAGAATCAATAGAAGAAGAATCATTTTCTAACCGGATTATTAGAATATCCGCAGTATACAAGACCTGAGGTTTTTGAGGGAGTAAAAGTTCCAGAGGTTTTACTTTCTGGAAACCACAAAAATATTGCTAAATGGAGAAATGAACAATCAATCCAAATTACACGCAAAAAAAGACCAGATTTATTAAAAAATGAAGTACCAAGCCAAAAATAAATGAATGGTACCGCTCATGAAGTAAACTATTGTCTAAGATTAAGCTTAGCGACAATAGAAATTTAAGGGAGGAATTTTAAAATGGATATAATAAAATCTATTGAACATGAACAACTAAAAGCAAAAATTCCAGATTTAAAAGTAGGAAATACAGTTAGAGTTCATGTTAGAATTAAAGAAGGAAACAAAGAAAGAATCCAAGTTTTCGAAGGAATTATAATAAAAGTTCAAGGTGTAGGAGTTAACAAAACATTCACAGTAAGAAAAATCTCTTACGGTGTTGGTGTTGAAAAAACATTCTTAATTCACTCACCATTAGTTGAAAAAGTTGAAGTAGTAAGAGTAGGTAAAGCTAGACGTGCTAAATTATTCTATTTAAGAGATAGAGTAGGTAAAGCTGCTAAGACTAAAGAAGTTGCAGGAGCAAGAATTGAAAACAAAGAAATCATCATAAAAGGTGAAGAAGCACCAGCAGCTGAAGAAGTTGTAGAAGCTACAGCAGAAGTAGCTGAAACAGTAGAAGCTCCAGTAGCAGAAACTACAGAAAACAAAGCTGAATAATAGGAGAATATTATGAGAATTAGATACAAAAAATGGGCAAGGCCAGAACTTGAAGCAAGTCCTTTTTATGTAGATAATCCTGAAGATGAAAGAGGAAAGTGGAGGAAATTATATAAAAATCCCACACTTCCTCTTTATTTAGAATTAGGATGTGGAAAAGGATATTTTATAGCAAATTTGGCAAGTCAGCATAAAGATATAAATTATATAGCAATTGATTTAGTAGATGCAATGCTAGGATTGGCAAAAAGAAATGTTGAACAAATATACAAAGAGAAAAATCAGGAAACAGATAACATATTTTTAACAAGATTTGATATAGAAAGAATCAATTTGATTTTATCTGAGGATGATAAAATTGATAGAATTTATATTAATTTTTGTAATCCGTGGCCAAGAGGTAAACATCATAAAAAGAGACTTACACATACAAGACAGCTTGAAAAATATAAGGAGTTTTTAAGTAAAGGTGGAGAAATCTATTTTAAAACAGATGATGATAATTTGTTTTTAGATAGTTTGAATTATTTTGAAGAAGCTGGTTTTGAGATTATGAAAAAGACTTTTGATTTACATGAAGAAGTTGGATTTTGGGAGAATATCGAAACTGAGCATGAGAAGATGTTTTCCGAGCAGGGGATAAAGATTAAGGCTTTGGTTGCTAGGTTGAATTAAAATTAAACAAGCAAGGTCGTATAAGAACTGCAATTTCTTGATAAATTGGTTTTAGTTTGTCGAGAAATGTCGAACGATTTTTAGAAAAATTAAGTAAAAACTATTGCAATTATAAAAAATAATGTATATAATAATATTGTAATTCAAAGAACTCACAAGTTGGAAGTTACAAAAAACAGGCACCATGGGATAATGCCTGTTTTTTGCTATTTCAATGAAATACATCAAAAATAGCTTTAAGTACTTGAGCTATTTTCAAAATTATTTTTAAGCAGTCTAAAATCTTATGTAGAAATTTTGCAATAACATTTGTACTTTTTTTCTTTTGCTTCGTTTTCTTCAAAGCCCTCACCTCCTTTCGCCGGAAGTTATATAGATTATACAACAAAATATTCAAAAAAATTGTCGAAATCTGTCGCAACAACTAAAAAAATAAAAATAGCCATAAATTTCAAACTCTTGCATATAAATAAAAAGAGGTGTTAAAAATGGCATATTCAGAAAGAGAACTACTTGCAAGAATAGTTCAATGTGAGGCAGGTCGGAGAAGGTGAGAATGGAATGAAAGCAGTTGCGACTGTAATAATGAACAGAGTTAATGTATCGAGTGGAGAATATTCAAGAATATCACAAGGAGGAAGTATAAGAAACATAATATATCAACAAGGGCAATTTGACTGTGCAAGAGAAACAATAGGGGGAAGCTATAATTCACAAAATATATATAATATGACACCAACGGATATACATTATCAAATAGCAGATTGGGCTTTATCTGGAAATAGGTTAAACGAAATAGGAGAATGTCTGTGGTACTTAAATCCTTTTAGACCTACGTGCAATCAAGCATTTCCAAGCAACGGTTCAGGAATATTGCATACAAGACTTGGAAATCACTGCTTTTATAGGCCAACATCTCTATATGGTAATACATAAATAGAAAGGAGCGTTGGAAATCTATGTCAGAATTAGATCAAGAGCAAAGACAAGAGAAAACAGAAGATAGAAATGTGAGTATAAATCAAAATTCGCCAGAGATACTTACAAATCCTATTTATACTCCTGCATTTTTAAGACAACAAATTGGAAGACTTATGAGAGTGGAGTTTTTAATAGGAACTAATAATATAACGGATAGAATTGGAATTTTGGAGGATGTTGGAGCAAGCTATATTTTGCTTCGTTCTTTTGAAAATGATAGTTTAGTTTATTGTGATATTTATGCTATTAAGTTTATTACAATTTCTACAACTGGTGTTTACGGTACAATGAATAATTTTCAAAACATGAGTGGAACGATGAATAGTGGTGGACCTATGATGAGAGGGCCGATGATGTATTAAATTTTGTAACGGGACCGTTTCTTTTCGCGAAAAGAAACGGTCCCAATGGAAAAAGAAACGGTCCTTTCACGAAAAGTGGTTGCAAATAACAACAAATAGTGTATAATATCTATATACCAAAAAAAGGAGACAGGCAATGACATTTTCTCAAGAAGTAAAAGAAGAATTAAGCAAATTAAACAACTTAGCAAACAAAGAAGAATTAAAATACGAATTTTTAGGTTATATATCAAGTGACAACATAATAATTGAAGATAGAGCAATAAAATATGTTACAGAAAGTGATTATAATATAGATAGATTTGGAAAAATAATTAGAAATATAGGTTTTGAGGATTTTGATATAAATATAACAGGAAAAATTTTTTCAATAGAAATAAATGAAAGATTTCAAGATATTTTAAACAAAATACGGACTGGCTAATTGGAATACTATAAACCTAGAAAACACTGAAAGAACAAAATTACAAGCGTTTATGAGAGGCTTATTTATGGGGGCAGGTTCTATAAACAATCCGGAAAAAAAATATCATATTGAGTGTAAAATTATGGAAATAAGTACGGCTAAAAATATAGTAGATGTTATGAAATCAAATGATATATCTTTCAAGCAAAGAGACAAAATAATGTATATGAAAGATGGAGAAGAAATTTCCAAGTTTTTAGCTTTTATTGGTGCGGCAAAATCAGTTATGAGGTTTGAAGAAATAAGAGTTGAAAGACATATGAATAATAAAGTCAATAGGTTAGTAAACTGTGAAACTGCCAATTTGAACAAAGTTTTAAATGCATCTGTTGAACAAGTAAATGCTATAAAAAAATTAAAAGAAAATGGCAAATTTGAAAAATTAGATGATGGTTTAAAAGAAATTGCAAATTTAAGATTAGAAAATCCTGATATGCCACTTGTGGAGTTAGGAAAAAAATTGAGCACACCAATAGGAAAATCTGGAGTTAATTATAGATTGAAAAAAATACAAAAATTAGCAGAAGAGTAAATCAAAAGAAAAAGGGGAAAATATATGGAAAATAATGAGGAAAAAGACGGAATTATAATAGAAGAATTGCTAAAAAAGCTTAGAGAAAGCAAGGGATGGACATACAACGATGTTGCTTATAACTTAAATGATACAAATATATTTACAGAAAATATAAAAAAGATGGAAAGTGGATTAGAATATCCTGATTGGGATGTAATGTATAAATTATCCGAATTATATAATGTACCAATTGAAGAGTTTGTGAAAGCAAAGGAATATAGCTATGAAAAAGTAAAAAATTCTTTTTCAATGACAATTATAAAATGGGTGAATTATTTATTTGGAATATCTTTTAAAGTTACTTATATATTACTTGTTATTTTTTATTTTGTTGCAGCGGTTCGGAAGTATAGTGTTTTTTGGTAAACAAGCTGAGAAATGTGTTGAACAGATAAGAAAAGATAAAGAAAAAAATTTTTCTGTTTCGAGTGTATTAGAAAGTAAAAAAACTATAAATATAGATGAGTTAAGGATTGAAAAATATCTCTAAAATAGAAAGATGTTCATTCTAGATTATGTAATTAAGGAAAGGAATGGTTTTAAAAAATGAAGAAATTAGGGATATATATTCATATACCATTTTGCAAACAAAAATGTTTTTATTGTGATTTTGTTTCTTATGCAAACCAAGATAAATATTTCCAAAAATATGTACAAGCATTGAACAAAGAAATAAATAATTTTATAGATAACAATGAATTTGTAGTTCAAACAATATATATTGGAGGTGGTACGCCATCTTTAATTGATGCAAAATATATTGAAGAAATATTACATATATTTAAAAAAAGAAATTTGATAAAAGAGGTAAAAGAAGTAACATTAGAAGTAAATCCAGGAACTGTAACTGAAGAAAAACTAAGAACTTATAAGAATTCAGGTGTAAATAGATTAAGTATTGGACTTCAAAGTACAGAAGATAAAATACTTAAGCAAATAGGAAGAATACATTGTTATGATGACTTTTTAAATACATATAAAATGGCACAAGAAGTTGGATTTAAAAATATAAATGTTGATTTGATGATAGGACTTCCAAATCAAAAAATTTTAGATGTTAAAAATTCATTAGAAAAAATTATAAAATTAGAGCCAACACCTCCAGAGCATATTTCGGTTTATTCATTAATTGTTGAAGAAAATACGCTGATTGAAAAGATGCTTGAAAGTGGAGAATTGGAGTTGCCTGATGAAGAACTAGAAAGAAATATGTATTGGTATGTTAAAAATTTCCTTGAACTAAATGGATATAAACATTACGAAATATCAAATTTTGCAAAAATTGGCAATGAATCAAAACATAACCTAGATTGCTGGAATCAAAAGGAATATGTAGGATTTGGTGTGGCTGCACATTCCTATATTGATGATGTGAGATATGGAAATATTGGTAATGTGGAAGAATATATAAAAAATTGCGAAAATGGCGAATTTGGAAAAAATAAGGTTATTGATGAAGTTGAAAATGATATTTTTAGTAAAGAAAAGGAATTTATGTTAATAGGTCTTAGAAAAATTGAAGGTGTATTAATTCAGGATTTTAAAAATAAATTTGGAGAAAATCCTATTTTTGTTTTTAATAATGAGTTAAATAAATTAGTAGAAGAAGACCTTATATCTGTTGATTTTGATAAAATTAGATTAACAAATAAGGGATTAGATTTGGCAAACTTGGTTTGGGAAGAGTTTATATAGATTAATTTTAGATTGTAAATGTTTCTTAAAAAATGTCCTAAAAAGAACAGGCACCAAACGGACATTTTTTAGCAAAAAGAACCGTTCCCAATCCAAAATACCAATTGACAAATCCCCCAAAACGTTGTAAAATATTGGTACTGCAAAAAAAGAGAAAAAGGAAAGGTGATATCAAAATGGCAAACGTAAAAGAATTAATGCAAGCAAGAAATGAAAAATTACAAAAAATAGAACAATATGGAATAAATCCACATCCAGAAAGATATGAAACAACACACGAAATAGGAGCAGCAAGACTTTTAGAAGATGGAGCTAAAAATATATCAATAGCAGGAAGAATAATGTCAAAAAGAAAAATGGGAAAAATAGCATTTTTAGACTTAAGTGATGTAACAGGACACATCCAACTAGTAATGAAAAGAGACGATTTTCCAGAAGGAGAGTACAAAAAATTCCATGAAATAACAGATATTGGAGATTTTGTAGGTGTAAAAGGAGAAATATTCACAACACAAGCTGGGGAAAAATCATTAGAAGTATATAGCTTTGAATTTTTAGGAAAATCATTAAGACCGTTACCAGAAAAATATCATGGATTAGTAAATCAAGAAGCAATCTATAGAGAAAGACACTTAGACTTAATAATGAATGAAGAAACAAAAAAGAAATTCTTATTAAGGTCAAAATTTGTAAGACTATTAAGAGAATTCTTAGATAACCATGGTTTTATAGAAGTAGAAACACCAGCACTTCAAAATACAGCATCAGGAGCAACTGCAAAACCATTTATAGCACACCATAATGCATTAGATAGAGATGTATATTTAAGAATATCACCAGAATTAACACTAAAAAAATTAATAATAGGTGGATTTAACAATATATATGAAGTAGCAAGAGACTTCAGAAATGAAGGAATGGATGCAAACCACTTACAAGACTTTACAATGGTAGAGGGATATAGTGCATACTGGAACTATGAAGACAATATGAAATTTATGAAAGAAATGATAACATATATTTTAGGAAAATTATATGAAGGAAACCTAAATATCCAAATAGGAGGTAAAGTTATCGACTTTGGTGGAGAATGGAAAGTTGTTTCATTTAGAGAATTAATCTTAAAAGATTGTGGAATAGATATAGATAAATTTGAAACAGCAGAAAGTTTATTTGCCGAAATAAGAAATCAAAAAATAGAGTTAGATGCTGAAAATATTGAAAGTTTGGGTAGAGGAAATTTAATAGATCAACTTTACAAAAAAGTAAGTAGACCAAGCATAATAGAACCAACATTTTTAATAAAACACCCAATAGATTTATCACCACTTGCAAGAAGCAATGATGAAAATCCAAATTTAACAGATAGATTCCAATTAATAGTTAATGGACAAGAAATTATAAATGGATATTCAGAGCTTGTAGATGCAAGAGAACAAGAAAGAAGATTGATAAAGCAAAGTGAATTAAAAGCTCAAGGTGATGAAGAAGCAATGTCAATAGATAAAGAATATATTAGAGCTATGGAATATGGAATGCCACCAATTTCTGGTTGGGGATTAGGTGTAGATAGATTTTTACAATTCTTAACAAGTAGCCAAAATATTCGTGATGTTGTTTTATATCCTCTTATGAGACCTAGAGATTGGGCAAATGAAAGTGATGATGAAGAATAAAATAGAAAATGATAAATCTACAAACAAATGTAGATTTATCATTTTTTTAGAAAAATACGGTGGGTTAATCTTCAGAAAATTCAACCCTATAGAAGTAATCTTCAAAGCAAGAACCTTCACATGGAATATATAAAGGTGTTCCATGAAACAGGTATGGTGTATTTTTACCTTGTTCCCGCGAAAGTGTTGCAAAACAAAGATTTTTTCCGTACTCTATCCAATTTACGGTTTGTACGTCTTGATACCAATTAGGTTTATGAAGCCATAAACCATTTTGTGTACGGCAAATAAAGTGCCAATGATGGCTGTTTTTTCCAAAAGCAATAGCATGAAAATCTACAAGGGCAAAGTAAAAATACCCATCATCTTTTTTTATGCTATTAAAAGAAACCCTTTCACAATGTTGATTTAATGCAATGCTATCATTCATAATGCATTTATCGATGAAATGTGGATCACATCCACTGTTAACAATTGGACCATCACCAAATTTCATTTTATAAAGTTTTCCTGGTGTGTAGAATTCATGGTTTAGATCAGGGTATGTTAGCCCTCGAGCAAACGCATAGCAATTAATGTTGGTTGCATGTACCCATGAAGATAAATCATCTACACAAGAATTAGCAATTGCATCAACGTTTTTTTCGTTGGATATCCGTTTTTTTCTATTCATAGTGTTTAAACCTCCTTAAGTTTTATACAATAATTATATCACTGAAATTAACTTATGTAAACAAAAAGAGACAATTATTTAAATTATCTCTTACATAATATATACTAAAATTCACAGTTTTTAGGTGTTCTAGGGAAAGGAATAACATCACGAATGTTTTGCATACCTGTTAAATACATCATAGCTCTTTCAAAACCTAAACCAAAACCAGAATGTTCAACACTACCATATTTTCTTAAATCCAAATACCATAAATATTCTTTTAAATCCATATTAAGTTCTTTCATTCTGTTTATTAATTTATCATAATCTTCTTCTCTTTGGCTACCACCAATAATTTCACCGATTCCAGGAGCTAAAAGGTCAGCTGCTGCGACAGTTTTGCCATCTGGATTTTGTTTCATATAAAAAGCTTTAATGTCTTTTGGATAATCTGTTACAAAAACAGGTTTATTAAATATTTTTTCACATAAATATCTTTCATGTTCAGTTTGAAGGTCAATACCCCAAGAAACCTTGAATTCGAATTCATCATTATGTTTTTCAAGTTCTTTAACAGCATCAGTATAAGATATTCTTGCAAAGTCAGATGTTACAACATTGTGAAGTCTCTCTAATAATGTATTATCAACGAACTTATTGAAAAATTCCATTTCTTCTGGACAATGTTCTAAAACATAAGAGAAAATATATTTAATCATTTCTTCTGCCAAATCCATATCATCAGATAAATTTGCAAAACTGATTTCTGGTTCAATCATCCAAAACTCCGCAGCATGTTTAACAGTATTTGAGTTTTCGGCTCTAAAAGTTGGTCCAAATGTATAAACATTTCTAAAAGCGGCACTATATGTTTCAACATCTAATTGACCACTAACAGTTAGGTGAGCAGGTTTTCCAAAGAAATCTTTAGAAAAATCAACTTGTCCATTTTCTGTTTTAGGAACATTTGCCAAATCAAATGAGTTTACATTAAACATTTCTCCAGCACCTTCTGCATCACTTGATGTGATTAGTGGAGTGTGTACATATACAAATCCTTTTTCTTGGAAGAATTTGTGGATTGCATATGACAAAACACTTCTTACTCTAAATACTGCATAAAATGTATTTGCACGAGGACGAAGATGTGCAATTGTTCTTAAATATTCAAATGTATGTCTCTTTTTTTGTAAAGGATAATCATTATCACATACATTAAATATTTTTACACTTTTTGCTTGAATTTCAAATGGTTGTTTTGATTCTGGTGTTAACACAAGTTCTCCGGTTACTTTTATTGATGAACTTATTGTTAGTTTTGATAGTTCTTTGAAGTTTGGTAGATTGTCTGATATTACGATTTGTATGTTTTTGAAAAATGAACCGTCATTTAGTTCTATGAATCCGAAGTTTTTTGAGGCTCTTATTGTACGAACCCATCCTTCTATTGTTATTTCTTTATTTTCATATTCCTTTGTGTTGTTATATAAGTTTCTTACTATTAATTTTTCCATAATATGCCTCCATTGTTTTATTATGTGACTATTATACAAAATTATTAGTGAAATTGCAAGGTTTAGAATGGAAAAAGAAAAAGCCACAGATATTTAAATCTGCGACTTTTCAAAAAGAATTGTTAGTATTTCATTCGATAAATAGCCTCTTTTGCCAAAGGACTTCTTACGGATTTTGAAAGAGCTACTTGCCATGTAAGTGGGCTGCCTTTCATGCTTTCAGATGCATAAACAAGTCCGTTAAAACGCTCATTTAACTCAAGAGCACTTACTTGCGATGGATCTCCCATCAACACAATTTTACAGTTTTTTCCTGCACGTGTCACGATATGTGGCATTGTGTAAGGAGAGTAGTTTTGTGCTTCATCTAACATAAAAAATGCATTTGCGATGCTTCCGCCACGAAGGTAATTTGCTGGTTCAAATTCAATGTAGGCTCTATCAAATAACTCAGTAACCATATCTGAAATATCTATATTGTTAAGTTCAGGTGATTGGTTACTAAAAAAATTTTTTATATTATCTGCAAAGCCACGGGTATAAGGAGAAAACTTTTCATCGATGTCTCCAGGTAAATACCCCATTTTCTGGTTTTGTACCATATCCACTACCGGAGCTGATACCAAGAATTCTCGATAATGCCCGATGTTTCTTTGGGTATCATTATATTTGTCAATATTTTCTAAAGCTGAAGCAATAGCTCCATATGTTTTTCCAGAACCTGCTGCTCCCTTAATAATAACTAATGGTGCGATGCTAGCAGGTGCTAACAGGCATTCCATCATCATTTTTTGCTCATCATTCATAGCCTTATATCCTGTTGGGCAAAAATCTCTGTAATAGCTAAGCGGGAACAGTCGTCCCTTAGAATACCGTACAATAGTATGTTCATTGGACAACTCTTTTTCTGGTGTAGAGAGAATGTAAAACATATTTTCTACAGGTACTACAGAAGGTTCTTCAATTAAGCTTTCTATTGAAATCCCTTCGTCATTTTCTCGTTGCTCAAGTGCTACATAGGATGTAAGACTTGTTAAAATTTTGCCACCTTTTCCAGTATATTGCTCTTTTAATGAAGGAGCAAGTTCATCCTTAAATGGCTCTGCTATAATTCCTAAAAGCTGTGCTTTTTGACGGATTACAGGATTTTTGGAAATCAGGTGAACATCTTTACCTAATTCCATCAAATCCAAACATAGCTGAAAAATTCGTATATCATACTTGGATAATCCATGTATTGTAGAAATTTTCTCATTATGTCTTGAAGAACTACCTTCTAATATGAAAAGTTTACTGCCATTTGATTGAACAAGTCCGTCCACATAAGAATGCAACTTTTTAACTTGTTCAAATTTTCCGCCTGTTAAACTATCAATATAGTTTAACAAACCAGATGCATTCCGACGTCTTTCGGGTGGAATATCAGAGGTATTAAGTTTCTCATAAACTGCCATTGGAATGACAATTTCGTTGTCTTCTCCAAAATTCAAAGGTGAGAATGGGGAAGATGTACTTACTTTTGAACGAAATACGAATGTCTTCATATAAAGACTCCTTTCTTAAGTTGGCTCCAAAAGAATAAAAATTTTGGAATTAATCTACAAGTTTCGCAGATATTATATCACGAAAATAATTAAAATTCAACAGAATATGTAAACTATTTCTTATTGGGACCGTTTCTTTTCGCGAAATGAAACGATCTTTTCGCGAAAAGAAACGGTCCCAATGGAAAAAGAAACGGTCCTATTACAAAATAATACAAATTAATCCGCCGCTACCCTCATTAACAATTCTCTCCAAAGTCTCTTGAAGTTTCATCTGAGCTTCTTCAGGCATCTTAGCAAGTTTAGCCTGTAAGCCCTCATTAACAAGTTCATGTAAACTCTTACCAAAAATATTAGAATTCCAAATCTTTTGAGGGTCACTCTCAAATCCAGAAAGAAGATAATTAACCAACTCTTCAGACTGTTTTTCAGAACCAACAATAGGGGAAACCTCGGTTTCAATGTTAGCCTTAATAATATGAAGACTAGGAGCTGTAGCTTTTAATTTAACACCAAACCTAGAGCCTTGTTTAACCATTTCAGGTTCTGCCAAGACAAGTTCATCAATTGATGGAGTAACAATTCCGTAGCCTTTACGATTAACTTCATCTAAAGCTTCAGCGATTTTATCGTATTTTTTCTTAATAGATGCAAGAGAAGTTATTATAGCAAATAAATCAGCCTCATTATTAATTGTAACACCAGTCATCTGAGTTAAAACCTGATAAAACAAATTCTCTTTTAATGTAATATTTACATTAATTCTACCTGTTCCAAGTTCAATATTATCAATACTAGTCTTTGTAATTAAATTGGTACTATTAATCATACTACTACAAGTAGTAGCTTCTTTTAATAAAGAAATATTATCAAATGCACCTTTTACACTTTCAAATAATTCCTGTTTTAATGGATGGGAAAAGTCCAAACCGTTAACCCATTTAGGAAAAGAAAAATTAACTTGACTAACTGGAAATTCGTATAAAATTTTAGAAAATATATTTGTAATATCCGAAATATCCAGTTTAGCGCAGTTTATTGGTAATACTGTTGAACCATATTTTTCACAAAGATTGGCTGCTAAGTTTTTTGTATCTGAATTTTCTGGGTGTTCGGAATTGAGCAAAATTATAAAAGGTTTATTAATTGCCTTTAACTCAGAAACAACACGTTCTTCAGCAGAAATATAGTCTTCTCTTGAAATTTCTGTAAAGCTTCCATCTGTTGTAATTAAAATACCAATTGTAGAATGTTCTTCAATAACTTTTTTAGTACCAATTTCGGCTGCTTGCTCAAATGGAATCTCGGTTTCAGACCAAGGGGTTTTGACCATTCTTGGTTTGTCATCTTCAAGATACCCAATACTATTTGGAACCAAATATCCAACACAATCTACAAGTCTAGTTTTTAATTTTAAATTATTATCTATTGTAATTTCAACTGCCTCATTTGGAACAAACTTTGGCTCTGTTGTCATAATTGTTTTTCCGCCTGCACTCTGAGGGAGTTCATCTTTGGCACGTTCCTTTTTGTAGTCATTATTAATGTTTGGAATTACAAGTAAATCCATAAATTTCTTTATAAAAGTGGATTTTCCAGTTCTTACAGGTCCTACAACTCCAACATATATATCACCTTGAGTCCTTTTTGCGATATCTTGGTATAATCCGAGATTTTCCATTTTCTTACCTCCTATGTACATTAAAAATAGTTGTACTTGCTTTTAGTAATTTATATGAGGGAGTTTTAAGTTTATGACAAGATTAAAGGGTTTTTTCGATTGACTTATTTTATACAAGTGTGCTATACTAAAAAGTGTTCCATTGTGACCTAAGTCTTTTTGGAACATATTTAATTATCAAAAGAATAAACTTAAATAAAAGGAAGGGACGAAATTATGAAAATAATATATAATTCAGAAGAAAGAGAAATTGAAAAAAATATAAGCATAAAGGATGCTTTTAAAGAAGAGATAGAAAAAAGTGAAGTGCCAATTATTGGTGCAAAATATAATAATGAATATGTAAGACTAGATTATGTGCTAGAAAATGACGGTACAGTTTCGCTTGTAAATATTGCATCACAAGGTGGAATGAAAATTTATAGAAGAACACTTATTTATATAATGGCTAAGGCTTTTAATAATTTATATAAAGAAGCAAAAATAAGAGTAAATTATCAACTGGCATATTCAATGTTTTGTTCAATAGATAATATGGATGTTACAACAGAAATTTTAACAAATGTTGAGAATGAAATGAGAAAAATAGTGGCAGAAAATTTACCAATAATTGAAAAAACATTAACAAGAGAAGAAGCAAAAGAATTATACAAAAAGGAAGATTCATCAAGAGGAAGATTACAATTAGATTTAGAAAATAATGAAGCTATCAATATGTATTATTGTGAAGATTATTACAATTATATATATGAGGACATTGCTATAAGTACAGGAATTACAAAGGTTTTTGACTTAGTTCAATATGATGATGGATTTTTATTGAGATATCCAAGTAGTAGTAACCCAAATACATTGCCACCATATCAAGAAACAAAGAAATTACATTGGGCATTAGATGAATATAATGATATACATAAAATATTAGATGTTACGACAATTTATAAATTAAATAACATAATACAACATGGAAATATAAAAAATTTAATAATGCTAGAAGAGGCATTACATGAAAAGAAAATTGCTCAAATAGCAGATAAAATCGCTGAAAGAAGAAATGTAAAGATGGTGTTAATTGCAGGACCATCATCATCAGGAAAAACAACATTTGCACAAAGATTAGGTTTACAACTTAAAATAAATGGTTTAAAACCTGTTACAATTTCGGTTGATAATTATTTTGTTGAAAGACAAGATACTCCAAGAGATGAAAATGGAGAGTATGATTTTGAAAATATTGAGGCTATTGATTTAAAATTATTTAACAACCATTTAACAGCTTTATTAAATGGAGAAACGATAGAGTGTCCAGAATTTGATTTTTCTGTTGGAACAAAGAGGTATAAAGGAAAAACAATGCATTTAGCAGATGATGAAATTTTAGTTATAGAGGGAATTCATTGTTTGAATGATAAATTAACTTCTCAAATACCTAAGGAAAATAAATATAAGGTTTATATTAGTGATTTAACAGTTTTAAATATGGATAGATTAAACAGAATTTCAACAACTGATTCGAGGCTAATTAGAAGAATTGTAAGAGATTACCAATTTAGAAATTACAGTGCAGAACATACTTTAGATTCTTGGCCAAAAGTAAATAGGGGAGAAAGAGTTAATATTTTCCCATATCAAGAAACTGCAGATAGCATTTTTAATACTTCTTTAATTTATGAAATTGCAGCTCTTAAAAATATTGCAATGCCTTTATTACAAGCAATTACACCAGAAAAAAAAGAACACGCAGAAGCGGTTAGATTGATTAATATATTGAAATATTTTGAGCCAATACCATCAGAATATATACCTGCTAATTCTTTGCTTAAGGAATTTTTGGGTGGGGGATATTTTGAGTATTAATTTTGAAATGGGGACGGTTCTTTTTTGAAAAAGGAACCGTCCCCATTTCGAAAAGAAAGGAAAAAATTATGCCAAGAAATTTTACAGTAATAGATGAAGAATTTATATGTGAGAATTGTGGAAGAAAAGTACCTAAACTAGGATATTCATGCAGAAACCATTGCCCATATTGCTTACATTCCAAACATGTTGATGTAAATCCGGGAGATAGGCAGGAAGAATGCCATGGCGATTTAGAGCCAGTTGGGTTAGAAATTAGTAATAAAAAAGGTTATGTTATTATTTTTAGATGTAAAAAGTGTGGGGCTATTAGAAAAAATAAGGCAGCTGAAGATGATAATATGGATTTGATAATTGAACTTAGTAGTAAACATAAAGTATAAATGGAAAATTTTGGATGTTTGAAAAGATACTAAAATTATGCTATAATATAGAAGATAAAGCTAATTTGCATACAGAAGAAAGGAGAAAGTAGAAAAAATGAAAAATTTTTTCAAAAAAGAGCCCAAACCTTATTTCGGAGACGAAAGCTTTGGATTTTGGGAAGACCTCTTTTTTACGCATGCGGTGTCTGATGACTTGGGCATGTTTGCTCGGAAAGTGGTTAGACCAGAAGCAATTATAGTAGGAGTAGAACTATTATTCTTACTGATATTTGTAGGAAAGTTGTTGTAAAATTAAGAAAGGTGGAAATTTTCCCACCTTTCGCATTTTTCTAAATTTCTCTTTTTAAATTCCCATTAGTAAAATCTTTACCCTCAAAACGTTTACCATCTTTAACAGTTCTAATAATATTATTAATTTCATCAACATTTTCATCCAAAATATCAATTCTAACAAAATCAACATTAAATTCATCAAAATTTATAGAAGTAATTTTGCTATTATAAATAGTGCTAATAGTTTGTAAATTATCTGGAACAACCCTAAACAAAAAGCCCATTCTATCTTTAAGAAAATACTTATTATTGGAATAGCAAAGCTTTTTACAATCTGTATAGCACTTGTTAGATTTACCTAAAACACAATAATTCATAGTCATAACAGGAATGTTTCCATAAACAATTAATTCATTATGTTCAAAAGGATTCTTACATAAACTCAAAATTCCACTTTCATCTAATTCAGGAGATAACGTTACAGCAGATAGATTTAAATTTTTTAAACCTTTTGCGGAAAATGTATTATACAAATTCAAAGTGTAATTTCCAACAATATCAAGACCTTTAGCTGAAGTAGGAATAAACTTAAGCTCTGATAAATTTGATATAACAATTCCTTTTATGTTAAATTTATCTATGCTTTTTTCTATAACCTTTTTAGATAATTCTATTTTATTTTTTCTAATAATTGAAGGCATATAGATGTATAAATTAAAATTATCAGAAAAATATTTAAGTACCTTAGCATATTTAGTGTTTGCAAAATATTTCAAAGGAATATATAATTTTTCAACTTTATCTAAACTTAAATAATCAAAATCCAAATTATTTAGTAGGAGTGATACCATAGGTGTTTTATGATTAATAGTTGGATTAAATTGAGGCATATGTAAATTAACATCTTTTATATCATCATGTTTAAATCCATTAATAATTTTTTCTCTAATCATATTTATACCTGTACGTCTGATATCATTTAGTACAGAAACAGGAATAAACAAATTGTCATCCAAATCAATATCAAAATTTTCGAATTCAAATTCCGTATCTAAAGTTTTGTTAAACTTAAGAATAATTGTCTCATTTGTTATACTTGCTTTTTGAGCAGGATCTGGGATATAGTCATAAACATAATTAACATCTTTGCCAAAATTTTTACAAGATATTTGAGCTTTAATTTTTTTACCATTTTTTATTATTAATTTACAATCTAATTTATTTTTGACATTTTCTTTTGAATAACTATTTTTAGCAATATCGGAAAGACTCTTATCAGAAATTTTATATATTTTATCACCAATATTTATATTTCCTTTCATTCTGCCAAAAGAAACTGTTTGCAAAGGCTGAGCATTTTTTATATTTCTATTTTTATCAAGCAATTCAGAAACTATATATTTAGTAGGTTCTTTTTCAAAAGTAATAGAATCTCCAACCGACAAATTAGTTTGAACATTAGAAGTTACAAGACCTTTATTTTTATTGTATTTTGAAATTTTACCCAAATATAATCCCATATTATTTTGTTTTTCTTTAAAAACAAGTTTGCGATTTTCATTTGAACTTAAGTGACCATCAGAAAATCCACCTCTATTAAAAACTTGCATTAATTTAATTTTATCATTATTATCTATTTCATATTTTTTAGTTTTATCTAAAGCCAAATCAATGTATTTCCTGTAAATTTTTGTAACAGTAGCAACATATTCAGGGCTTTTCATTCTACCCTCAATTTTAAAAGAGGTTACACCAGCACCAATTAGCATAGGTAGATATTCAAGAGTACATAAATCGCGAGTACTTAATAAATAACCTTTATCTAATTTAGATGTTGATTTATTTTGATTTTCTTCAATTAATTCATATGGAAGTCTGCAAGTTTGAGCACATTTTCCACGATTTCCGTGAACGACCACCAATCATACTTGAAAATAAACATTGACCTGAATATGAAATACAAAGAGCTCCATGAATAAAGACTTCTATTTCAATATCGGTATTCTTACAGATGTATTCGATTTCTTCTAAAGAAAGCTCTCGAGAAAGCACAACTCTTTTAAAACCCAATTCTTTTAAAAGATTAACTCCTTCTAAATTATGAACTGTCATTTGAGTACTTGCATGAATTGGTAGACTCGGAATTTTATTTATAAGTTCAGTTGCTAAACCTAGGTCCTGAACTATTATTGCATCAATTCCAAATTCATATGCCTTTTTGGCAAGATTAAATGCAGCTTCAAATTCATCTTCTTTTATTAGAGTATTTAGTGTTAGATTTGTTTTAACATTTCTTAATTTAGCATAGTTTATTGCTTCTTCTAAAGTTTTATCATCAAAGTTTGAAGCAAAGGCTCTTGCACCAAATGATTTTGCCCCAAAATATACTGCGTTTGCTCCATTTTGTACTGCAGCTTTTAAACATTCAAAATCTCCTACTGGAGAAAGTAATTCTATCATTTTCTTCATTCCTTTTTATTTTAATGTAAATATTATATCACATTTTTGTAACCAAAAACAATGTTATTTCATAATATAAAGTAAATTAAAAAGGAGGTTTTTGTTATGCCAGAAAATAGTATAAATATGCAAGACAACAATAATCGTTGCTGTGGTGGATGTGGATGCAATAATGGTGGATTTTTAAATGGTCTATTTGGAGGAAATGATAGTGAAATTTTATTCTTCATAATAATCTTTTTACTTTTATTTACTAATTTTGGATGCTGCGGATGCGGTAGAGGTTAAACATATAGGTATATGAAAAAGTAGCGATATGTATTGCTATTTTTTCTTTTTTTTAGTACAATATAACCACAAAAAAGAAAGAGAGTTGACAAAAAAATGAATAAACAAGAATTACTAAAAGACTATAAAAATCAAGAGGATAAGCTATTACTAGCAGTTGTACTAGACAAAATAGAATTTTGCAAAAGCAAAAATAAAATAGAATATACCGACTTTTTAAATCTAGCAGAACAAGACCTAGTAGATAAATTTTTAAAAAAAATAAACTTCCAAAATTACTATTTCTTTGGAGGAGCAGGAGAAGCAGAAAGAAAAATCCTAATTATATATCCAGAAAAACTAACAGAAGAAATGGCAAGAAAAAATCACAAAAAAATGATAAGTGTAATAAAAATCACATTACCAATTGCATTAGACGAAGAATATGACCATAGAAGATATCTAGGTGCAATAATGAAACTAGGGGTTGAAAGAGAAAAAGTTGGGGATATTTCGGTTAAATCAAAGGGAGCAGAAATTGTTGTAAAAAATGAAATTCAAAAATTTTTAGTGCAGAATTTAGGTTCTTTAACCAGATTTTCATCGGCAGAAATTGAAGTTATGAATATTGAAGATTTACAAGAAATAGAAGCTCAAAAAGTTGAAATTACCGAAATTGTTGCTTCATTAAGACTGGATAATATAGTTGCAAGTTTAGCTAGAACTTCAAGAGGCAAGGCTGTGGATATGCTTGAGCAAGAAAGAGTATTTTTAAACTTTAAAAACGAAACAAAAGCTTCTAAAACAGTTAAAGTAGGAGATATTATTACTATTAGAGGAAAGGGAAGATTTGTGTTTAAAGAGATTTCGGGTAATACTAGAAAAGGTAGATTTGTGATTAAGATTGATAAATTTATATAAGGTGGTACTTTAATGAAATGAGTAGGAATAGGAGAGTGTGATTTTTAGGGATTGTGTATAAAGGACAACTATTATATAGATAAAAAAATGTATATAAAGCACATAAATGATATATTATTATTAAAATAAAATGGTAATTTTTTGATTTTTCATTGAAATAAAAAGGGCTGGTTCTTGACTTAATTGGATCGGCTCTTTTTGTATAGAATAAAAAACGAAAAAACTTTCGCAAAAACTCTTGACAAAAATCAAAAAACATATATAATCTATACGAACACGAATTCGCAAAACGAAAATTTGGAGGTATAGAAAATGATAACAAATTTACACATAAAAAATATAGGAATAATAGATGATATAGAAATAGACCTAGGACAATCACTAAATGTCCTAACAGGAGAAACAGGAGCTGGAAAAAGCTTAATAATAGGTTCTTTAAACATAATATCAGGAGGCAGATTTTCGAAAGACATGATAAGAAAAGGAGAAACAAACTCATTTGTAGAAGTAGCCCTATATGAGCCAGAAAACGAAAACGCAATAGATGGAACAATAATAATATCAAGAGAAATAAATGTAAATGGTAAAAACATGTGTAAAATAAATGGAAGAATGGTAACAGTAAATGAGCTAAAAGAATTCATGAAAAAAATAATAGAAATACATGGACAAAATGATAGTCAAAATCTATTAGATAATAAAGAACATATAAAATACCTAGACAATTTCATAGGAAAAGAAATAAAAGAGCTAAAAGAAAAATACAAAGAACAATATATAAGATATTTAGAAATAAAAAAAGAACTAAAAGAAAACTATGGAGACGAAAAAGAAAGACAAAGAAAGCTAGATTTACTAAAATACCAATTTCAAGAGATAGAAGAAGCGGAATTAGTAGATGGAGAAGAAGAAGAACTAGCAAATAAGCAAAAAATAATAATAAATGCCGAAAAAATAGCCAAAACATTGCAAGAAGTAGATTTAGCAATCGGAGACAATGCAATAGATATAATAAGTAATAGTATAAGAAATTTAGAAAAAATAGAAAATTTTGATAGTAAATACCAAGAAACAGCCAATAACCTAAAAAGTGCATATTATGAATTACAAGAAGTATCAAGAGACATAACAAGCTACAAAGATGAAGTAGATTTTGATGAAGATGAGCAAAAACAAATAGAAGAAAGACTAGACCTAATATTTTCATTAAAAAGAAAATATGGAAACTCTGTAAAAGAAATATTAGAATATAAAGAAGAAGTAGAGCAAGAAATATATAGAATAGACAACCTAGAAGAATACACAAATAATCTAAAAGAAGAACAAAAAGAAGTAACCCAAAAATTAGATAATTTGGCAAAAAAAATACATGACCTAAGAGAAAAAAATGCAGTAGAACTATCAAAAGAAATAAACAAAAATCTCCAAGACCTAGAAATGAAAAATGCAAAAGTAAATATTCATACAGATTATATAGAAGAAGAATATTACGAAAACGGAAAAGACAAAGTAATATTTTTCATAAGAACAAATATAGGAGAAGATGAAAAAGAGCTAAGTAAAATAGCATCAGGAGGAGAAATGTCAAGAATAATGCTAGCAATAAAAACAGTACTTGCAAGTACTGATAATACTTCAAGTTTAGTATTTGACGAAATAGATACAGGAATAAGTGGAAAAGCGGCAAATGCGGTGGCAGAAAAACTATCAAAAATAGCGGAAAAACATCAAGTATTATGTATTTCACATTTACCAAATATAGCAGCAGTAGCAGACTATCATTATTTCATAAGTAAAAGCATAGTAAATGATAGAACATCAACATCAATAAGACAATTAAATGAAGAAGAAAAAATACATGAAATAGCAAGGATATCATCAGGAGAAATAAACGAAATAAGTATAAAATACGCAGAAAAACTTAGACTTAAAAAGATAGCAGTATAAAAATAATATATGAAGCGGTTGAAAAAAGCAAAGAAATGTTGTATTATATACAAAAATTTAACAAAAAAGGTGATTATTATGCTAGAAAAAGTAAACGACACAAAAGATTTGAAGAAATTAACAATAAAAGAGAAAGAAGAATTAGCAAAAGACATAAGAAAATACATAATAGAAGTAGTATCAAAAAATGGAGGACATCTAGCTTCAAATCTTGGAGTTGTAGAACTTACACTAGCATTGGAAAGTGTATTTGATGTAAATAAAGACAAAATAGTTTGGGATGTGGGGCATCAAACATATGTGCATAAAATTTTAAATGGAAGAAAAGAAGCTTTACAAAATATAAGAAAATTGAATGGAATAGCGGGATTTCCGAAAACAAAGGAATCAGAAACAGATTGCTTTAACACAGGACATAGTAGTACATCAATATCAGCGGCAATGGGAATGGCTAAAGCAAGAGATATAAAAAAAGAAAAAAATTCGGTAATAGCAGTAATTGGTGATGGAGCATTAACCGGCGGAATGGCGCTAGAAGCATTAAATCATATAGGAAGTTCAAGAACAAATGTCATAGTTGTTTTAAATGATAATGAAATGAGTATATCTAAAAATATTGGCGGAATAAATATGCTTTTAAGTAAACTAAGAGCCAGAAAGTTGTACACAGTATCAAATAAATCTGGTAAAAGAATTCTGGAAAAAATACCAGTTGTGGGTGAATTTTTAATAAAACTTGTAAGAAGAATAAAACAAGGAGTAAAGCAACTAATTATACCTAAAATGTTTTTTGAAGATATAGGATTTAAATACTTAGGTCCAATAGATGGACACAATATTGAAGATATGGAACTAATTTTTAAAAGAGCTAAAGAATTAGATGAGCCAGTTTTAATCCATGTATTAACCAAAAAGGGAAAAGGGTATAAACCAGCAGAGGAAGAACCAGATAAATTTCATGCAACATCTCCATTTGAGATAGAAACAGGAAAGCCAAAAAAACAAAAAGGTAAAGACTATTCGAAAGTTTTCGGAGAAGAGCTTGTTAAAATAGCTGGAAAAAATAAAAATGTTGTTGCAATTACAGCATCAATGAAAGATGGAACAGGTTTAACGGAATTTGCAAAAAAATATCCAGATAGATTTTTCGATGTTGGAATAGCTGAGCAACATGCTTTAACATTTGCAGCAGGTTTGGCAAAAGAGGGAATGGTACCATTTGTGCCAATATATTCATCATTTTATCAAAGAGCATATGACCAAGTAATTCATGATATTTGCATGCAAAACTTACCTGTAATAATGTGTGTAGATAGAGCAGGAATAGTAGGAGCAGATGGAGAAACGCATCAAGGAATTCTAGATTTATCATTTTTTAAAGTAATACCAAACATAACAATAATGGCACCAAAGGATTTTAAAGAATTAGAAGACATGATGAATTTTGCTGTAACTTTAAATAAACCAGTTGTAATACGATACCCAAGAGGTGGAGAGGCAAAAGAAAAATTTATTACACATACTTTAATACAATATAAAAAATGCGATTTTTTAACATTAGGTAATGATGTAACAATTATTGCGATTGGAAATCAAGTAAGCAAGGCTATGAATATTTGTAGAAAATTAAAGAAAATAAAAATAAATGCAGAAGTTATAAATGCAAGATTTTTAAAACCATTTGATAAACATCCTATTATAAAATCCATCGGAAAAACACGTTTTGTAGTGACATTAGAAGATAATACATTAGTAGGAGGATTAGGGGCAGAAGTAAAAGAAATAATAGCAGAAAAACATATATCAAATGTTACAATAAAAAATTTTGGATATCCAGATGTATTTGTTGAGCATGGTACACCACAAGAATTAGAAGAAAAATATAAAATAGATGAAAAATCTATATTTAATTACATAAAAAAAGAATTTGAATATAAAAAAAGAATGAAAAAAAGAAAATATGAAAATGATTTCAAACGACCTAGAGCTATAACAGGACAAGAATGAATATAGATAAAAATAAATGAAAATCCATTTGATATTAAAGAAATTTAAATGGATTTTCATTTAGCTCAAAAGATATATATTTTTTTGAAATTGGATGACAAAAAGAAAGCCTATAACATGCTAAAGCTTGTCCATTTATTAGGTCAGACTTGGTGCCATATAAATCATCACCTAATAAAGGATGACCAATTGAAGAAAAATGCACTCTGATTTGATGAGTTCTACCAGTTTCTAAAATACATTTTACAAGTGTAAATGAATTATATTTTTTTATAACCTCAAAATGAGTAACTGCATGTTTTCCATTTGCTGATATGCATCTTTCTATTATACTATCAGGTTTTCTTGCAATTGGTTTTTCTATAGTTCCGTTTAACATCTGATAATTTACCACAAACAACAGCTAGGTATTCCTTTCTAAAATTTTTGCTAGCCATTTGCTTAATTAAACACTCTTGTATGTATTCGTTTTTAGCAAAAATAATTAAACCAGAAGTATTTAAGTCAAGTCTATTTACGGGTCTGATTTTTTTATGTAAATTAATTTTATCAAAATAAAATTTAACACCATTTGAAAGAGTATTATCAAAATGACTAAAAGATGGGTGTACTGCAATGCCAGCAGGTTTATTAAGGACAATAAAAGCTTCATCTTCATAAATTATATTTAAATTCATTTTGGTAGGAATTATATTAGAATTATCTTCAGTATAACTAAAATCGATAGATATCATATCATTTATATGTACATAGTTTCTAGTATCGCAAATTTGATTATTAACTTTTACTAATTTATTATTAATTAATTTACTAAAAAGTCTAGATGAAATATTTAAATTTTGTTTTAAAATATTATTGATTATTTGGTTATCTTTTTCTACTTTGTAATATAAAATCATAAAATATAGGTCCTTTCTAATTATGTAAAAGTGTCCTAGTTTTAATAGAACACTTCAAAGTATATAGCATATTACACACTAATCATTGTTGTCTTTATAGCTATTTCTATTAGAAACACTTGCAGTATAATAATATACTAAAGCAACTATTGCAACAGCTGCAATTGCTAAAATTAACCAGATCCATGTAGTAGAATTCATACCAAGTAATGTTGTATCAGTAGTAGCAGTTCTTCTAGCGGTATAATTTCCCGAATTTGAATCTGATGTCATAAATGAAACGCCATTATTAGTCATTCCGTTAGCAGCATTTTCCATATCTCCAGTAGCATTTTTTGATGTATTTGAGATATCTTTTGCAGCATTTTCGATACTATTTTCGGCATCACCTACTACGTTCCTAACAGAGTTTGCAGCTTCTCCCATAGCATCTTTTCCATCTGTTGCAAAGGCATAAGTAAATCCTAAAACGGAAAATATACTAAATAATAGCAATCCTAATATAAATTTTTTTTGCATTGTATCATCCTCCTAAAAAAATAGTTTAAAATTAAACCTAGTAATATTATTATTTTTTTAGGTTAAAATATACTATGAAAAAATTTGAAAAAATAAAACAAGCAATAACAACTATTGCTTGATAAAAATTAATTATTACTTAATCTTATTAGAATTGCTATTGCAAAAAATATTAATAAAACACCAACTACAATTAATGCTATATTTATAAGATTAGCAACAGCAGATGTATTTGAACTTGGAGCGGATGATACACTACTTACAGTTGATGTAACATTTGAATTCTGAGTCAAGTTAGTGTTAGAAGAGTCATTTTGTGATGATGTGTTGTTTGAAGTAGAAGTAGAATTAACACTAGAGTTTGTTTGACTAGTATTTTCAGTGTTATTTGTTGTAGATGAATTATCTGCTATTTGAGAATTAGCAGACGAATTATTTGTTGATGTAGTAGTGTTTTCGGTTAAGTTTAAATCGATACCATAACAATAATTAAAAGTAAATAACATTACTATAACAAATAATAGTATAATTTTGATTGATTTTGACATAATAATTCCTCCTTATAATTTTTTCATTTGACTTACAATAATAGTATAATAACACAAAAAAAGACATTTTGTCTATAATTTTTATAAAAATTATAAAAATATGTTTTATATTATTGTAAAAAGAGCAAGTTTTTGATAAAATAACTGCATAAATTGGGAGGGATACCAATGTATTCAATAGAAGAATTCGATAAAGCCAAAACAAAAATATTAAGATATATATTGTACAAAAGAAGAACTGAACAAGAGGTAAGGACAAAGTTCAAAAATGACATACAAGAAGAAATGCTAGATGATGCAATACAATACTTAAAAGAAGCTAAATACATAGATGACGAAGAATATATAGAAAGAATAGTAAATAACTTTAAAATATTAAAAAAAATGTCAATAATAGAACTAAAATATAAATTACAAGCAAAAGGCTTAAATAAAGATTTAATAGAAGACTATATATATCAAAACAAGGAAGACCTTATAGAATATGAAATAAATTCTGCAGAAAAAATAATACAAAAAAGGGACCAAGAAAAACCAGAAATTATAGCATATTTAATGAAAAAAGGATATAAAAGAGATAGTATAAACAAAGCATTTGAAAGAGTAGAGAAAGGAGAATAATGAAAAAGATATTATTTTCAGCATATTCACTAGATGTTGGGGGAATAGAAACAGCACTAATTACATTATTAAAAAATATAAAAAATGATTACGAAATTACAATAAGTCTGGAGAAAAAAGAGGGAATATTTTTAAATGAACTTCCAGAAAATGTAAAAATTATAACATATAAACCAAGTAACTTTAAGATAGTTCCAATAAGAAAAATATGTAATTATATAAAACAACAAATTTTTAAAATAAAATATAAAAACAAATTTGATTTTGCAGCATGTTATGCAACATACAGCTATTCAGCATCATTTGTAGCAAGAACAGCAAGCCAAAATAATGCTTTATGGGTGCATAATGACTATATGAGTTTTTATGAAAATGACATAAAAAAATATAAAGAATTTTTTGAAAAAACGAAAGTAGGGGAATTCAAAAAAATAATTTTTGTATCAGAACATGATAAAAATGTATTTGAAGGAATTTTTACCAATTTAAAAAATAAATGTTTATATTGCAATAACTTAATAAACTACGAAAAAATCAAACAAAAAGCAAAAGAACAGATTGATGATTTTGAGCAAAAAGAAAATATGGTAACATTTATAAATTTAGGTAGACATGATGAAAAGCAAAAAAGATTAAGTAGAATAATAAAGGCAACAAAAAAATTAAATGACGAGGGATATATATTTAGAGTAATATTTATAGGAGATGGACCAGATTGTTCAAAATATAAGAACGAAGCTAAAGATATAAAAAATATAGAATTTCTAGGAAAAAAATCAAATCCATATCCATACTTAAAAAAATCAGATTGTTTACTTATGTCATCAGATTTTGAGGGATATCCAGTTGTTTTTATAGAAAGTATGATACTTGGAAAGCCAATAATAACAACAGATATATCTGATAGCAAAAAAGATATAAAAGGAAAATTTGGAATAGTAGTAGAAAAATCTGAAGATGGAGTATATGATGGGATGAAACAATACATAGAAAAAGGATTCAATATGGAAGAATTTAACCCCAAAGAATTTAATGAAAAAATAATCCAAAAATTAGAACAAATTATTAGCTAAGATATTGTAAAAAAATGTAAAATGTTATAATATATAGCAAATACAAAAATAAAGGAGAAGATAATTAAAAAAATGATAAGTTTTATTATACCAGCCTATAATGCAGGAAAAACAATAGGAAGAGCAATTAATTCAATAATTAATCAGGAACAAAACTCGATAGACTATGAAGTGATAGTAGTAGATGACGGTTCTGATGATGACCTGCGAGAAAAAGTAGAAGAATTTAGAAATGATAAAAGAATAAAATATTTCTACAAAGAAAATACAGGAGTATCAGACACAAGAAATTATGGAGTAAATCAAGCAATTGGAGAATACATAATTTTTGTGGATAGTGATGATTACATATCAAAAACATTGCTTAAAGATATAGAGCCATACATAAAACAAGGTATTGATTTAGTGAAATGGAGACCTGTATTTGTGGATGAAGACGGAAATATTATAGGAAAAGAAGGAAGTGCTTCATTTAGCAAAGTTTCAGGAGAAAAGGGGTTTAATCTGTTATTTGGAAAAGACAATTTGATAGATTGTTTATGGAATTATGCCATAAAAAAAGAATTATTACTTGAATTTCCAAGTGGAATGTATCATGAAGATTTTGCAACAATGCCTTTAATGATATTAAAAGCTGGAACAATGGTATCAATTAACAAATATGAATATTATTATGTACAAAGCCAAAATAGTATAATGAGAAATAAAAATGAAGAAATGGAAAGAAAAAAATTGCAAGACAAATTAGTCCATTTTGATAATCTTTTAATAGATACTCAAAAAATGCAACTAAAAAAAGTAACTAAGGAAAATCTTGCAATATATGCAACAAATTCTTTATTAACAGTTATACCAGAATTAGATGAAGAAAATAAAATCTGGTTTGAAAAAGAACTAAAAGCAAGAAAAGTTGCTAAAAATATAAAAATAAGAGGTTTTAAACAACTTATTAAAAGAATTATTTTGGAAGTGAAATATTGTATAAGTTAGGAGAAATTCATGATAGGAAGTATAATAATTTTAGTAATTTTAATATTAATAAATGCATTTTTTGCATCTGCCGAAATTGCGTTTATCTCACTTAATGATGCAAAAATAGAATTACAAGCAAAAGAAGGAAATAAAAAAGCAAAAAAAATTCAAAATATGCTTAAAAATCCAAGCAAATTTTTAGCTACAATACAAATAGGAGTAACACTTGCAGGATTTTTATCAAGTGCGTTTGCATCAGATACATTTGCAGACAAATTAGCACCAGTATTAAATATATGGCTTCCAAATGTATCAATATCAACATGGAAAAGTGTATCGATAATAATAATTACAATAATATTATCATATTTTACACTAGTATTTGGAGAATTAGTTCCAAAAAGAATAGCAATGAAATACTACGAAAAAGTATCATTTGCAAGCATTGGAGTAATAAAAACAATTTCAGTTATAACAGCGCCATTTGTTAAATTTTTAACATTTTCAACAAATATAGTGTCAAAATTATTTGGAGTGACAGGAGAAGAGGAAGATAATGTTACAGAAGAAGAAATAAGAATGATGGTAGATGTTGGAGAAGAAAAAGGAACAATAAAAGAAGAAGAAAAAGAAATGATAAATAATGTTTTTGAATTTAATGACAAATTCGTATCAGAAATAATGGTTCCAAGAAACAAAATATTTGCTTTAGATATTGATATGACAATAGCAGAAGTAATAGAAAAATTATCAGAGGATATGAGATATAGTAGAATTCCAGTTTATGATGAAAATATGGATAATATAAAAGGAATTATATATATAAAAGACCTTTTGATATCAAACAAAAACAAGAATTCAAAAATAAAATCACTAGTAAAAGAAGCATATTTTGTTTCAGAAACAAAAAGAGTAAATGAGCTATTCCAAGAACTACGAAAAGACAAAAAACAAATAGCAATTGTGTTAGATGAATATGGTGGAACTGCTGGAATGGTAACAATGGAGGACATCTTAGAAGAAATCGTTGGTGAAATTTATGACGAATATGACAAAGAAACAGACAAATTCAAAAAAATAGATAATAACACATTTTTATTTGATGCAAGTATAGCATTATATGATGTGGAGAAATTTTTAGATATTAAAATAGATGAAGAAGATGTAGATACATTAGGTGGATACTTAATAAAAAAACTAGACAGAATTCCAAAAGATGGCGAAAAGCCAATAGTAGAAACAGAAAAAGTGACATACAAAATAGAAAAAGTAAAAGATAGACAAATAGTAAAAGTAAAAGCATGCAAAAATTTTTAGAAAATTATATATAAAGCTTGATAAGAAACGAAAAATATGATAAACTTAAAAACATCAAAAAGAGAAGAAAGAGGGAAAAGAAAATGCTAGATTCAATGGAAAAAATAGTTAACCTATGCAAAGCAAGAGGATATGTTTATCCGGGTTCAGATATATATGGTGGACTTTCAAATACATGGGATTATGGACCACTAGGAGTAGAATTAAAAAATAATATAAAAAAAGCATGGATGAAAAAGATGGTACAAGAAAACAAATACAATGTAGGATTAGATAGTGCAATACTAATGAATCCACAAGTATGGGTAACAACAGGGCATGTAGCAAGCTTTTCAGACCCCTTAATAGATTGTAAAGAATGTAAAACAAGACATAGAGCAGACAAATTAATAGAAGAATGGGCAGCAAAAAATGGAAAAGATGTAATAGCAGACGGATGGTCAGATGAAGAAACAGTAAAATATATAAATGACAACAATATAGTATGTCCAAACTGTGGAAAATTAAATTACACATCAATAAGAAAATTCAACTTAATGTTCAAAACATTCCAAGGAGTTACAGAAGATGCAAAATCTGAGATATATTTACGTCCAGAAACAGCACAAGGAATATTTGTAAACTTCAAAAATGTACTTAGAACAACAAGAAGAAAACTACCAATGGGAATATGTCAACAAGGAAAAGCATTCAGAAATGAAATAACACCAGGAAACTTCATATTCAGAACACGTGAATTTGAACAAATGGAAATAGAATTCTTCTGTAAACCAGATACAGACTTAGAATGGCATGAATATTGGAAAGAATATTGCCACAACTTCTTAATATCACTTGGTGCAAAAGAAGAAGATGTAAGATTTAGAAACCATACAAAAGAGGAATTATCATTCTATAGTAAAGCAACTGCAGATATAGAATACAAATTCCCATTTGGATGGGGAGAAGTTTGGGGAATTGCAGACAGAACAAATTATGACTTATCAAGACATATGGAAGCAACAAAACAAGACTTAACATACCAAGACCCAGACACAGGTGAAAAATATGTACCATTTGTAATTGAGCCATCAGTAGGTGTAGATAGATTGATATTAATGTTCTTATGCAATAGCTATGATGAACAAGAAATAGCAGAAGGAGATACAAGAACAGTATTACATTTACATCCAGCTTTAGCTCCATATAAATTAGCAGTTTTACCATTATCTAAAAAATTATCTGCAAAAGCAGTAGAGCTACACGAAAAATTATCTAAAACATTTATGTGTGATTATGATGAAGCTGGCTCAATTGGAAAACGTTATAGAAGAGAAGATGAAATTGGAACTCCATATTGTGTAACTGTTGATTTTGATACTTTAGAAGATGATCAAGTTACTATAAGAGATAGAGATACAATGGAACAAGTTAGAATGCCAATTGATGAGATTGAAAATTGGATTAAAGAAAAAATTAATTTTTAGGTAAAAAAAGGATATAAGGTATTTAGATTATCTTATATCCTTTTAGATTTTTCAAATTTGTTACTTCTCATACAACTCCGAAATCCTAACATCCATCTCCTCAAAATTATCCACAAACCCAACTTTAGCCATATCCTTAGAAATCCCCTGAATCCACACAGGCCTGTCCTTATAAAAAACATCAAATTTCTCATCATTAGACAAAATAGAATTAATACGATTAATATCCATAAAAAATACCTCCACAAATCTTGTTACCAAAAGTATATACAAAATTTGTGAAAGTATTCATAAAAAACTATAAATAAATTCTATAATCAATATCAGGAAAAACACAGTCTTTTTCCTCGATTTCACTTAAGAACTTTCTATCAATCTTACCAGAATTAAGTTCATTATAAAGTCTAGTAAACCTACCAATATGGTCTTTAATTCTCCTGTGAGCATAATCAACCATAGTATTATTAGTAATAATAAATAGCCAATCACTACTTTGAGCAAGTAAAAGCTCACGAGCAGCTTGATTTAAAGCACGAACCTGTAATTTAGTATTTCTATATTTGCTAGATGAAGTAATAGGAGTAATAGGTTTTTTATCTTTTTTAAGTTCTTTTATTTGGTTATTCAAACTATTTAAAACATCATAAGAATCTCTAAAATTATAAGCCAATTCGCACATCCTATCTCCAGCGGTATGTAAATGCTTATGAGCATAATCATTTGAAGGATTAAGCCAAACTTCACTATAACCATTTGCACCCCAACTTGACCTACAAGGCTGACATTGTTGAATTTCAGGATATCTATCCATATATTCAGATGGAGTAATAAGCTCAAAATTACATTCATCATAATAAATTTTTTTAAATAAAATATATAACCAATAAGGACCTTCATACCACCAATGTCCATAAAGTTCTGCATCATAAGGACATAAAACAATAGGAGGTTTATTCATATAATGAGATGCATTTTCAATTTGCTCTGTTCTAGAATTTAAGAAGTGACCTGCTTGACGTTCAGCAGAATCTTTTGCCCACTGAATATCATAAATATCTTTATTATCAGTGTCACCTGTAATTCTATGATATTTTATACCGGTATGAACTCTAACACCATTATGTGCAATATAAGGTTTGATATAATCATAATCTGCTTCATAACCAATATCTCTATAAAAATCTCTGTAATTATAATCCCCCGGATAACCATTAATAGAACTCCAAACTTGCCTAGAGGATTCCATATCACGTCCAAAAACAGTAAAACCTTGAGGCGAAACTATTGGAGCAAGTGTACCGTAAATAGGAGTAGGGTTGGCATATAAAACACCATGTGATTCCACAATTGCATAATCTACACCAAATTCTCTTAAATATTTATCTGCTTCTGGAACATATCCACATTCAGGAAGCCAAATACCACGAGGCTTTTTACCAAAATATCGTTCATAAGTTTGAACCCCAACAGCAATTTGAGCCCTAACAGTTTTCTCATTTACATATAATATTGGAAAATATCCATGTGTTGCACCACAGGTTATTATTTCTAATACTCCAATATCTTGAAAATGCTTAAACTGAGAGATAAGGTCACATTTAAACTCATCTCTAAATAATCTTAAATCATCAGAATATCTTTCATAATAATATTTTGATAGATTATTCATTTTTTCGTTAAATGTTGTTCTTTTAATTTCTTTCTCAGATAATTCTATTAAATTTTCCAAATAATTGATGTATTTTTGTTGCAATAATTTATTATCAAGCATTGAAAGTAGAGGAGGGGTCATTGACATTGTAATTCTAAAATTAACTCCTTCATCTACTAATTTTTTAAAATTTCTTAATAATGGTATATATGTTTCTGAGATTGCTTCATATAACCACGATTCTTCCAAATAATCATTACTTTCTGGGTGATGAATAAAAGGAAGATGTGCATGTAATACAAAGCTTACGAATCCTTTTTTTTGCATTTGATTTTTCCTTTCTAACTACAATATAAAAAATCTAGCTTACAAAACAAACGAAAGCTAGATTAAAGTTTTTACCAAGAACTTAGATTTCCTGATGATGGATTTCCAGAAGATGGGTTCATTCTGTCAAATTTGTCATCAGAAATTTCATCTTTATATAGTTTTTTGTATAATTCATAAATATTAACAAATTCATTATCTTTAACAATAAATGGAAAGTCTTTAACATCTTTTTCTATAATTTGATTTGTTTTTACATTTCTAAAATATATTTTGTTTTTATTATTAAATAAAATATGGTCATTTGGCGCTTCCAAATTATTTGAAGATGAAATATAAACATATGGTGTTTGAATTGGATTTATTGGACCATTTTTTTCTACGTCATATTGTGGCATATAGTTGTAATTTACCGGAATAGGACGTCTGCCAAGTTCAATCTTGTATTCACAGCTACTGTCATTTACATGGAAATACCAACTGTTTGCAAAGTCGTTTATATCTATTTCGAATGAATAGTTCATTGTTAAATTGTGTATAACTAAAACTGGTTTTGTTATTTCAAAGAAATATTCTCCATATTGCTTTTTTAATTTTTCTCTATCTTCATCAGATATTTCCCAATATACAAATAGATTTGTAGGTGTTTGAGCCAATATCTTTACAACCGTTTTATTGTATTTATATGGTAAATCATAATATTCTGGTGAAAAAGCATGTATAGTAGTTTTTGTTGGCTTTTTCTCTGTAGCTTTTGGTGAAGCCACTTTAACATTAATTTTTGATTCTGATTTTTTAGGTTCTACTTTGCTTTTAGAAACAGTAGTTTTCTTTTGAGCAGATTTTTTTACAGTTTCTTTTTTTGTAGAAGTAGGAGCTACTTTTTTTGTTTTCTTATCAGTCTTTTTAGATTTACTTTTTGGTTCTTTTTTCTCTTTTTTTGGAGATAAGAATTCTTTTATATGTTCTATTGTGTTATTTATTTCTTTAGTTTTTTTAGGCATTTTTTATCCTCCTGTTTTGTTTTTCTATATACTATACTAAAATGAAAATAAATTCAAGTTTTTTAGACAAATTTTTGAAAAAATTATATTGACTACTTATTCAATTTTTTTATATCCTATTGCAAAAATCAAATTATTTATATATAATACACTCGAATAAATCTAAACGAGAAAGAAGGATAAGTTTTGAATAAAACAAAAAGAAAAATATTTGAAACATCAATGAAATTATTTGCAGAAAAAGGTTATGAAAATACAAGCATAGAAGAAATAACAGCAACAGTAGGAGTAGCCAAAGGAACACTATACTATCATTTTGCAAGCAAAGAAGAGATATTTAATTTTCTTGTATCAGAGGGAGTAAAACTATTGCAAAACAGTGTGGATATAAAAACATCAAAATATCATAACTATATAGATAAAATAAAAGCAATAGTATTAATTCAAGTAAAAATTGTTGACAAATATGAAGATATAATTACAATTTTACTAAGCCAATTTTATGGAACAGAAAAAAGAAACCAAAAATGTAAAGAATATATATATGAATACATAAAAAAAATCGAGCAAATTGTAAAAGAAGGAATTGAAGCAAAGCAAATAAAAGCAGGAGATGAAAAAATTTACGCATCAGAAATATATGGGCTAATATGTTCATGTTTAGTATACAAGCTAAGAGACAAAGAAAGTTTTAATGTAGGAAAAGTATATAAAGAATTTGAAAATACAGTAATAAAAGGGTTGAAGGAGATATAAAAGATGTTAGATAGAAACATAAAATTCGAAAATTTAAAAGAAATGATTAAAAATTCTGCAGAAAAATTTGGAGAAGAGTCAGCTTTTTATAGAGATGGAAAAGGTTTAGAAGACTCAAAAAAAGTAACATACAAGGAATTTTATCATGAAATAAATAGTCTAGGTACAGCTCTAATAGAAATGGGATTAAAAGGAAAAAGAATTGCAGTAATTGGTGAAAATAGATATGAATGGGAACTTTCATATCTAGCAGTAGCAACAGGTACAGGAATAATAGTGCCATTAGATAAGGCTTTACCCGAAAACGAAATAGAAAGTCTAATAATTCGTTCAGAAGTAGAAGCAATTTTCTATTCATCAAAATATGACGAATGTATGGCAAAAATCCAAAAACAAGGAAATACAAAATTAAAATATTTCATTTCTATGGATTTAGAAAAAAATGACTTCAATAAATATTCTTTGAAAGAAATTACAGAAAAAGGAAAAGAACTGTTAGAAAAAGGAAATAGAGAATTCTTAGATAGTAAAATAAATAATGAAGAAATGTCAATAATGTTATTTACATCTGGAACAACAAATCAATCAAAAGCAGTTATGTTATCTCAAAAAAATATTTGTACAAATGTAAGAGATATTAGAAATGTTTTTGAACTAGATGAAACAGACAGATTTTTATCGTTTTTACCTTTGCATCATACATTTGAATGCACAGTTGGATTTTTATATCCGCTATCAATAGGAGGAACAATAATTTTCTCAAAGGGAGTAAGACATATTGCAGATGAACTTAAAAACTTTAAAATAACTGCAATGATATGTGTACCAGTTGTATTTGAAAAAATGTATGACAAATTAATGAAAACAATTGAAGAAAAAGGCAAAATGGCAACTGTAAAAAAAGGTATAAAATTAAGTAATTGTTTATTAAAAGTTGGAATAGATATAAGAAAAAAATTATTTAAAGAAATTCACGACAATCTTGGGGGATGCCTACGCGTAATGGTTGCAGGAGGAGCAGCATTATCTCCAGAAAAAGAAAAAGGTTTCTGGGATTTAGGATTTAATGTACTACAAGGATATGGTTTAACAGAAACATCACCAGTAATTGCAGCAGAACTTACAAAACAAAAAAGATTAGGTTCTATTGGTAAAAAATTCCCAAGTGTAGAAGTAAAAATAGATGGTCCTGATAAAGATGGAGTTGGAGAACTTTTAGCAAAAGGGGACTCAGTAATGCTTGGATATTACAATAATGAAGAAGCAAATAAAGAGGTATTTACTGAAGATGGATGGTTCCGTACAGGAGATTTAGCTAAAATAGACAAAAATGGATATTTATATATTTCTGGAAGAAAGAAATTTGTTATAGTTTTAAAAAATGGAAAAAATGTATATCCAGAAGAAATAGAAAGTTTACTAGAAAAATCGGAATTAATAAAAGAATGCATGGTATTTGGTATGCCTGCAAGAGATGGAGATGTAACTTTATCAGTAGAAGTATGTTATGATAAAGATTACATAAAAAAACAATTTGGAGAAATTACAGAAGAAGAAATAAAAGAAAAAATTTGGAATTGGGTAAAAGAAGTAAATAAAACAATGCCAAAATATAAATATGTAAAAAAATTAGTATTGACAGACGAAGACCTTGTAAAAACAACAACTTTAAAGATTAAGAGAAATATTGAAATGGAAAAAATAATGAAAAAAATTTAATTTTGTAACAAAAATGTAATATTTCTGTCACAAAAATGTAAAGAAAAGTTTGGCGAAATTTCTTGTAGTTTTTGGGGGAGTGTTGTATAATAAAAATGAATTATGTAGAAGATACGTTAAAATAATAACAAAGGAGGGAAGTTTACAATGTCTAAGTCTG
>CAKPNI010000002.1 GCA_934168355.1 uncultured Clostridia bacterium
TAATGAAAAATATTAATTATGTACAAAAAGAATATATAAATGAAAGTGAATAAGAGAATAATATGTATATAAAAAATGTAAGAATTAAAAATTTTAGAAATTTTAAAGATTTAACAATACCACTAAATAAATTTACCATTTTAATTGGAGAAAACGATATAGGAAAATCAAATTTTATAAAAGCAATAAAGTTAGTATTAAATAATAATACATTAGAATATTCAAGTAAGGTATTAGGAATTACGGATTTTAATAGTGAAAAAATGGAAGAATTTAAAACTATTGTAAAGAATAAAAGAGAACAAATTGAAAAAGCAATAGAAAATAAAGAAAATGAATATATAAACGAGATAATTCCAATTATAGAAATAGAAGTAACTTTTGTAGATGCAAATGATTATTATCAAAAAGCTTTACTAAGTGATTGGCTTAATGAAGATAAAGAAGGAGAATGTTATAAAGTAAAATATATTTTTGAACCTAAAGATAAAATTAAATTTTTAAATGAAGTGTTAGAAATTACTAAATTGGGAAATGAATACATGATACCATTAGATATGTATGAATATAAAATAATATCTACAAATAATGGAAAAGGTGTGAGATTTGATAAATTCCAAAACTTTAATATTAGTTACATTGGGGCTGAAAGAGATAACTTTTCTGAAAATGATAAACAAAATTCATATAAATTGATAAGTTCACTTTTAGAAAAAAATTTAGAACTTAAAGATAGATATAAAGCCAATAAAGCATATAATGAATTTTTTGATAAATTAAAAGATTTAAAATCTTTTAAAAAGGTATTCGAAAAATTTGAAGATTCAGATTTTGACAATTGGAGAGATATAGTTGATGCTTTGGAATTAGGACCGAATTCACCAAATTTAAAAAGTATTTTTTCTAATATTAATATGGTATATGGAAATGAATTTTTATATCAAAAAGGATTAGGAAAAAGAAATTTATTGTTGATAATTTTGTTGTTTACCAATTACATTAATGATGATAGAAGGTTTAATTTTGTAGCTATTGAAGAACCAGAAGCACATATGTGTATAAATAATCTAAATATAGCAATAGACTTTATTAGTAAAAGTATAGAAAAATTAAACAACAATAACTTTAATCAGATACTAATTACAACACATAACTATGGTATAATTAATAAATTAAAATTTAATAATGTTGTATTGTTAAAAGAATCAAAGGCTATAAATTTTAGTGAATATGAAAAGGCAAGCAAATATCTTGCTAAAAGACCTAATTTTGATATTTTAAAAATTTTGCTTGCTAAAAGAGTTATATTAGTTGAAGGGACTACAGAGGAAATGCTTATAAATACATATTTACAAAAAAATAAGGATAATTTAAATATGGCGGAAGTAATTGTTACTGGAAAAGGCTATAAAACATTTTTAGATATTTGGAAATTAATCAACAAAGATACAGATAAAAAAATTGGGGTAGTTAGGGATTATGATAATGAATCGAAAGCAAAAAAGGAACACCATGAATATGATAATGGTATAAATATTTTTGTAAGAACAACAGAAGGCTATACTCTTGAGGATGACTTAGTAAAACAAGGCAGAAATAAAAGTAAACTAGAAAAAATTTTTAGAGAAGAAATAAAAAATGATGAAATAACACATTATTTAAAAACTAACAAAGCAGAAGCAATGTATAAAATATGTGATGAAATATTAGAGGGTAGTGCTAATATTGAATTACCAAAACATATAAAGGAGATTATAGATAAGGTATGCGAAAAGGCCAAGTGCAAATTGCAGGAGCAGGAGCAGGAAAAACATATGGATTAGCAGAATTGATATGTAATAGTGAAATAGAAAAACGGAAAAAACATATATGCTATAACATATACTAATTATGCTAAAAGAAATATAGAAGAGAAAGTATTGGAACAAAAAGGATATATTCCTAATAATATAAAAATATCTACAATACATACTTTTTTATTGAATGAAATTATTTATCCATATAGTAGTTATATATTGAATAAAAAAATAAATAAGGCATCTTCAGTTTCTTTGCCTAATGATATAAAAACAAGAAACAGTAAAATGTCTCAACTAGAAAAGCAAGGGATAGTGCATAACGAAAAAGTTTTTAATATGGCAAAACAAATTCTTGTAGGGAATAAACAGCAAACAAAGAAAGAAAAAGATAGAAGAAGTTTAATAATTAATCACTTTATAGCTTCAATTGATTCTATTTATATTGATGAAGCACAAGATTTAGATAATGATATTATTGATATTATAAAATTAATAGCACTAAATAATGTATACATTTATATGGTTGGTGATCCCAAACAAGCTCTTAGAAATACAAAAGTTTTTTTGGATTTTGTAGATGAGGTGAAAAATGAAAAAATAACAAATATGCAAATGCTTCCTAATAATAATACGACAAGAAGATTGCCAAAGGAAATTGTTAAAATTACAAATTTGTATTGTATGGATGACCAACAACAAAATTCAATATCAGATATAAAAGGAAATATATCTTACATATATGTAGAAGATAATGATTTTGAAAAGATTTTTGATGATATAAAAAATAAAAAAGGACTTATTTATACCAGAAAAAAAGAGGGAGAATTTAATACTAAAAAAGAGAAAAATATTATGACATCAGAATTAAAAAGAATATTGTTAGAGAAAAAAGAAGAAAAAGATGATGAAGATGCATTTTTATATGAAAAAGAAAAAGAGTTGGAAAATATATTGAATAATAATAAGAATTTAAAATCAAGCTTTTTAGATAAATATGAAATAAGATTACCTAGGGATGAATTTTATAATCTTTTAAATCAAAATGATACTATTACAAAGTATAAAGTAGAATCAATAGATAAGGTTAAAGGATTAGAAAATGAAAATTGTATGTTTATAGTAAATGATTCAATGTTAAAATATTTATTGAAGAAAAATATTGAAAGAAATAAGGAATTAAATTATTTATATGTGGCTTTAACAAGAACAAAATGCAATCTTATTTTAGGAATTTACACGAAAGAAGACAAGCTAGTAATAGACAGCCAATTGCAAAAATTAGGAATATATAAATATAAGAAAATTAATGAATAAGATTTATATTGTAAAAAATAAATTTGCTAAAATTTTACAAATTATGTTAAAATTGATAAATAATACTGTAAACTAAAAAGGAAAATGCATAATTGACTCTGATAATAATGAATGATATTAATTGATATTTTTAATAAGATTCATTATTATCAGAGTCTTTAGGTAATGTAGAAGATAATCTTTTAAAAAACTGTTTATTTGCTTTTATTAAATCTCTAAACAAATCCAATTGTTCTTGAGAAATTTCTTCGCCTTCTTCTATAATTCCAAGTTTTATAAATTCTTTTTGCAAAAAAGTCACATCATTATTAATATATTCTTCAGGATTCTTTATGCTGCTTAATCCCCTTAAATAGTCAATAGTACAAGAAAAATAGTTTGCGATTGTTTCTTCAACAATAGAATCTAAATTGGTACTAAATCCAGTTTCATAGTTACTAATAGTTTGCTGAGAACAACCAACTATTTTGGCAAGATCAGATTGCTTTAATCCTGCTGATAATCTCAAATCCTTTAATCTATTTTTTGTTTCTTTTTTACTTTTCATACTAATCACACTCCAAAGAAAAAATATTAAATTCTATGTCTATTATACAATTATGATTTGTATGATGTCAAGAGACTATGAAAGAAAAAATGAACATATTGATTAGTATATAATAGATAATGGTATATTTTGTTGGTTTATATAAAACTATATAATTCAATAATTTCAAGTTATTATTGAATCATACAAATGTAAAATATATAAAAAATAGCTTTTTTAAAAAAATTTTGAAAAACTATTGACATACCACTCACATTAGTATATAATTACAGCATACCAACAGAAATTGTATAAAATTATTATAATAGTTAAGAGTTTTTTATATTATGATTGGAGATGAGATAATGTCAGATCAAATTTTAACAACAAAAGAGGCTTGTGCTTATTTAGGTGTAAGTTATTGGACTTTGTTACATAAGTTAGTAAAAGAAATTCCACATATAAGAATAGGGAAAAGAGGAAATATTAGGTTTAGGAAAAGCACATTAGATAGGTATTTAGATAAACAAGAAGAGAAAAGTGAAGATAATATAGAGCAAGACCTAACTCCAAATAGAAGAGAAGAAAATATAGTAGAACTTAGAGAAAAATATAACAAGACAAATAAAGTAAAATCAATAGAAGAAATAATGCAAACTGTTAAATTTAAGAAATAATCCAATGATATAAAAAGTAATTTATTTAAAAAAATACTACACAAATATGAAATAATGTGATACAATAAAAGACGAAAATTATAAGATAAAGGATAGAAACCTTGAAAATACAATAAAAAAAAGAGGAGGAGAGAGATATGTCAGGACATAGCAAATGGAGCAACATACAAGCAAAAAAAGGAAAGGCAGATGCTGCAAGAGGAAAAGTCTTCACAAAACTAGGAAGAGAATTACTAGTAGCAGTAAAAGCAGGAGGACCAGACCCAGCAGGAAATTCAAAACTAAAAGACGTAATAGCAAAATGTAAAGCTGCAAACATGCCAAATGATACAATAAACAATGCAATAAAAAAAGCATCAGGAGAAGGAAGTACAGCAACATATGAAGAAATAACATATGAAGGATATGGACCAAGCGGAGTAGCATTAATTGTAGAAGCAAGTACAGACAACAGAAATAGAACAGCTGCAGATGTAAGACATGTATTTGATAAAGCAGGAGGAAATTTAGGAACAACAGGATGTGTGTCATATATGTTTAGTCAAAAAGGTGTAATTGTAATAGAAAGAGAAACATGTAAATTATCAGAAGATGAATTAATGATGCAAGCACTAGAATTTGGAGCAGAAGACTTTGAAGCAAATGAAGATGTATATGAAATAACAACGGCACCATCAGATTTTTCATCTGTAAGAGAACAATTAGAAGGGCTTGGAATAGAATTTTTAGAAGCATCAGTTCAAATGGTACCATCAACAACAGTAGCACTAGATGAACATGGAGCAGAAAAAATGAATAGATTAATAGACAACCTAAATGACCTAGATGATGTAATGAATGTATATCATAATTGGGAAGAATAAAAAGTTCTAAAATAAAAAATGAATGCATATAATATTTAATGAAATATTATATGCATTTTTTTTGAGGTATAAATAAAATGATTGAAAATGTTTTAGAGTATTTCCCGAATTCTATGAAAGAAGCTATAGGAGATTATAAAAAGGAAGACATAGAAGAGATAAGACTAAGAGTTAATCAAAATTTAGCAATAAAAATTGGACAAATTTTAAAAGAAATTAAATATAAAATAACCCAAAACGAGTTAGAAGAAGTATATGAAAACATAAGTGAAAAATCAATTTATTCATATACAAAGCAAATATCAGAGGGATTTATAACTATAAAAGGTGGAAATAGAGTAGGGATAACAGGTTCGTGTGTAATAGAAGATGGTAAAGTAATAAATATGAACAATATATCGAGTATGAATTTTAGAATAGCAAGACAATTGAAAGATGTGTCAATACCACTATTAAAAGATGTGATTGATATAGAAAAAAATACTATTTACAATACAATGATTGTGTCAGCCCCTGGTGGAGGAAAAACAACAATATTAAGAGATCTGGTAAGAAAACTTTCAAATCGGTATGCCAGAAATTGAATTTTCCCCCAAAACCGTCGGTATTGTTGACGAAAGAAGTGAAATTGCTGCAGTGTATAAAGGAATTCCACAAAATGATATAGGAAAATTTACAGATGTTATTGACAATGTACCAAAATCAATAGGTATAAATATGCTAATAAGGTCAATGTCTCCACAAATAATTGCATGTGACGAAATTGGAAGCAAAGAAGATGTAGATGCAATTGAAAAAATGTCATGTTGTGGTGTAAAAGGAATATTTACAGCACATGCAAGTTGTATAAGAGATATTTTATTAAATACAAATTTTAAAAGATTGATTGATTTAAATTTAGTTAGAAAAATAGTAGTGTTAGATTGCAATGAAAAAGGAAAAATAAAAGAAGCAATAGATGTTCTAAATCTAAAAAATATGAATATAAATATATAGAATTTATACTACAGGAGGAATTATGAGATTTATTAGATATATTTTTTTGATTTCGATACTTATGGGAAGTACAAGCATAGGTTTTTTATTATCCAAATGTTGTTCAGACAGGCTAAAAGAGTTAAAGAGTTTGGCTAATATGATTAATATTTTTCAAAATAAAATAAAATTTACACATAAGCCACTTGCGGAAATATTTAAGGAAGTAGCACTTATTAGAAAAGACACTCATTTTTCTGAAATATTTATGAAAACCTCTCAAAAATTAAAAAATAAACCGGCACAATTGGCCTGGAATGAATCGATTTCGGAAGAAGAATTTTTTTTGAATTTAAAAAGTGAGGATTTAAATTTAATTAAGACTTTTGGAAATATGCTAGGAAAAACAGATGTAGAGGGACAAATAAGTGAAATAAATCAATTTGCGTTTTTATTAAATGGACAAATAGAAAAGGCAAAAGATGAAGAGAGGAAAAATTCAAAAATGTATAAAAGTTTGGGAACAATAGTAGGTTTAGGCATTGTTATTTTGCTATTTTAAAAGTGCTTAAAAATCTCTGACCCCAAAAGAGAAAAAGAAAGAGGAAAAAATATGAATGTAGATTTATTATTCAAAATAGCTGCTGTGGGAATATTAGTAGCAGTTTTACATCAAGTATTATGTAGAGCGGGAAGAGAAGAACAAGCTATGATGACAACTCTTGCAGGATTGGTAATAGTATTAACATTAGTTATAAAGGAAATAAGTTCACTATTTGATACGGTAAGAACACTATTTAATTTATAAAAAAGGAAGATAAAACAGGAGAGTAAAGATGAATGAAATAATAAAAATTATAGGAATAGGTTTGATCGCTTTAATACTTATAATTATTATAAAGCAATACAGACCAGAGTTTGCTATATATATTTCATTAATAGCAGGAACATTAATTTTATATCTGGCACTAAATGAACTAAGCAAAGTGATTGAGCTATTAAAAAATATTAGTGACAAATCTGGTATAAATAGCCAATTTTTATCTATTTTAATAAAAATGACTGGAATAGCATTTTTGGCAGAATATGCAATAAGTATAAGCAAAGATGCAGGAGAAAATGCGATTGCAAGTAAGATAGAATTAGGAAGTAAAGCCATAATTATTTCGATGTCAGTACCTATTATTTATAATTTATTAGAAGTTATTTTAAAAATTCTACCAAATTAAATAAAGATAATTAGGGAGTATGCAAATGAAGAAAATAAAGTATTTTTGTATAATACTAATCATTATTTCGATGCCAAAAAATGTGTATGCAGCAAATATAACAAGTCAAAATGAAGAAAACACATCAATAAATACATCTAGTATAATAGAAAGCCAAGAAGCAAATTTTGGAATTAAAGATTTTTTAAATGAAACAGAAAAATATATACCAGATTTTGCTCAAAATATAGATATATCAAATATATTTAATCAAGCATTACAAGGAAACATAGATAACAAGAATTTATTAAAAATAACATTAAATTTGTTAGGCTCTGAGGTATTAGGAACTATAAAGGTGTTAATAAACATACTGCTTATTGTTTTAATACATAGTATTTTAAAATCAATTACAGAGGGGTTGGAAAATAGTGAAGTTTCGAAAATAATATATTATGTTCAATATATTCTAATAGTAACAATTGTTATGTCAAATTTTTCAGATATATTAAAAAGCGTAAATACAACAATTGAAAACTTAATAGGATTTTCACAACTATTAATACCATTACTAATAACTCTAATGACTTATACAGGAAGTATAACTACAACAGCTGTTATTGAACCTATATTACTATTTTTGATAGAATTTATTTCAAATATAATAAAAACACTTATAATACCTGTAATTTCAATAATTGTAGTATTGATTATAGTATCAAAAATAACAGATAAAATTCAAATAAGCAAATTAGGCAATTTTTTTAAATCAAGTATTGTATGGTTTTTAGGGATTATGCTAACTGTATTTGTAGGAGTAGTATCATTAGAGGGAAGCTTAACTTCCAGTGTAGATGGTGTAACAGCCAAAACAGCAAAAGCAGCAATTAGTTCTTTAATTCCAGTTGTACGGAAAGATATTGGGAGACAGTGTTGATGCAATATTAGGATGTGGAATTTTACTAAAAAATGCTGTTGGAATGGTAGGAGTTATTATAATTATTGGAATATGTATTATGCCAATTATAAAACTTGCAACATTTAGCATAATGTATTCATTAACATCTAGCATAATAGAGCCTATAGCAGATGGAAAAATTGTAAAATTATTAGACGAAATTAGCGGAATTTTCAAATTATTACTGGCTGTACTTTGCTCTGTATCTGTTTTATTAATAATTGGAATAACACTAGTTGTAAAAATTTCTAATAGTGGGATGATGTATAGATGATAAGTTTTTTGAGTAACTGGATAGAACAAATAACAATTTCGATAATAACGGTGAGTATATTTGAATTAATACTTCCAAAAGGAAATTTAAAAAAGTATATTAAAGTAGTACTTGGAATATATATAATATTTTGTATTATTTCACCATTTGTAAATACATCTAAATTATATGATTTGGAAAACTTTGATACAAATAAATTGGCAAAAGAAAAATCAAGCTCTGTAAATCAAGAAAGTATGGATAAAAGATTGCAAAATTTATACATAGATGAACTGAAAAAAGATATTTCAAAAAAAGTGAATGAAAATGGATACAATGTTGAAAAGATAGACATTGATGCAAATTTGCAACAAGATAGTGAAAATCCAGGAATACATAATATTGATTTAGTGATAACAAATAACAAAATAGAAAGTGTAAAAAAAGTAGAGATAGGAAACAAAAAAGAAGATGAAACAAAACAAAATAATGAAAATATAGAAAAAATAAAAGAAGAATTAGCAAAATATTATGAAGTCGATAAAAAAATTATAAATGTAAAATTAGAATAATTGGGAGGATAAAATTATGGGAAATTTACTAAAGAGTTTAAAACCCAAGGAAGAAAACAACAATAGCAAAAAGAAAATTGAAAATATAGTATTTTTAATTATAATATTAGTAGTTACTCTTATTATAATAAATACTATTTGGAGAGATGATGGCGGAAATAAAGAAACTAATCAAAATACAAATACTTCTTCTAAAGAGATTTTGGCAGATGAGAACCAAAATAATGAAACAAAGACAGAGTTAGAAGGAAAACTGGAAAAAATTTTAGGTACAATAAAAAATGTTGGAAAAGTAAATGTTTTAATAAACTATGCTGAAAGCAGTAGTTTAGTTCCATTATATAATGAAAGTACAACAACAAGTAGTACAGAAGAGGGAGATTCATCAGGGGGAACTAGAAACGTGACAGAAACAGAAACGAAAAAAGATATTGTATTTTCGGAATCATCAGGAAGCAAAGAGCCAATAACTCAAAAAAAGATTATGCCAACAATTCAAGGAGCTATTATCACAGCAGAAGGTGCAAAAGATGTAAATGTAAAAACAGATATAATAAATGCTGTATGTGCTGTTACAGGACTAAGTATAGACAAAGTGCAAGTGTTTGAAATTAACACTTAATGATTTTAGGGAGGTATATATGAAAAAATTTAAGAAAAGTGAAATTGCAATTTATGCTATAGCATTAATGCTAGTTACTGCAGGATATTTTAATTATACAACATTCAATAATCAAACTGCAGAAACATATTCAGAAGATGTTGAAAACCTAAGCGATGAATATGCAAATGTGGGCGATGCTGTTCTTGTTAGTAACAATGAAGTGAATAATGATGAAAATGCAAACGAAACAAAAGAAAACAAAGCAGATAATCAAAATACATCACAAGAAGAGGAGCAAGATTACTATGCATCATCTAAACTTGAAAGAGAAAAAATGTATGCAGAAATGGTATCTAATTATCAAAAAATAATCGAAAACACAAATTCATCAGAAGCACAAAAAAGTATTGCAACACAGGAAATAACCAAAATAAACAATACAAAAAATGCGATTATGATATGTGAAAATTTAATACAAACTAAAGGCTTTGAAAATTGTGTAGTTTTGGTAAATGAAGATAGTGTAAATGTGGTTGTAAAAATAGGTGACGGGCTAAATACAGAAGGAGTTGCTAAAATTCAAAATATTGTTTCTAGGGAACTTAATACACAGATTGATAATATACATATTACAGAAAAATAGGACAAAAGGACTAGGTCTTTTGTGTCCTTTTTCGATTTCTTAAAAAAATTTTTTAAAATGAAAGAGAAATATTACAAAAATATTACAAAAAAATTAATTTTATATTACAAAATAAATAAAATATTGATTTAATAAGTCAAATGATGTAAAATAAAAAAAGAAAATAATGATTAATTTTATTTAAATAGAGGAGGAATTAAAATGGCAACAAATCCAATGCAAAGACAAGCAAGAAATTCATTTTTATTAGGAATGGTGGTTACATTACTTATTGCAGGAGTAATAGTAGCTTTATTATTTATGCAAATAAAAAAATTAAACGAGAAAATACAAGCAGATAAAGCTGCAACAAGAAGTGTGTATGTATTAACACAAAATATAAAATCTGGGCAAGTACTAACATCTGATTTATTTAGTTTAAAAACAGTAAGAACAGATGGAATTCCAGAAAATGCAACAAGTGACATTACAACAATGTTACAAAATTACTCATTATGTGATAAATCTGGAAGAGACATATATACAGATGCTGATGGAAATTTATTTATGAATTCAGATAATGGAAGTAAAATAACAGTATATAAAGAAGATGCAACAGGAAGTTATTATACACAAGCACAAAATGGAACAAAAACATATATAGAAACAACACAAAAACCATTAGTTGCAAAAATAGATATGAAAGCAAATACAGTAATTGCAAGTTCTTTTATTACAAGAGCAGATGATATAGATACAGATGACGTAAGACAGCAAGAATATAATTCAATAGTATTACCAGTAGACTTATTTACAGGTGACTATGTAGATATAAGATTATTACTACCAAGTGGTCAAGACTATATAGTAGTATCAAAAAAGATGGTAACAGTACCAAATGTAAATGGAGAATACTTAGCAGATACAATTCAAATGAAGATGGCAGAAGAAGAAATACTTTCACTTTCAAATGCTATAGTTGAAGCATATAGAATTGAAGGAGCAAAATTATATGCTACAAAATACACAGAAGCAGGATTACAAGAAGCATCATCTCCAACATATGTTGTAAGTGATGAAGTAGCAAAATTAATTGAAGCAGATCCTAATATTGTAAGTAAAGCAATGGCAGAATTAAGTGCAAGATATAATGCAAACAATGGGGCTTTAAAAAGTATGAGAAGCCAAAATATAAATAGTGCTATATCAAATTATGGTAAAGATGAAAATGTTAATACAAAAATGGAAGAAAGTATAACATCAACAAAAGAATCAAGACAACAATATTTACAATCTTTAACAGGAACAGCAGGAACAACAGGAACAACAGGAACAACATCTACACAATCTACTAGTACAAAAAATTAATTAGATAAAAAGGAAAGGATTTAATATGAAAAAAATAGGTTTTATGGGGGCTTTTGACAAATCAAATTTTATAACATATGCAGCAAAGGTATTAAATTTATTAGATTATAAGGTTTTGGTGGTAGATACAACAAGTATACAAAAAATGAAATACATAATACCTTCCATAAATCCTACAAAATCTTATATTACATCTTTTGAAAATATAGACTTTGCAATAGGATTTGAAAATTGGACAGAAGTAGAACGCTACCTTGGAATTCAATATGACACTAATGATGACAACCAAATTGAAACGAAAAGAAAAGATTTGTATGATTTTGTTTTAATAGATATTGACTCCAAAAATATGTTAGAAAAATTTGATGTAGATAGTTTTGAAAAAAAATATTTTGTAACATCATTTGACACTTTTGCACTAAAAAAGGGAGTAAGCATATTTCAAGACTTACAAAAAACAATAAATTTAACAAAAATAGAATTTACTTATGAAACATCAAAAGAAGATGAAGAATATTTAAATTACATTTCACTTGAATATAATATAAATTGGAATGACTATATACTATATTTTCAAATAATGGGAGAAGATAATAAAGTATTTGAGGAAAATCAACGTTTAGAAAAAATCAAATTTAAAAAATTAAGCATTAATTATAAAGAATCCTTATCTTATGTTATTCAAGATATTTGTAAGACTGAAAACATAAACAGAATAAAGAAGGTAATGAAAGATTAGAGGAGGAAAACATGGCAATTGTTACATTTTGGAATGGAACGGATGAGCAAGTACGGAATAACATCAAGTAGTATAGCTTTTGCAACACAAGTTGCAATACAACATAATGTAAAAGTTTTGCTTGTATCTACATCATTTAATGACACATTGATAAAAGAAAGCTTTTGGCAAGAAAGAAAAAAGAAAAGTTTTTCTCTTTTTGGTGGAAGCACTAGAAATAAAGGAGTAGAAACAAGCGGAATAGTAGGACTAGACAGAATGCTAAGAAGTAATAAAATAACTCCAGATATAATAACAGATTATGCAAAAATTGTTTTAACAAATAGACTAGAAATCTTGTTAGGTGTAGAGGGAGATCTAGAACAGTATAACCAAATAAAAGAAAAATATGCCCAAATTATAAGCTTAGCAGGAAAATATTATGATATGGTTGTTGTTGACTTAGGAAAAGATATAGGAAGACAATCTGAAATAGATGTGTTAAATGCATCAGACATAATTGTACCAGTTGTTTCACAAAGAGCAAAGCAAATTGAAAAAATACAGAAAATGATAGATGAAGGAAATATTTTAAACGAGAAAAATTCTGTACTTGCAATAGGTAGGTATATGGAAAATACAAAATACAATGCAAAAAATATAACTAGAAATTTATTAAGAAAGAGAGACTTAATAAATACAATACCATATAATAATTTGTTTTTTGAATCATCACAAGAAGGAACAGTTATAGACCTATTTTTAAACTTTATGAGAATAAAAGAAAAAGATGAAAACTATGGTTTTGTACAATCTTTAAATGAATTACATGAAACAATAAAGGGCAAATATGAGGTTTTACAGATGCTTAGATAAAAATATCTATGATTTAGGTAAATTACTTAAATTGGCGGTAGAAAGGAGGAAGTTTTATTAATTAAAAGATTAATAAAACGGGAAAAATAATGACAATAATAAATCTTGTACTTATAGTATTAGTATTGGGTGTAGCAGGATTAATGATATATTTTCATATTAATTCGCAAAAAAATGCAGAAGTTGTAACAAGAATGGATGTTGATGACCAAACTTATACGTTAAATAAAATGATTGAATTTATTAAAAGAAGACTTGATGAAATAACAAAGATAAATTTGTATGATATAGGTCTATCAGAAGAAGAACTAAAAAGAAGAAAAAGCAAAAAATATGAACTAAAAAAAGCATTAAAAGGCTGTACATATGGAGATGTAAATGATAAAAAATATGTAAAAGAATTAATATTTGACTTGTTATCAAAAGAATATGGAGTAACAGAAATGAATATATCAAAAGCTATTCCATTTGATATTCCATCTGTTCTTACACCACAAGACAAATTTGACATATTAATATACATTTATAAAAAAGAATTTGGATATGAAGCATTAAGTGAACTTATAAGAAAATATAAACTTGATGAATTTAAATATATTCAAGGAGAAACAAAGCCATGTTATGTTATAACAGAAGACGAAATTAACGAAATATTTGAAAAAGAAAATATTACACTTTCATTCAATGATAAGCTAAATATTGTTGTTCAAAGAATATATCAACAATATAAAGGATATTCAAGCATAGATGAAATAAGAGATATGAACATAGATGGTGTATCTGGTGGTGTATCTGGACTTCCAGAAAGTTTTATAAGCCAAGTTGCCCAAACAGATTCGGCGGACTATTTAACACAAATACAAGAACACAAAGTTCAACGTGCGTGTGACAGTATTTGGATAATGTTTCATGGTAAATCAATACGTTTAGCATTTTTATCATTTGGAACAGAAGCAGAACTAAAAAGAGTATGTCAAAATATTTATAAATATAATAATCCAGGTCAGTTATCAGACACCAATGGTTATAAGATTAATGAAATGAAAGATGGTTCTCGTGTTGTTGTTGTAAGACCATCAATGTCAGAAACATGGGCATTCTTCGTAAGAAAATTTGACGTAAAGAGAGCAACCCTTGAACAAATAGTTTTATATCCTGGAAAAGAAGACACAATAGACCTTTTAAAATTTTTGGTAAAAGGTGCCAGAATTATATCACTAACTGGTGAACAAGGATGCCGGAAAGACAACAATGCTTATGGCAATGATTGAAAACATATATGAAACAATGAACTTACGTATCACAGAAACAGCGTTCGAGTTACACTTAAGAAAAATTTATCCAACTCGTAACATTGTTTCAATGCGTGAGACAGACACAATAGCTGGTCAAGAGTGTTTGGACGTTCAAAAGAAAACAGATGGTTCTGTTAACATCATCGGTGAGGTTGCAACAGACCCCGTAGCATCTTGGATGATACAATCAGCCCAAGTTGCATCTAAATTCACATTATTTACTCACCACGCAAAAACATTCCCAGACTTAGTAACAGCACTTAGAAACTCAATGCTTAGAGCAGGAGTTTTCAAAAACGAAAAAACAGCAGAAGAGCAAGTTGTACAAGTACTAAACTTCGATATCCACTTAGTAAAAGACTATAGAGGAAATCGTTACATAGAAAGAATTACAGAGTGCATACCAGTAGAAAATAAAAACGAATACACATTTGATCACAGAAAAGAAAAAACATTAGAAGGAAAATTCGATAAATTTTTCGACAATGCAACACACTATTTTATGAAAACAACAGACAAACAACTATATGTATATAGAAATATATTAGAGTATGTCGACGGAGAATACATAATAACAAACAAAATATCAGATAAAAACATAAGAGAAATGAGGCTTAATATGACAGATACAGATGCAGAAGATTTTGACAGATTTGTTGCAAAACATTGGGGAGAAGAAAGCGTATATAAAATGGCAGAAGAAAGAAAAGAAAAATCTAAAATTGCAGCTGAAACAGCAAGAAGAGAAAGAAAAGCTAAATCAGTAGAATAAGGAGGTGTAGCTTGTAATGTCGAATAATATGTTACTTTATGTAATATATGCTGTAGGTGGGATTTTCGTATTTATTGTTATAGCTTTTTTAATACTTAATAAAAGAATGGATAAATCTGACTATAGAAAAATAAAAAAGTTAAGACAAGGTACAGAGTCAAATAAATTTTCAACAGAAATAATGTATCAAAAGTTATATATAACATATTCTAAAATTCCATTTTTAAAGGGATATATATTAAAATTAAGGCGTAGGCTAGAAATTATAAATGTTGATGATGAATATGCTACACGTAGGGATTCTGCAAAAATACTAACTAGAACATTGCTAGTTTTAGTACCTATAATGACTTTATCTATTATACTTGCCCGTACAAATTATTTATTATTAGCAATAGTTTTAATATTTGAAATTTTCATGATAGATAGTTTTATAGATGGAATGGTAGATAAAATAGATAATACATTATTAAAAGAGCAACTTGATTTCTTTGCTGAAATAAGACATGCATATCATGAGTTTAATATGGTTGAAGAAGCCATTTATCAAATATCTCAAGATGATGAAAAAAATATTTCAAAACAGGGAGAAAAAATATATGAAGTTTTAATTTCAAATGACCCTGAAATGGAACTAGAAAAATATTATGATATTGCTCCAAACCCATATTTAAAAGAGTTTGCAGGTGTATCATACTTAACGAAAGAATTTGGAGATAGAAAAGTAGACAAATCATCATTATATTTAAAAAATGTAAATAATATAACAGAAGAAATGCAGATTGAAATTTTAAAAAGAGACAAAATCGATTATGTATTCCAAAGTTTATCAATTATAGCAATTGTACCAGTACTAGGATTGGAACCCTTAAAGAATTGGTCGATTGATAACTTTAGTTTCACACAAAGTTTTTATAGTGGAAAAGGTGGAATGCTTGTACAGATTTTAGTAATATTATTAACAATAATATGTTATTTACTACTTAGAAAAATAAAAAACAATGGTTCAACAGATAAAAATACACAAAATACGCAAAATCCGTGGCAATCTAAAGTCTATAAAAATCCTATTGGTAAGAAAATAGTTGACTTATTTATACCAAAAAAAGGAACAAAAGACTTTATAAAAGTACAAAAGCTTTTAAAAGATTCAGCCTCAAAACTGAAAATGGAATGGCTATATGTAAATAGAATAGCAATTGCTATATTAACATTTTTAATATCAGTATTTTTATTTTATGAATTGCATGTAACTGCGATAAATTGGATATACACAGAGCCTACTACCGATTATGACATAATGGGTGGTGTAACAGGTAGAGAATTAGAAGAAGCTAAGGCAAAAACCGAAAGTGACAACAAATTTTTGAATATGTTTAAAGGAAATACTAAAGCTACAGTCCAAGATATTCAAAGGGCGATGACAAGGTCGGCAGATTATCAAGACAGTGAAGAAAAAGACATACAAAAAGCAGCAGAAAGAGTTTATGACAAATTACAGAAAATAAATAAAGAATATTTAGGATGGTTTGAAGTATTATTGGCAGTTATATTTATGCTTGTAGCATATATGGCACCAATTTGGATAATGTATTTTCAATTAAAAATGAGACAGATGGAAATGGAAGATGAGGTAATGCAGTTCCAAACAATTATATTAATGTTAATGAGAATAGAACGTGTTAATGTTGAAATAATTTTGGAATGGCTAGAAAGATATGCAAACATCTTTAAAGAACCAATATCAAGATGTGTTAATAACTATGAAGCAGGGGCATGGGAAGCTTTAGAAGTTTTAAAAAATGAAACAAATTATCAACAATTTATAAGAATTGTTGAAAGTTTACAGGCAGCTGTTGAAAAAATACCAATTAGAGATGCATTTGATGAATTAGACTCAGAAAGGGACTATTATCAAGCAAAAAGACGTGAATCAAATGACAGATTAATTTCAAAAAAAGCAAGAATAGGAAAAGTAATAGGATTTGCACCAATGGTTGTTATGTTTGTTGGTTACTTAATAGTACCACTTGTATTTATAGGATTAACAAGTATGTCAAGTTCGATGGCAAGTTTGGAATAAAGATAAGGAGATGATATTTTGGAAAATGCAACAAAGGCATTAATTATGGCAGGAGGAATGTTACTTGCAATACTTATTGTATCACTACTAATATATGCATGGAGTTTATTTTCTGAATATCAATCTTCAAAAGACTCCTTGCTAGAAGTTGAAGATACTGCAAAATTTAATGAACAATTTGCAAACTACGATAGAGATGGTGTTCAAGGATATGAATTGCTTAGTTTGGTAAACAAAGTGATTGACTATAACTATAGAAAATCAAATGATACTCAAGCTAAAAATGATGATAAATATAAATCTATAACAATATCAATAAATTTTTTAAATGATGGAAACAGAAAAAAGTTAACTGTAGATGGTGGAAATAACAAATTATTTACACAAAATACATATAGTCAGTCAACTATTGGTACTACAACACAAAATCCATTTAACAATATAATACAAATGACATCAAATATAGAAAGTTTATATGGAAATTCAGATAATGCTTCAAAAATAGCTAAAGGATTTAATTCCATATTTTTAGGAAACTATGCGAATGATAATGATAAAATAAACGCTGTAAAAAAGTTTAATTCATTATCATCAAAAAAATACTCTTTAGATGTAAATGGATATAACAATATGTATTCGAATGAAAGAGAAAATGTATATATATATTACGAATTTATGCAATTTAAAAGATCATTATTCAATTCAGTATCAAATCAAGTAGAATATGATGATAGCACAGGTAGAATTATAAAAATGGTTTTTAATTTTGATAAAATTTATTAGTTTGGGAGAAAAGTATGGAAAATGCATCAAAAGCATTATTAATTGCAGGTGGAGTTTTAATTGCAATTCTATTGTTAACATTATTTTCATATCTATTTAGACAAATGGCCTCAAGTACATCGAATATTTATGAAAATCTTGAAAAACATGAAATAACAGAATTTAATCAGCAGTTTTTGAATTATGAAGGAAGAGGTGTAGAAACTGGAAAATCTCCGCTTAAAGTTCAAGATGTTGCAAGTTTAATAAACTTAGCACAAGATAGTAAAAATAGTTTTAAATATGGTGTAAAAGTAGAGATAAGGCTTAATGGTGTGGATATTGCATCAACACAGAATTCAAAAGACTGGTTAAAAAACAACATAAATACAGATGTGCAATATAAATGTGTATCAGTACATACAAATTTAGATACATTATTAGTAGATTATGTTGAAATTTCACAAATATAGAGGTATACTTACTATGAAAAAAACAATTATTTTAATAATATGTGTAATAATTATTGTACTTTCAATGTTTGGAATTAAATATCTTGATTATAAAGAACAAAAAAGTATAATAAAAAAAGAAAATCTTGAATATGAAGTTTATCTTAACAAAGAAGTCTCAGGTCGAGATTTGACAACTGCAATAAATAGAGCAGTAAATAATAATGAAAAAAATAATATTTCAAAAGACGAAAATGGATTATATATACAAAATGACAGTGATTCCATAAAAATAGAAATTGTAATTTTAGATACAGAAACAACCTATCAAATGGAAACATTGTATAATGGAGGAATGGTAAATTTTATTCAATATTATGGAGACATTTTCTTTGAATGTAAAAAAATAGAATATAATTCTAAAGGACGAGTTAGTCACATGATATTTGAACAAAAGACAATTTAAGTTATTAATATTAGATAGATATAATTATTCCATAAGATTAAATCTGTCTACAATAAAATATTAAATATAAAAATAAAGGAGGAATTTATTATGGAAAACGCTTCAAAGGCATTAATTATAGCAGGAGCTATATTATTATCAATTTTAATTATATCATTAGGAATTATGGTATTCCAAAACGCAAAATCTACAGTAGGTTCAGCAGATATGAGTGAAACAGAAATGCAAGCATTTAATGGTAAATTTTCATCATATTTAGGAACAAATGTTACTGCAAACCAAGTATACAGTTTATGTGAAACTGTTCAAACAAGTAACCAGGCAGAATCTACAAATGGAACAAAAAGATATGTTCAAGTTACTATAACAGCAAATCCAGCAAAAGGTGTTGCTGGAGCCACTTATGGAACAACAGCAGCAAATGCTACTCCAGCAGCAACTAACATTACAAGATTATCAAGTAGCCAAACATATACTGTAACAGCATCTACATATGTTGGTTCAAGAATAAGTGTTATAACAGTAACTGCAAACTAGTATGAGGTGATTTTATGGAAAATGCTTCAAAAGCTTTAATAATGGCTGGTGCTGTTTTAATAGCCATATTAATAATTTCTTTAAGTGTATTGGTATATAAGAATTTTTCAGGTTCAGTTAAAGATAGTGCTAATATGGACGAGCAAGAGGTTGCTAATTTCAACTCGAAAATAAGCCCTTATTTGGGAGATAATGTAAGTGGCTCACAAGTAAATGCATTAATACAGTTAGTAGTATCAATAAATAATTCTGCTATTAGTACAAATGAATTAGGAAAAAGTGTATCAATAACATATCCTTCAACAGGAGGAAATAATACATTATCAGCAAATTCAGGTGGATTACAAAATACAAATAGTGTTGCAACAAGAAGGGTTGAAACAGGCTCTGGCAAATATTACAAAGTTCAAGCAGGTTATGGAAGTAATGGCTTAATTAACCAAATTACAGTAAATTAAAAGGAAAAGGAGGTATACAAATGGAAAATGCATCAGATGCGTTAATTATGGCAGGACAAATTTTAGTATTTATTCTTGCACTTACAGTTTGTATATCTTCTTTTACAACTGTAAGAGTAGAAGTAAATAGGATTGTTGGCGAAAATGAAGAAATAAGAATGGCTAAAGATGGAGATGAGTATATAAATTTTATAGAAAGCAAAAACAACTCATCAACAAGAGTAGTAGAATCAGAAACGGTTGTATCATCTATGTATAGAGCTATAAAAGAAAACTATGTAATATATATAAAATTTAAAGATATAAGTTCAATAAATTCTATAAAAAGCAACCAATATATAACTACAATGCAGGCAAAAGTTGATTCAAAAGTTATGGATTCTAACAATCAACCTATAATAAAAGCAAATGATACTTTAATAAAAATTACAATAGGTATAGATAGTAACCAAGAAGTTGATAAAATTTTAAAAGAGTCAGGAGGAGGAAATCTCTTTAATATAATGAGGACAAAGAGTTTTAATGAATATCTTGGAGAATATCAAAAAAATTCAACTGTAACAACAGAAAATAAAGAAGTTTATAGAATTATAACTTATGTTGAAATATAAAATAACATAAAAGTATTTACAAAATAAATAGAAAAATGGTATAATATAGTTGTTTATATTATATTTGAAAGGAAGGAAAGAAAATGGGAGATTCAGCGGTAACAATAATTGCAATATTTTTAGCAGCAATATTAATGTTTGTTTTTCCACTTATGACAATGGCTGATAAATCAGATGATGTTTCACAATTATCAGTGCAAAATGCAACAACAGATTTCACAAATAAAATAAGAACAACTGGATATATTTCTCAAGAAGATTATGATAATTTTATATTAACACTTGCATCTACAGGAAATTCTTATGAGGCAGAAATAACAGTACAAAAATTAGACCAAAATCCAGCAAAGAAAAGTAGTGGAGATACTACAACAATTGGGCAAAATGTATATTATACAATGTATACAACTCAGGTTTTAGATTCTTTACCACTTACATTGACAGAAGGAGATATTGTATCTGTTAATGTACAAAATACAAATACAACAATAGCAGGTCAATTAAGAAATTTTATGTACAAAGTAACCGGAAACAGTACAGGTAATATCGTTGCACAAGAATCAGGAATAGTTACAAAAACAACATCAAACTAATTTAAATAAAATAGCTTGTAGGTTATTTTATACAAGCTTTTTGTTTAGCTTAAGATGAAAAGGGGGAACAAACATGTAATTTTTGTTTTTATAAATAAAAAGTTAGATGTTTGTTCCCAATATTTTTAACAAGAGAAAGGACAAAAGTATGAAACTCCAATCATTAGCAATTATATTTATTATAATAATAATGCCAATAACTATAGTTTTATCTGAATATATAAATAATAATATAGAAACATTAGAAAATGAAATGCTATATAATACAAGATTATTAAATTCAACATATGATGCAATAAAGGCATATCAATTAAATACTGTAAATAATGCTTTTGGGGATATAACAAATAAAAAAGTACAAGATATAGAAGCAGCAGCTAAAACATTTTATAACTCACTATCATCAAATTTTAATTATACAGGATATAGGTCAGAAGTAATGAAAGAATATGTACCAGCGATTGTATTTACAATGTATGATGGATATTATACTTATACTCCTTTTACAAATACATTGACAGAAATAGAAGATGATGCTTATGATAAAACATATAGCAAGGATGGGCAAATACAAGAAGGATTAAAGCCGTATGTATATTATGCGTGTAGATACAATTATACTCAAGGAGGAAAAAATTACGATTTTTCAATAATATATACCTTAGATAATTATATAACTATACAAGGAATAGTTAATAGTGAATATGTATATGATACAGGCTATTTGTATTCAGTGGCAACTACAAGAGCAGATGCCAATAATGGAAAAGGAATATATAAAGAAACAGGCAATAATTCATATTGGTATTATGGAATAAACTTTAAAGAAGACGATACAGAAGAGCTAAAAGAATATGTAGGAGATACAGAATATTCGTATGTTAAAATAAATGGTAAAAAATATTATTTAGATGAAGACCACTATCAAGATAGTAAAGTTGGTCAATATATATCATTAGGTAATGGAGTCAAAATAAAAGGAACCAGTGGTATTTTTTACATAGATTCTAATGGAACCAGAAATTATAATCAAGTTCGCCAGTATAAAGGAACGAATAGTGTAGACGATATAGAATTTTTAAAATATTGTAATGCAATAAAGAAAAATAAAAGTTCATATGAATATTACAAAAACGCATATGAATTTTCGAGCGCTGTGCTTGGCTCTAGTGCTAGAACAGATAAATCAGGAAATGTGCATAATAATGGTTATAATTTAAGAAACTTAAAAACTAGTAATGCAACAATTTGGAATGAAAATACATCACTAACAAATACGACATCATTAAAGGAATATGGAGATAAAGAAATCTTTGGTGGAACCGAAAGTATAGAAGATTCAGCATCAAATTTTGAACAACATAGAAAAGCTATTATAAGACATGTAATAGAAACAAATTTATCTACAGCTATTGCATCATTTTCATCAAATGCCAATGCAAATTTCATAATGCCAAAAATATCAGATACAGATTGGGAAACGATAGAAAACGATGTTTGTGCTATATCATTTTTACAAGGAATGAGTATAGGAGCAAAAAAATATAATGGTTATTCAGTTGTGGCAAATACATTAACAAAGGAATATGTAGATGAAAATGATATATACATTTTAAAAACAGACAATACATATTGCAAAGTAAATGACCAAACAATCGCAGAAGATGGAAGTGCTCTTCAAGCAAAATCAACTCTGGGATATTATCCGGGAGCATGGAAATTGAATTTTGAACAAAGACAAATTATTGTAAAAAATAATAGTGGAGTAGAAGAAACAGCATATTTTTATCCTTTGAAATATTATGGTAGTTATACAAGTATAATGGGAAGTTATGGTATAAACTCTATTCAAGATACAAATATGTATAAATACATAGGAGATAAAAATAATACATTGAAAAAAGCATATTTGGTGGCACTTGGTAGAGAAAGATGGGGCTCATATAATGTAAATAATATAAATTATGAGTTATATGGAAATTCAAATGGAAATGATTACTTCTTAAATGATTATTAAAAACATAGTCTATATAGGCTATGTTTTTTTATAAAAATCCATTGAAATTTTTTATTATTTATAATAAAATAATGACAAAAGAAAGGGGGAGCAAATGAACAAAACAAAAAAAGTATTAATAACATTAATATTCCTAATAATTTTCATAATATTAGGAAGCAATAAGAGCAATGCCGGAAGTTTATATTTAAACAATCTAGATTTCAATGCACAAATTAATCAAGATGGAAGTATGAATGTAACTGAAACGTGGGATATATCAGTAAGTGAAACAAACACACTTTTTAAAACATTCAAAACAGACAAAAGCAAATATTCATCAATAACAAATGTGCAAGTATCAGAAATCACAGGAGGTACAGAAAAAAAATTTTCAAAAGTAAATTCACTAATGTATCATGTAACAAAAGACTGTTACTATGGGCTAACAAATTCTGATGGAAATTTTGAAATTGCGTGGGGAGTTGGATTAGATGATAGTAGAGCAACAAAAAAATACAAAATATCATATAAAGTAAATGATGCAGTTGCAAAATATCAAGATTCAGCAGAACTATATTGGCAATTTGTAGGAAGTGATTTTGAAATTGACTGTGAAAAAATTACAGGAACAATTTTATTACCTCAAAATGCTACCACAAAAGAAGATATAAAAGTATGGGGACATACAGAAAGATTAAATGGCGAAATTTATGCTACAGATTTAAATAAAATTGAATTTGAAGTAAATGATTTTATATCTGGAAGGTATATCGAAGTAAGAACATTATTTCCTACATCAATGATATATTCATCTAATAGAACATATTCAAAAAATCGAATAGATGATGTTATATCAGAGGAAACTGTTTGGGCAAATGAAGCAAATGCAAGAAGACAAAAAGCAGAAGGAATAAAAAAAGTAGCAACGACAATATTTATGATTTCGATTGTAATTGTAGACTTTTTTCTTTTGAAAAAAACTATGGAAGTAAGAAAGGAAGCAGCTTCAAAAGAAAAAATAAAACCTACCCAAGAGCTAGAATATTTTAGAGAACTACCAAGAGAAAATGCCACACCAGCACAATCTATATATGTTTATAATGAAAAATTAGATTCAGTTTCAACAAAACAAATGGGAAATATATTTTCTGCAACATTATTAGATTTATGTTTGAAAAAATACATAGAATTTGTGGAAAATCCAAATGATAAGAAAAACATAATTATTAAAATATTAATAAGGACAGCAGATGCAAGTTTAGAAGAAACAGAAAAAACAATACATACATATATACTTAGAGCATCAAAAGGAAGTGAAGAAGTAACAATTAAGGAAATGGAAAAATACATGAAAGAACATGCATCAGGCTTAATGAAATTAAAAAGCAGTATTGAAAATTCATGTGTAAAAGAACTTGAAAATAAGGAATTATATGATGGAGAGGCAGCAAAAGAAAAGGATGATTATAATGCAAGTTCAATTTTTGATTTTGTAATGGTTTTAGTAATATGTTTTATATTGGTAGGAGTATCTCCATTTTTATTAGCATATATAAATTTAAAAATATTGCTAATAGGAATAGCAAGTCTATTAATATTATTTGCTTTTAGAGGATTTACGTGGAAAAATTATGCTAAAAAAATAAATGTATATACACAAAAAGGAATAGACGAAAAACAGATGTGGAGAGGACTAAAAAAATATATGGAAGATTTCTCTATGTTAGATAAAAGAGAAATTCCAGAAATTGCAATATGGGAACATTTTTTAGTATATGCAACAGCATTTGGAATAGCTGATAAAGTAATAAAACAATTAAAAGCAGTTTATAGAGAACTTGGAAGAAGTTTGGATTTTGATGATTCATCTTATGGATATATGTATTTTATGACAAACAACAATTTCTCATCAAGTTTCACAAACTCAATAAGTTCAGCATTTACATCAGCATATGCATCAAATTACTCATCTTCATACTCTTCAGGCTCAGGAGGAGGCGGCGGCTTCTCTGGTGGCGGAGGAGGAGGCCGGTGGCCGGAGGTGGCGGCGGCGGTCGATAATTTTTCTGATTTGGGACGGTTCTTTTTTGCGAAAGAACCGTTTCCTTTTGCAAAAAAAGAAAAGAGGTAAAAAATGAATATAAAAATAACAAAAAATATAAAAGAAGCAAATTGTGTAACACATGCGGGAACATTTCATGCTGACGAAATATTTGCAACATTAATATTATCAAAAATAATGCCAGAGATCACTTTAATTAGATTGCCAGAATTTAGAGAGCAAGAAAAATCAGAGGCAAATCCAAATGTAATGGTATATGACATAGGGGGCAAAGAATATGACCATCATCAACTAGGTGGAAATGGAGCAAGAGAAAATGGTGTAAAATATGCTGCATGTGGTTTGATTTGGAAAGCTTTTGGAAGAAAACTTTTGAAAAAATATGATGTAAAAGAAATAGATTATACTTTTGATTATATTGATAGAAATTTAATTCAATTTATAGATGCAAATGATAATGGTCAACTTCCAAAATTACAAACAGACTATAGAAATGTACATTTATCACATGTAGTTTCGTTATTTAACCCGAAATGGGATGAAGAAGTAGATAGTGATGAAAACTTTATGAAAGCTTTAAGTGTATGCGAAATTATATTTAATGAATTTTTACATGATGCATTTTCTAAAATGAAGGCAAAGGATTTAGTGGATAAAGCCATAGAAAATTCCGAAAATGGAATAATGGTGTTAGATACTTTTGCACCTTGGAAAGAGTTTTTGTTAAATTCTAAAAATGAAAAAGCAAAAAATATTAATTTTGCCGTATTTCCATCTTCCAGAGGAGGATATAATGTATATGCTGTTCCACTTGAGTTTGGAAGCTTTGAAAATAGAAAAAGTTTGCCTGTTAAATGGAGAGGATTGAGAGATAAAGATTTGCAAGAAGTAACAGGTGTTGAAACTGCTAGATTTTGCCATAATGCAGGATTTATTTGTAGTGCAGATAGTAAAGATGGAGCTTTGGAGTTGGCAAATATTGCAAATGAATAATTTTCTAATTTGGGACGGTTCCTTTTTGAAAAAGGAACCGTCCCAAATTAGAAATAATGATTGACATAAAAAGTAAATGGTGATAAACTAATGATATTGTAACCGCAAAAATAACACTACTTTGTAAGTAGGGAGGGCTAATTATGGCAAAACGGAAAATGAAAAAAGCTTACTGCATTGAGGAAGAAAAGAAAGAAAATGCAAAAGTAAAAAAAGGAGGCAAACCACAAACTAAAACTTTGACAGACCAAAATGGATCAATCCTTTTTGGTGGTACAATAAATCCAGAGCTTAGAGCTGCAATTGCGAGAGAAGAAAAGAAGATAAGACCAAATATTCAGGATGTTGAAAAAATGGTTTTAAAGTCTATAGTAGGCCAGGATAGACAGGTAAGAGAAATTATTACAACAATATACAAATCTATTGAATTTAATAATCTAAAATCAAATATTTTAATTATTGGAGGAAGTGGAACAGGAAAAACAGAAACTGTAAAACAGATTGTTAAAATATTGGGAATACCATATACAATTGAAGATGCTACTAAATATACCAAAGAGGGATATTATGGTATGGATACTACTGATATGGTTTTCAATTTGGTTTACAATGCAAATTACAATATTCAAAAAGCTCAAAAAGGAATTATTGTAATAGACGAAATTGACAAGAAAACTGGATATATGCAAAACGATATATCTGGAGTGGAGGTTTTAAAAAGTTTGTTAAAGATAATTGAAGGAACTAAAATAAAGATGGAAGTACCAAAGAAAGGCTCTTATTTTGGTTCAGTAGTGGACTTTGATACTAAAAACATAACATTTATTTTGATGGGGGCTTTTTCAGGAATTAAAGAGATCCGCGATAATAGATTAAATCTTAAAACAATAGGATTTCATATGGGAGAAGATGACGAAAAAGAGATGGATTTTCAAGATGGCTACACAAAACAGGATTTGGTTGAGTATGGAATGCCGGAAGAATTTGTTGGTAGAATTGATAATATAACTGTGATGAACGAATTAACAGAAGAAAATTTATCTCAGATTTTAAGAAAATCAAAATTATCTGTTTTTAAAGAATATCAAAAAGAATTGACTAAAAGAGGAGTAACGTTAAAATTTGATACGAAACTTTTTGATGCTATTGCAAAAAAATCTATGTCTTTAAATACAGGAGCAAGGGAATTAACCAATACAGTTAATTATATTTTTTTTAAAATTATATTTGATGTTTTGGCTAATCCAGGAAAATATCATCAATGTGTATTGGATTTAGACATTGTAAATGATAATAGAAAATATAAATTGTCATAATGGTTGGAAGCAAAAGAGTTCTCAAACTGTTTCTTAGTTTGAGAGCTTTTTTGAAGTATAAAATAATTATTAAATAGTTGTTTGACACTATTTACATAATATGGTAAAATACGGGTATGGCAAAATTCATAAGTGTAGAGATAAATATTGCCGAAAAAACAAAACAAAGGAGAAACAATTATGATGTTATTTGGAAGTGCAGCAAGGAAAGTAGAAAAAGGACAAAGCTATGAAGCAATGGTAGCTGAAGCCATTAACAAAGTCAAAGAGACCAAAAAAGGAATTGGTATCGAAAAAGCTATTGGTTTTCGCAAAACTAATGCCATTATGGAGCGGATTATTGATATTGAAGGTATAGATGAATATACTGCTAGAAAATTAGGCTTAATGTATAACAATTTAGCACCTGATGATCTTTATCAACCAATTTCCGCTAAAATGATGTTACAGTTTATGGAGAATGTTGTAAAAAATCAAAATCCAGAAGCATATGAAAAAATTTGGCGGTACTATGATTACAACAATCCGTTGCCAGATAAGTTACTGAAAAAAATGGCTATATTTGTTGAAAATGTATGGAACAGATATAGAAAAGTAGAATACTGTTATCTGTATTCTAAAGGTTTCCATGATTTCGTAGACAAATATGCTTCAAAGGTAGATGCAAATGGATTGAATAACATTGAAAAAATCAAGTGGTTAAGGTTATGGGTATTTGTGATCAAAGACCAAGGTTTTTTCTGGAAAGATATCAACCCAAATGGTACTATCACGGTAAGTGAACAGGTAGAATTTAATAGAAAAGTTTATTTGTTCCCAGACACAATGTTATATTTGGAGCCATATGTGAGTAGGCTTGAAGGAAAAGACCTTAATGTAGAAATGTTAAAGCGTTTTATTGGAATGTATCCGGAAAATGTGCAAAAACAAATTTACAGTTGGGGCGAAATGGATGATAGTGATACTATAAATATGCTTCGAGCCGGAGAAGTAAGAATGGGAATAAAAAGAACACTGTTCCCTATTACTTGGATGAGTCCTATGAACTTATTTTGCTTAAATAGCGGGATGAAGTATAACAAACCAGAATATATAAAAAGTGCAGTTGAAGTTTACAAAAAAGGAAATATGGAAGCCTTAAGTAGAATTGATCAAAAAGGAACAGATCCATTTGACCTTTTCAAAATTAAAAACTTCAAAAGCTATGAAATATATTCTGTGAAGGAAGAAAATGTACAAAAAATATTTGTAGTAAACTCTTCAAAAGAGCTTGAAATGTTTGTAGAACTGTACAAATGGCTTCTTGAACATCAAGATTTTAGATTTGGCTCAGAAAACAAAAACATCGTAGAATATGGAATGGCCCATCTTCTTGAAGATGAAACAAAAATCAAGGGCAAATGGCTCTTAGAAATGGGGTTTGTAGATTCAGAAGAAGATATAAACTGGGAAAATTTCAATAAAATTCTTGAAGGAAAAGAAACCGAAATGTCTAAATATCTTAATGGTGAGATATCGCCAGAAGACATCTATGAAATCATTGGATTTACAAGTGATATGCAAGCAAAGGCTTGTTGTAACAAAAAGACAAAACTTATCCCTACAGAAGCAAGTAAAATGTCTGCTGCACTCAAACGTATCAAAATGTTTGGAGAGGCAGTAGCAAGTAAATCAGATAAAATATATTTGGAGATTTTTAAATATATGATGTCTGAAAAGCCAGGAGAATTACCTAAAACAATGGTAAATCTGTATGGCAAGGTTTTTAAATAATATCTCTACACACACCCCGCTACAGTTTTTATAGTAGCGGGTTTTTTTTCGTAAAAAGAAACGGTTCACATGGAAAATTTCGCAAAAGGAAACGGTCCCAATGCGAAAAAAATCTCTTGACTTCCTAAAAACATATATATATAATAAGGTTAAAATTTAAACAAAAGGAAGGTAATGAAAATGAATAATGAAATGTATGAAATCATTAAAAACAGAAAAGGATTTATAGCAGCATTAGACCAAAGTGGAGGAAGTAGTAGTAAAACCTTAAAAGCATATGGAATACCAGAAACAGAATATAGCACAGAAGAAGAAATGTTTGACTTAATACATGAAATGAGAAAAAGAGTATTTACAAGTAAATCATTTACAAGTGAACATATAATAGGAGCAATACTATTTGAAAAAACAATGTTATCAAAAGTAAATGGAGAATACACAGCAGACTATTTATGGAACGAAAAAAATATAGTATCATTTTTAAAAGTTGACAAAGGTTTACAAGAAGAAAAAAATGGTGTAAAACTAATGAAAGACATACCAGAACTTTCAAAAGAATTAGAAGAAGCAAATGAAAAGCATGTATTTGGAACAAAAATGAGGTCTGTAATATATGAACCAAATAGAGAGGGAATAAAGGAAATAGTAAAACAACAATTTGATTTTGCAAAAATAATATGTGATGCTGGGCTAGTTCCAATTATCGAGCCAGAAGTAGATATACATTCTGAGCAAAAAGAAATGTGTGAAGTTATTTTAAAAGAAGAAATAAAAAATAGACTTGAAAGTTGGAATAAAGAAGACAAAATCATGTTTAAATTTACAATTCCAACAGTTCCAAACTATTACCTAGATTTATATGATTATGAATGTGTAGTAAGAATTGTTGCATTATCTGGTGGATATAGTATCGATGAAGCTGTAAAATATCTTTCGGAAAATAATAGAATGATAGCAAGTTTCTCGAGAGCTTTATTGCAAGATTTAAATGCACATCAAAGTCAAGAAGAATTTGATGGTAAATTAAATGATGCTATTGTTAAAATTTATAATGCTTCAATAAGCTAAAATACAATATACAAGATGGCTATGTTTTTATAGCCATCTATTTTTTGGATAAAAAATTAATTTGAAACGATTAAATTCAAAATAAAATTGCCGAAGAGTAATTTGAAATGGAAAAAAATGTAAAAATATATTAAAAGTATTGAAATACCACAATAAAAATGGTATAATGTAAAACGTCTAATAACATTGAAATAGTCTGTCTTTTTAGACTAGTTCACATAAAAGAAATGTATTATAGTTTCATATAGGTAAGGGGGATTTTTTTAGATTAAGAAAGGAAAAAGGAGTATGGACAATTTTACATATAGCACAGTTGTTTTTATAACATGCTTTATAATGATAATATTAGTGACTATTGTAAAGTCAAATGAAAATTTTAGCCGGGAGACAAGAAAAGGCTTAACAATAGCTTTTATTTTTGTAATCATTGGAGCAACAAGCGAATGGACTTGTGAAATGATTACAAATGGTTACCTTTATAAATTTAATGACATCTGGTTTATTAAATTTGTAGAAGCAGCCTTAAGGCTCATTAAGTTTTTACTTATGCCACTAATGCCGGTTGTAGCATCAAAGGCTATTTTTGAAACTGGTGAAAAAAGCAAATTCGGTAAAATGATATGGGTTGTTTTAAAAGCCTACATTTTATTAGGAGATGGATTATTAGTGGTTGGGTTCATTCAGTTTTTACCTAGCACACCAACTCAATTTTACAGGAACATGATGTATAACATATATGTTACAACATTCATCATATCAACTGTATATTTATTTTCTAGTGCGTTTCATTTTAATAAGAGCTTTCAAAATCGGTATCAGTTGGAACTGGTAGAAATTATGTTACTAGCAACAGTTGGTGTTACCATCCAATTAGCCAATTTGAAAATAAAAACGTGTTGGCTTACAATTTCAGTTGCTTCAACATTCATATACATCTATTATAATGAACTTGTTCAATGTTTAGATGGAATGACAGGATTGCTAAATCAGAAAAGTTTTAGCAATTATTTGGAGGCAAGGGAAAACGAGGAAAAGAAATGTTTTATAATTATTATGGATGTAAATGATTTCAAATACGTCAATGATAATTATGGACATGAATTTGGTGACAAAATTCTTATTGAGGTAAGTAAAATAATTAAAGAAACTTACAAAGAATATGGAAAATGTTACCGTATGGGAGGAGATGAGTTTGCAGTTATAATGCAAACTGGTTTAAACCAAATAGATACCATAAAGGAGAAATTTATTTCAAGTTTAGAAGTAGCTAGGCTTGAAATACCAGAACTTCCTCATGTATCGTGGGGATATTCTGAATATAACCCGGAAAACAGAAAATTTCATTCGCTTAAAGATGCAAAACAGGAAGCGGATGATAGGATGTATAAAAATAAGAAAGAGTTCAAACAAAAATACCCCAAAACTTAAATAAGTGTGAACAGCAAAAAGCACAGGAATAACACCTGTGCTTTTTGTGTACACTATATTGCCAAGAAGCAAAAAATAATATATAATGACACAAAAAGAACCGGTCCAAATGAGTCATGGCACAAAAAGAACCGGTCCCGATGTGCCAGAAAGGAAAATCAAATGAAAACAGAGAAAGTAAAAATCAAATCAAATGTAGACAATCTAGAAATCGAATGTCTGCTAATAATACCAGACACAGAAATAAAAGGAATTGTGCAACTAGCACATGGAATGAATGAATACAAAGAAAGATATATCGATTTTATGGGATTTTTAGCTCAAAACGGATATGCTTGTATAATAAATGACCATCGCGGGCATGGAAAAAGCATAAAAAATAAAGAAGACATAGGATATTTTTACGATAGCAAAGCAGAAGCGGTAATTGAAGATTTATATCAAATTACTGAATATATGAAAGAAAGATTTCTGAACAAAAAAATTATATTATTTGGGCACAGTATGGGTTCAATGATAGTTAGAAAATATATAGCTAAATATGATGATAAAATTGATGGTTTAATAGTGTGTGGTTCACCAAGTGAGAACAAAAATGCTAAATTTGGATTAATGTTAATAAAAATAGCTGAAATTTTCAAAGGTGAAAAATATCGTAGTAAGCTACTTAAAAAATTAATGTTTGGAGGTTTCAATAAGAAAAATGAAACAATAAATAGTTGGATTTGCACAAATGAAGATATTGTAGAAAAATATAATAAAGACAATCTTTGTAGGTATGACTACACATTAAATGGATTGGAAAATATTGTAAGATTAATGATAGATATTTATAACCCAAAAATATATAAAAAAAATAATTTAAATCTTCCAATTTATTTTATAGCAGGAAGTGAAGACCCTGTTATAACATCAATAGAAAAATGGAATAAAGCACAGGAATTTCTTATGAAACAGGGCTATACAAACATCAGTGGAACCTTATTTGAAAATATGAGACATGAAATTTTAAATGAAACACAAAATAAAATGGTATATGATGATATTTTAATATGGATAGAAAAAATATAGAAAAAAACTGTACAAAAAAGAAAATATGAGATATAATCAAAACACAAAGTAAAAGAGAGGATGAAGTAAAAATGAAAAAGAAAATTTTAATTATCGCAGGAATTATATTAGTTTTAATAGTCGCAATAATTGCATACACAGTAGTAACAGATATGAAACAAGAAGAAAAGCTAACAGAAGAATTTAAATATATAGATGGATTAGTAGAAAAAGAAGAAACAGAAACAGACGAAATAAAAGAAGCATTAGAAAGAACAGTAACTACAAGGGGAGATTATTTAAAAACAGAAAAAGCATATAAACAATATCTAAAAGATGCATACAAAAATATGGAAACAATGACAAATATCCTAGAAGATGAAAGAATAGAAAATAGTTTAACTCCTGAAAACTACAAAGAAGATGGACCTGAATTTGAAAAAACAAAAAAATACCTAGCAGAAACAAAGCAAAGCCTAGAAGATGGAAAAAATAAATTCTATGAATTATTAACAGAAGATGGAGCAATGAAATATATAAAAGACCAAAATGTAGATTCTTATTATGAAGAAATATATAATAAAGAAATACAAGGATATATCAACTTAGAAGAAAAAGAAGGAGATACACTAAAAGATTCAATTGATGATGTAATAGATGTACTTACAATATCAGAAAAAGTAATTAACTTCTTAAGCGAAAACAAAGACTCATGGGAAATTGAAGATGATAGCATAGTATTTGATACAGAAAAACTATCAGACGAATATGATAATCTAATATCAGAAATATAAAAAAGGGTTTGTTTGCAAAATAAATTTGCAAGCAAAGTCTTTTTTATATGTTAAGTAAATATACTAATTAAAGAAAGGAAAAAAATGGGAGTAGTAGAATTATTATTATTAAGTGTAGGCCTTGCAATGGATGCATTTGCAGTATCAATATGCAAAGGAATATCAATGAAAAAAATGAATTGGAAAAAAGCCATAATAATAGGTTTATATTTTGGAGGGTTTCAAGCCTTAATGCCAACATTAGGATTTTTCCTTGGAGCAGTATTTCAAAACTTAATAACAAGTATAGACCACTGGATTGCGTTTATATTACTTGGAATTATTGGTGGAGAAATGATAAAAGAATCGTTTGATGATGACAGTGAAAACAAAAATGATGATGTAAGTTTTAAAACAATGATAGTTCTAGCAATTGCAACAAGTATAGATGCATTAGCAATAGGAATAACCTTTGCATTTCTAAAAGTAAATTTAGTATTAGCAGTAAGTTTAATTGGAATTATAACTTTTATTTTATCTGTTGCAGGAACTAAAATAGGAAATAGATTTGGAGATAAATATGAAAATAAAGCAGAATTAGTTGGAGGAATAATTTTAGTATTACTGGGAATTAAAATATTATTGGAGCATTTGGGAGTAATAGCATTTTAGAAATTTAATATGTAACTTAGAAAAACTTCTTTTCATACAATATAAAAAAGTATGAAAGGAAGTTTTTTATGGATTACGAATTAATGATGAATTCAAACATCAAAATAGGGCAAAAAGCGCCAGATTTTACTGCAGTAACTACATATGGGGATAGAAGTTTAAAAGATTATAAGGGAAAATGGCTAGTATTTTTCAGTCATCCAGGCGATTTTACACCTGTATGTACGACCGAGATGATAGCTTTTTCTAAGTCATATCAATATTTTCAAAAAATGAATACAGAATTATTAGGATTAAGTATAGATAGTAATAGTTCACATTTAGCTTGGATGAATGATATATTTAAAAGAACAGGAATTGTAATTCCATTTCCGATAGTTGCAGACAGAAGTGGAGAGATTGCAAGAATGTTTGGAATGATATCAAAAGATGTGAGTAATACTCAAACTGTAAGAGATGTTATAATAATAGATCCGAATGGAATTGTAAGAATAATTTTAACATATCCACTAAATGTAGGAAGAAATATTGCAGAGATAATAAGAGCTGTTCAAGCGCTACAAATGGCAGATTGTGAAAATGCGTCTACTCCTGTAAATTGGATACCAGGAAATCCGGTAATTGTTCCTGCACCTAAGACGTATCCAGAATTGGTAGAACGACAAAAGTTTATTGAGGAAAATAATAATGGTGTTAGTTGGTATTTGAGTTTTAAAGAACCAGATGGAAAGTGTTTGAAAGATGAATAATTTCTGATTGGGGGCGGTTTTTTGCGAAAAGAACCGTCCCCAATCAGAAATTTATACTGACCTCTCAGTCCAATTACCAATAAAGAAAAAGTATGTTATAAATATATCGGACAAAGGAGGAAGGCAAATGTCAGAAAGAATATATGAATATCAAGAAATAAAAGACTTAAAAGACATGCTACAAAAATCTGGTGAAAAATACGGAGAAAAAATAGCATACAAAATAAAAATAGATAAAAACAAATACAAAACATATACACATAAAGAAATAAGACAAAAGATAAACTATTTAGGAACAAGGCTTATAAACTTAGGATTAAAAGACAAAAGAATAGCAGTAATTGGAGAAAACAGATATGAGTGGGAAATAGCATATCTATCCATAGTATGTGGAACAGGTATAGTTGTGCCATTAGATAAATCTTTACCAGAAAATGAACTAGAAAAAGTGATAGAACGTTCTGGAGTTGAAGCTATTTTCTATTCGGAAAAATACGAGGAAAGTTTAAGGACAATAGTAAGAAGAGGAATTGGAAAACTAAAAACCTTAATATCAATGGACTTAAAACATCATACAGAGGGGATATATTCACAAAAAGAATTAATAAATGAAGGTAAAGTGTTAGTAGAAAATGGAGATAATAGCTTCATAAACGCAAAAATTGACAATGAAAAAATGTCAATAATGTTATTTACATCTGGAACAACATCAGATTCAAAAATAGTTGTACTATCACATAAAAATTTGGTATCAAACCTAATGGATATAGCATCAGTTATAGATATAAATTCAGATGATGTATTTTTATCATTTTTACCACTTCATCACGTTTTTGAATGTACAGTTGGATTTTTATTTTCATTATATGTGGGAGCTCAAACTGTATTTTGTGATGGAATAAGATATATTGTGGACAATTTGAAAGAATACAAAGTAAGTGTAATGGCATCAGTTCCTGCAATTTATGAAAGGATTTTTAAAATTATTAGAAGAGAAATAGCAGAAAGTCAGAATCTAGAAGAAATACTTGCAAATGAAGAAAAATATAAAAATTCATCAATGGAAGAAAAGAAAAAAGTATTTAAAAACATACATGACATGCTAGGTGGGAACATAAAACTTCTAATTAGTGGGGCGGCAAGTTTGGACAAAGAAATAGAAGACAAATACAGAAAATTGGGACTTAACCTAGTTCAAGGTTATGGGCTTACAGAAACCTCTCCTGTTATAGGAATAGGAACAAAAAAATATCATAAAACAGGTTCAATTGGAAAAACAGTTCCATCAGTAGAAGCAAGGCTAGTAGATTGTAATAAAGAAGGAATTGGAGAATTAATTGTAAAAGGTCCAAACATAATGCTAGAATACTATCAAAATGAAAAGGCAACAAAAGATGCAATTGTAGACGGATGGTTTTACACAGGGGATTTAGCGAAAATAGATGATGAGGGATATATTTTTATTTGTGGAAGAAAGAAAAATGTGATTGTATTGAAAAATGGTAAAAACATTTATCCTGAAGAAATGGAAAATCTTTTAAATAAAATTGAAGGTGTTGAAGAATCTTTCATATATGGAAAACAGCTGTCAGGAGATAAAGAAAATATAAAAATATATGCAAAGATAGTTTATGATGAGAATGTTGTGAAAAATGCATATAAGGTTGAAACAGAAAAAGAAATTCATGATGAAATTGCTAAGAAAATCAGAGAAATCAACAGTCTTATGCCTAAGTATAAAGCAATAAGAGGTTTTAGTTTAACACAGGAACCACTTATAAAAACTACTACAAACAAGCTTAAAAGACAGCAAAATTTAGAGAAGATTTTAGAGGAAGAAAAAATTAATGGTAGATGTTAATTTGAGAGAAGGAATGATTGAATGTGGAAGTTTCAAGGTTTTTCACTATAAGAAAATAGATTCTACTCAAAAGGAAATATGGAGAAGAGTGAAAAGTGGAACTATAGAAGATAGAACCATGATTATAGCAGATATTCAAACTGCAGGAATAGGAACTCATGGTAGAGTTTGGCATACAGACGAAGAAAATAATATTGCATTTTCGGTTTATTTTGATTTTATCGGTAAAAATCGCAGGATAGATGAATTCGAGGGATTAACTGTTGAAATAGCTAAAAAGATTGTTGATGTTTTTGAGAATTTGTATGGGATTAGGTTGGATATTAAGTTTCCAAATGATATTTATTGCAATGGAAAAAAATTAGGCGGAATTTTGACTGAAACTAAGGTTCAAGATGGTTTGGTTAGATGTGTTGTTATTGGGATTGGAATTAATACTAATCAGGTTCAGTTTACAGATGAGATTGATGGGATTGCGACTTCGATTAGACGAGAATTTGGGATTGAGGTTGATAATGAGAAAGTAATTTTTAGTATTTATCATTAAGATCGTTTCTTTTTCCATTGGGACCGTTTCCTTTTGCGAAAAGATCGTTTCTTTTTCCACTGGGACCGTTTCCTTTCGCGAAAAAAGATGTTGATACAAAAATAGGAGGAAAATTTTAATGAAAACAGGTTTTTTATTTCCCGGCCAAGGTTCACAATTTGTTGGAATGGGAAAAGAATTATATGAAAGTGATGAAGATGCAAGGAAAATATATGATAAGGTAAAAGAAATAACAAAAATTGATATAGCAAAAATATCTTTTGAGGGACCAGAAGAAGTTTTAAATCAAACAAAATATACTCAGCTTGCAATTCTTACAAATAGTTTAGCTAAGCTTAAAGTACTAGAAAAGCAAGGAGTAAAAGCTGAAGTTTCAGCTGGTTTAAGCTTAGGAGAATATACAGCACTTATATATAGCAAGGCAATTTCATTTGAGGACGGAGTAAAAATTGTTCAAAAACGAGGAGAACTAATGCAAGATTTAGCACCTAAAGGAAATTGGCAAATGGCTGCAATTTTGGGAGCTTCAGATGAAATGGTAGAAAATTTGTGCAAAAATGTAAGCAAAGGTTTTGCAGTTCCAGTTAATTATAATTGCCCCGGGCAAGTTGTTGTTACAGGTGATGAAGATGGAATTGCTATGCTTCAGGATTTGGCAAAAGAAGCAGGTGTTAGAAAGGTTAGAGTTTTAAAAACATCAGGACCTTTTCATACGGAGATGTTAAAGGAAAGTTCGGAAGCTTTGAGAAAAGAATTAGATAAAATTGAGATACATGAGTTTGAAAGTAAGGTTGTTAAAAATCTTGATGGAGAGGTTTATTCAAATGGTGATAATGTAAGAGATATTTTGGCTAAACATATTGTTAGTCCGGTTAGGTTTTCGAAGTGTTTGATGACCATGAAAGAGCTTGGTGTCGACAATTTTGTTGAGGTCGGACCGGGGAAAGTTTTAAGTGGATTTGTGAAGAGGATGTGATTTTGAAATGGGGACGGTTCCTTTTTCAAAAAAGAACCGTCCCCATTTCAAAAAAGGAGGAGAAGATTATGTCAGTAGCATTAATAACAGGAGCGACAAGAGGAATAGGAAAGGCGATTGCAATAAAATTAAGCAAAGAAGGTTATGATATTGCAATTAATTATAGAAAAGAAAATGAAGAATTAAATAATTTGAAAAAAGAGATTGAAGAAAATAATGTGAAATGTGAACTAGTCCAAGGGGATGTTTCAAATTTTGAAGATACTGAAAAGTTTGTAAAGGAAACAGTTGAAAAACTAGGTTCAATTGATGTACTTGTAAATAATGCAGGTATCACAAAAGATATGTTACTTATGAGAATGAAACATGAAGATTTTAAACAAGTTATAGATACTAATTTGATAGGTACTTTTAATGTTACCAAAAATGTAATAGGTTATATGATGAAAGCAAGAAAAGGTAATATTGTAAATATTTCTTCTGTTGTCGGAATTTCAGGAAATGCTGGCCAAACAAATTATTCTGCTTCAAAAGCTGGAATTATTGGTTTTACTAAAAGCTTAGCAAAAGAGGTAGCTTCTAGGAATATTAGAGTAAATGCTGTTGCACCGGGGTTTATTGAAACTAGTATGACCGATATTTTGAAAGAGGAGATTAAAGAGGAGATAAGTAAGAATATTCCTTTAAAGAGGATGGGAACAGCTGAAGATGTTGCAAATGCTGTTAAGTTTTTAGTATCTGAAGAGAGTTCTTATATAACTGGGCAAGTTATTCAGGTTGATGGTGGAATGCTTATGTAACCAAAAAGTCAATATTCGTAGAAAACGAATACTGACTTGATGGTTTGAAATGATGAATTGATGATTTAATGATTTTTTTTGGTTCTGTATATGTAAATTGTTGAAGAACCAATCATTTCTTTCCTCCAAAATGTGTATGACCAACCAAGTGATTTGAGAATACTTGCTGCTGAGGTTTCAAACATTATTGGAGAAAAAGTGGGATTATATTTTATCCCAATATAATCGGGAACACTGGTCATTGGGAAAAGATAAAAATTAATTTGGTTTAATATATCAATCCGTAAACGGTAATCTCTTAGACCAGTACTATCTTTTAAAGTGTCATCCCGTAATTTGTAAATGTTTTGAATCATCTCTTCATAGTTCATTATGCATACCTCCTTGAGTATATATTATGTAAATATAATATCACAAAATGATTGAAATTTCAATACTTGAAGAGGAAAAAAATGGAAAATGGTGTATTTTTTTAGAATTTAGTAAATGAAAGGAATTTTCAAATGGAAAAAAGAGTTGTAATTACAGGAATAGGTGCAATAACACCAATAGGAAATAATACAAAAGAATTATGGAAAGGAATTCTACAAAAAAAATGTGGAATAGAACCAATAAAAAGTTTTGATGCGACAGGATATAAAACATCACTTGCAGCAGAAATAAAAAATTATAATCCACTTGATTACTTTGATGCAAAACAAGCAAAAAGATTGGACAAATGCTCACAATATGCGATAATAGCAGCAAGAGAAGCTTTCAAAGATAGTCAAATAAATAAGGAAAACACAGATTTTGAAAAAATAGGTGTATTTGTGGGTTCAGGAATTGGAGGGCTAAAAACAATTCAAGACCAATGTGAGATAAATTGCACAAAAGGGCATAATAGGATATCTCCAATGTTTATACCAATGTCAATATGTAACATGCCAGCAGGAAATATTGCAATAGACCTAGGCTTAAAAGGAGAATCAATTTCGACTGTTTCAGCATGTAGTTCATCAACTCATGCAATAGGAGAAGCTTATAGAACAATAAAATATGGAGCAGAAGATGTAATTTTAGCAGGTGGAACTGAAAGTTCAATTTGTGAAGTTGGAATTGCAGGATTTGAGAATATGAAAGCATTATCATATGCTACAGACCCAAATAGAGCAAGCATCCCATTTGACAAAGAAAGAAGTGGATTTGTAATGGGAGAAGGAGCTGGAGTTCTTGTATTAGAAGAATTAGAACATGCCATCAAAAGAGGAGCAAAAATATATGCCGAAGTAATTGGATATGGAGCAACTTCAGATGCATATCACATAACATCACCTGCACCAAATGGAGAAGGTGGAGCAAGAGCAATGAAAAGAGCAATAGAAGATGCAAAAATCAATCCAGAAGATATAGATTATATAAATGCTCATGGTACATCAACACATTTAAATGATAGCTTGGAGACAATGGCAATAAAAACAGCATTAGGTGAAGTTGCAAGCAAAAAAGTTATGGTAAGTTCAACAAAATCAAACATGGGACATATGCTAGGTGCTGCAGGAGGAGTTGAAGCGATAGTTTGCTCGCAAGCAATAAATAGCGGAATTGTACCTCCAACTATAAATTATCAAGTTAAAGACGAAGAATGTGATTTAGACATTGTGCCAAATGAGATTAGAGAGGCAAATTTGAAGGTAGTAATGTCAAATTCGCTTGGATTTGGTGGACATAATGCAAGTATAATTTTGAGAAAGTATGAAAAATAAGGAGCAAATATTATGGAATACGAAAAAATAATACAGTTAATAAACGATTTTGGAAATTCTAAATTAAATAATCTTAAATTAGATTTTCCAGATGGCACTAAGATTGACATGAGTAAAAATGAGGAAAAGGTTAAGATTATTGAAACAAGTACCGATTTGAATAAAGAACTTCAAAATGAGGTTGAAGTTACGGAGAATGCAAAGGAAAAAAATAATTTAAATAGTGGAAATATTATTACATCACCTATGGTTGGAACATTTTATTTAAAGCCATCACCAAATGCTGAACCTTATGTTAAAGTTGGGCAAAGAGTAAAAAAAGGAGATGTGCTTTGTATAATTGAGGCTATGAAACTTATGAATGAAATTGAGTCTGAATATGATGGTGTTGTAGAGGAAATTTTGGTTAAGGATAGCGAAAGTGTGGAATATGGGAAGCCGTTGTTTAGAATTTCGTGAAAAGAAACGGTCCCAGTGGAAAAAGAAACGGTCATTTCGCGAAAAGAAACGGTCCCAATGAAAAAAGAAACGGTCCTTTTGCGAAAAAAGAGAGGAAGATAAAAATGTTAAATAAAGAAGAAATAAAAAAAATAATCCCACAAAGAGAACCATTCTTAATGGTAGATGAAGTGGAAGAATATAAACCCGGAGAAAGTGCAATAGCTTATAAATATGTAGATGAAACAGAATGGTATTTTAAAGGACATTTTCCAGATAATCCAATAATGCCAGGGGTTTTAATTGTAGAAAGTTTAGCTCAAACTGGTGCGGTTGCAATTTTGAGTTTGAAGGAAAATAAAGGAAAAAACGCTTTATTTGGCGGGATTGATAAAATGAAATTTAAGAAAACCGTTGTACCCGGAGATAAATTGAAGTTGGAAGTTAAGATTATTAAGAAAAAGGGTCCAATAGGGGTTGGAGAAGCATTGGCTACTTGTGAGGGAAAAGTTGTTGCCAGAGGGGAGCTTACTTTTGCGGTAGTGTAAAAAATATAAGAAAACCCCTCACAAATAAGTTGTGAGGGGGGATGAAATTATTCCCAATCGTTGACAGAAAAGAATTGCATGGCATCAGGTCCTATTTTTAGTGCAAGTTTAATTGCATCAAATTCTGAGATCTGACGTTCTTTAACAGTAACAACAAGCCAGCCGATGAATTCATCTGGAACTTCACATCTTTGAAGAACCTGGCCTATTTCCTCTGTTAAATTTTGCAATTTTTCCTTCCGTGTTAAATCGGTAACTTCAATCATAATGATTCCTCCTTAGAATTTATAATGTTCTAAGTATAACATATATTGAATAATATGTAAAGTTTTTATGAAATTTTTTAGAAAAAGGTGAATATATGAATAAAATATTGATAGCCAACAGAGGCGAGATAGCAGTAAGAATAATAAGAGCGTGTAAAGAAATGAATATAAAAACAGTAGCTGTATATTCAGAAGCAGACAAAGATAGTCTACATACTCGTTTAGCTGATGAAGCAATATGTATTGGACCTGCAAATTCTGATAAAAGCTATTTAAACTATAAAAATATAATAGAAGCAGCATATTTAACAGGAGCAGACAGTATACATCCTGGTTTTGGTTTTCTCTCTGAAAATAGTCAATTTGCGAAGATATGTGAAGAGTCTAATATAAAGTTTATAGGACCATCATATGAAGTAATAAAACTTATGGGCAATAAATCAAATGCCAAAGAAATGATGGAAAAAGCAGGAGTGCCTGTGGTTCCCGGTTCTAAAGGGAGTATAAAAAGCATAAATGATGCAAAAAAAACAGCCAAAGAAATAGGATATCCGATAATGCTTAAAGCTGCAGCAGGTGGCGGAGGAAAAGGAATTCGTATTGTAAATGATGAAAGTGAATTGGAAAATAGTTACAATATCGTAAAACAAGAAGCTATGATTTCTTTTAAAGATGATGAAATTTATATGGAAAAATTTGTGCAAAATCCAAGACATGTGGAAATTCAAATTTTGGCAGATGAACATGGAAATGTTATACATTTAGGTGAAAGAGATTGCACTGTACAAAGAAGAAATCAAAAGGTAATAGAAGAAACAGGTTCTACTGCAATTGATGATAAATTAAGAGAAAAAATGGGAGAATCAGCAATAAAAGCAGCTAAAAAAGTTGGATATACAAGTTGTGGTACAGTTGAATTTTTAGTGGATAAAAATAAAAATTTCTACTTTATGGAGATGAATACAAGAATTCAAGTTGAGCATGGAATTACTGAGGAAAGAACAGGAATTGATATTGTAAAAGAACAAATTCGAATTGCGGCAGGTGAAAAGCTTAAAATAAAGCAAAAAGATGTTAAGTTTAGAGGTCATGTAATAGAATGCAGAATAAATGCAGAAAATCCTGAAAAGAATTTCAGACCAAGTCCGGGAAAGATTACGGGATTAATTTTACCGGGTGGAAATGGAATTAGAGTTGATACATTTGTATATGAGGGCTACACAATTCCACCTAATTATGATTCTATGATTGCAAAGATAATAGCTCATGGTAAGAATAGAAATGAGGCTATAAGTAAAATGAAAAGAGCATTGGAAGAAACTGTAATTGAAGGTGTAGATACTAATATTGATTTTTTGTTTAGGATTATTAGAAATTCTAATTTCCTTAGGGGGAAATATGATACATCTTTTATTGAGAAAGAAATTTTGAGGTAGAAATTTGCCCAGTTGTTCATTTTGAACCGGTTCTTTTGTGAACATGTTCGAAAAAGAACCGGTCCAAAATGAACAAAAACAGAAAGGAGAAAAAATGCTAGTAGATAAAATCAAAAAAAGAGAACCAACTGCAAAAAGAAACATAAATAAGGTAGATATTCAAGTAGGAAAATGGGTAAAATGCACAAAATGTAAAGAAATCCTATATAAAGAAGATGTAAGAAACAATTTAAACATATGCCCTGTATGTGGAGCATATTTTAGAATGCACATAAATAGAAGACTAGAAAACATAATAGATAAAGGGACATATAAAAGGTTTGAATTAAACATAGATAATGTAAATCCATTAGGATTAGAAGATTATCAATCAAAACTTGAAAGGCTAAGACAAAAGACAGACTTAGAAGAAGCCGTAAGTTGTGGTACACGGAAAGATCGATGGAAAAAATGTTGTTATATGTATAATGGATAGTGGATTTTTAATGGGAAGTATGGGAACAGTTGTTGGTGAAAAAATAACTTATGCTATTGAAAAAGCAATTGAACTTAAATATCCACTTATAATATTTACAGTGTCTGGTGGAGCAAGAATGCAAGAGGGGATAATGTCTCTTATGCAAATGGCCAAAACGACTGCTGCAATATCTAGGTTAAATGAAGCAGGAGGACTTTATATTTCTGTTTTAACAGACCCAACTTATGGCGGTGTTACAGCTTCTTTTGCTAGCATTGCTGATATTGTTCTAAGTGAACCGGGGGCAATGATTGGTTTTGCTGGTCAAAGAGTTATTGAGCAGACTATTGGAGAGAGCCTACCTGAGGGGTTTCAGACTGCAGAGTTTTTGTTGGAACATGGTTTTGTGGATAAGATTGTGGAGAGAAGAGAATTGAAACATGTTTTGGAAAAACTAATTGAGCTAAATTAGTGATTTTTTTCGCATTAGGACCGTTTCTTTTCGCGAAAAGAAACGGTCCCAATGGAAAAAGAAACGGTCCCAATACGAAAAAAGGAGTGAAAAAAATGCAAACAGCATGGCAAAAAGTACAAATAGCAAGAGCAAGTGATAGGAAAACATCATTAGATTATATAGAAAAAATATTTGATGAATTTATAGAGCTACATGGAGACAGAAACTACAGAGATGATAAAGCAATGGTATGTGGTTTAGCAAGAATAGGAACACAAAATTATACTGTAATTGCAGAGCAAAAAGGTAGAAACACAAAGGAAAATATAGAAAGAAATTTTGGAATGCCAAATCCAGAAAGTTATAGAAAAGCAATAAGATTTATGAGCCAAGCTGAAAAATTTCATAGGCCTGTTATTACTTTTATAGATACAAAAGGTGCATATCCGGGAATTGGTGCAGAAGAAAGAGGACAAGGAGAGGCTATTGCAAGCTCTATGCTTAAAATGGCAGGATTAAAAGTTCCTATTATTTCAATTGTTATTGGTGAGGGTTCTAGTGGAGGAGCTTTAGCAATTGGGGTGGCAAATAAGGTGTTTATGTTGGAAAATGCGATTTATTCAATTTTGTCTCCTGAAGGGTATGCAAGTATTTTGTGGAAAGATGCATCAAGAGCAGAAGAAGCGGCAGAAAAGATGAAACTTACAGCAAAAGACTTGTATGATTTGAATGTTATTGATAAAATTATTGAAGAACCTGAAGATGATTTTGATAAAGTAACTGAAAATTTGAAGCAAGAAATTGTAAAAAACATAAAAGCTTTAAATAAAATGTCAGAAAAGGAAATTGCCTACGACAGATACAAAAAATTTAGAAACATGGGGGAATATTATGATACTAGAAAATAAAAAAATATTAATAATGGGAATAAGAAACAAATGGAGCATAGCCTATGGAATAGCAAAATCTGCATATGAAAATGGTGCTAAACTTATTTTTACATATACGGATGAAGAAAATAAAGGCAAAACGGAAGCTCTAATATCTGAATTTGAGGGAAGCAAAGCTTATGTTTTAAAAGATGCATCTGTTGATGAGCTTGTACAAGAGACCTTTACTAAAATAAAAGCTGAAAATGGAAAAGTAGATGGAATTGTGCATTGTATAGCACATGCATTTACAGAAGATTTACATAATGATTTTATTGAAACAAGTAAAGCAGGATATGCCCATGCAGTAGATGTTAGCAGTTATTCATTTGTTTTGGCAGCACGAGTTGCTAAAGAATTAGATATGTTAAATGAAAATGCAAGTTTAGTTGCACTTACTTATTATGGCTCTACTAAAGTATTAGAGGGTTATAATGTAATGGGAGTTGCAAAAGCAGCATTAGAAGCTAGTATTAGATATTTGGCTGATAATTTAGGCAAAGATGGAATTAGGGTAAATGGAGTTTCGGCTGGGCCTATTAAGACTTTATCTGCCAAAGGTATTAAAGATTTTGGAAGTATTTTGAAAATTGTTGAAGAAAAAGCACCATTACATAAAAATGTAAATACTGTCCAAGTAGGAAATGTGGTTTCTTTTTTACTAAGTCAAATGAGTGATTGTGTTACAGGACAAATTTTGTTCGCTGATAATGGTTATAATATAATGGGAAATTAGGAATTTATAGCAAAATTATACAAAAAATAAAAAAAACTCTTGTCAAACTAAATGAAATAGTATAGAATACTGTCATAAAGTAAAACAAAAAAAGAGGTATAAAAATGCAAAAGATAATAAACGCTGAAACCCTTGCAGGAGTACACACACACACACACACACACACACACACACGGGTAATTTTAGAAAAATAAAATAAATAGAAGAAGCAAGCAAAATAAACCTATAAAGCAATAGGTTAGTTTTGCTTGCTTTTGGCGTTTGTAATTTGCATTAATACCGAAAAAAGAAAAGGAGGAAAAGAAATGAATTTACAACAAAAATTCAAAAGAAACAAAGGAATAACGTTAATAGCGTTAGTAGTAACAATTATTGTGTTATTAATTTTAGCACGGAATAAGTATTAATATGCTAACAGGGCAAAACGGAATACTAAACAGGGCGTCAGAGGCAAAAGACAAAACAGTAATATCACAAGAGGAGGAAAGTGTAAAACTTTCGATATCAGATGCATTAACACAAGGCTTAGGAACAATTGTGACAGAAGATTTACAAACAGCTTTAACAAATAATGGCTTAAAAGGAACATTAACAGGGAATGGACCTTGGACTTATACCGGAGAATATAAAAAATACAAAATTGAAAAAAATGGAAGTATGACTAGTAGTGATAATACCAGTGGATCAAGTGGCGAAATAGTTGAGATGGTAGGAAGTTATGGAATAACAGAGAGCAAAAAGTTAATTAAAATGAATATAACTCAAGATAGGAATGTTTGGAAAGAAGCAACGATTGGAGAAGAAGTAAGTGAAGTAGGAACGGTAAAGGAAGCTTATTCTGGACCATGTGGAAAGCATTTTATTATTAATGATGAAGGAGATGTATATTCTTGGGGATATAATTATTCTGGACAATTGGGAATAGGAAATGACATCATAGATCAATCTTCACCTATAAAGATGAATGGAATAAGTAATGTTGAAGAAATCTATACATTCGGAGAGAATTATTCATATGCAAGGACAAAGGAAGGATATATTTATGCATGGGGAAATAATTATTCTGGTCAATTAGGAATTGGTAATACTCAACATCAAAATACTCCAGTAAAGATAAATGAATTATCAAATATAGTGAAAATGCAATATAATGGAAGTACTAATTCTATGAATTTATATGCAATAACAAAAGACGGAGAAATATATGCTTGGGGGGAAAATTCGGATGGTATTTTAGGTATAGGAAATACAGAAGCACAAAACAAACCTGTTAAATTAAATGGAATAAATAATGTAGAAAAAATATATTTTGGTGATAGATGTGCATATGCTAAAACAAAAAGTGGAGAGGTATATGCATGGGGAGAAAATGGTAACGGACAATTGGGAGTTGGAAATACAGAGCAACAAAATATTCCGGTAAAAATAGAAGATCTACCAAGTGTTGACGAGATATATTTAAACGATGATATTACAGGAGGATATTTTAAAACAAAAACAGGAGAGATATATTTATGTGGAGATGTCTATGGATGGTCGGAAAAAGAAAATAAGGAAGACTATTATAAGCCATCTAAATTCGAGAAGGTAAATGGTGTTGAAAAAATACAAATGAATGGATGCGATGAAACATATGTTTTAACAAAGGATAGAAGTGTGTATAAAATGTATTATTATGAAGATGAAAATGGCGAAAATGGAAGAGATACTATTGAAAAAATGGATATTTTAAATAATACTGAAAAAATATATACTTTAAATGGTAGTATGTTTGCTAAGAAAACAAACGGAGAAATATATGCTTGGGGACGTAATGAAGATGGTTTATTAGGAATCGGTAGTGAATCTGAATGGCAAGAGGAACCTATAAAGATGAATAATTTATCCAATGTTGAAGAATTGTATATTTTTGAAGGAAATTATGCATATGCAAAGACATCGACGGGAAAAGTTTATTCATGGGGACGCGATTATGGAGGACGTTTAGGCTTCGGAGACAATATTGATACCATAAACGTAGCAACTTGTTGGGATGACATACAAGAATTGAAGGAGAAAAATGTCAAGGTGAAATCTTTGCAAATGAATAATGATTTTCCATATGATAATATAAATATACTTACAGAAGATGGTAGAATTTTTGTATATAGATGGAGTAGCGCTGCATAATCTGTGAGAAAAAAATTAATAATTTTACGAGTTTAAAAAGAGAAAAAACACTTTTATTAAATACATTAATAGAAGTGTTTTTATATATATTAAGATTTCAAAACATTTGAAATACTTTCGCAAAGATGAATATATAATTCATGATTTTTTTTGGGAAGAGATTTTAATATTTCAGAAAATACAGCATTTGAATTATTTTCGCTAATACCAAATACTAGATAATCTAGACTTATATTTAAAGCATTAGAAATTTTTGCAATAGTAGCTAAACTAGGTGTAGTTCCACCACGCTCTATTTCACATACATATGATGGTGTGATATCTATTATTTCTGAAAGTTTTTCTTGTGTAAGTCCGAAATTCTTTTCTTTTGGTTTTAATTCTTTTTCCGATTTCTTTGTAATTTAAATTCTTCATATTATCTCCTCAAGTTTTTGTTGTTATTTTATAATGAATAGTTAATAAATAACATAAACTATAAGTGAAAAACTATAACTAATAATGATGAAAAATTTGAGTTAAAAAAATTATAACTTATAAAGTGTAAGAAAATAAATGATTTGAGGCAAAAGACTAGTATTACAAAATTGTTACAAAAATATTACATTTATATTAACTTTTACTAAAAATGTTGAATATTAACTGACAGTGTGATAGCATGAAAACATATAAAATGAATAGCCAAAAATTTATGTGCATTGAAAATTGAGTAAAGTTGATAATTGTTAAGTATAAAAAAGCTAGAAGTGGCAAAGATAGATATGTATATAAAAAATGGCTTTAATTTATATAAAACAAAAAATAAAAATAGGAGGAAGAAAAATGTTAAAGGAAACATTAAAAAGAAACAAAGGTATAACCTTAATTGCGCTCGTTGTAACAATAATAGTACTTTTAATATTAGCGGGAATAAGTATAGCAATGTTAACAGGACAAAATGGAATACTAAATAGGGCAAGTGAAGCACAAGAAAAAACAGGAACAGCACAAACAGAGGAATTAGTAAAATTATCAGTAACAGATGCAATCACACAAGGATTAGGAGAATTGACAGATGTAAATTTAAAAACAGCATTAAATAACAACATAGGAGAAGGAAAATATGAAATTTCTGGGGATGCAACATCAGGATGGACAGTAACAGTTGATGGAAAAGAATTTAAGATAGACTCTACAGGAAAAATAGGAAAAGAGCCAGAACCAATACCAACCCCAACACCAGAACCAGGACCAGAATTTTCTGAATGTACATGGACAGAAATAAATGCATTAGCAAAAGAAATAGCAAAAGATAATACAATAACAAATCAAACAGCAAATGTAACGAAAACCATAAATGGAAAAGAATATGCAGCAAAAGTAGGAGATGAAAAAACAATAACAATAGCAAGCAAAGATTATAAAGTAAGAATATTAGGATTTAATCACGATACATTAGAAAGTGGAGCTACAGCATACAATGACTCAACAATAACAAAAGCAGGAATAAGTTTTGAATTTAAAACATTATTGCCTGTAGCAAAAATGAACACAACAGATACAAATAAAGATGGATGGGGAGCATCATTAATGAGAACAAACTTAAATAGTACAAGTGCAGTGGATGGAATGGTAAATTTATCAGATATAGAAAGTGTAATAGGAAGTAATATAATAAAAAGTGTAACAAAGAGTTATATAAAAACAAATAATGACGCAAATTCAGTAACACAGTGCAATGATAAATTATGGTTGTTGGCATGTTCAGAAGTTGCAAATAGTGGTTACACAGATGGAGCTTATGCGTATGCAATAACAAGTGAGGGAAGCCAATATAAATATTATGCAGATAGCAATATTGTATGGAATAGTAGTAATACTAATTCTATAAAATGTGATGTAGGAAGTACATCAGGATCTTGGTGGTGGCTTCGTTCTCCTTATTACAACAACAGCTACTATTTCTGCGGTGTCCACAGCAGCGGGAGTCTTAACAACAAGTACAACGCGAGCAACGCTAACGGCGTAGCCCCGGGCTTTGCAATCTAGCACCAAGTCAACATAATATAAAAAGGGATAAAATACTATAAACACTTTGATGAATAGAGGATACAAAAACTAACATAAAGCCACAAAAGGGTGGTGGGTGGACACACCAATGTCCCCAAAAACAAACGACCAAAAAGGCACCAAGCCAAATTGGTCGCTAATTTTTTGCCCAACAAGTAAAAATATTATAACAACTTAAAAAGCTTCATAACTTTACATTCAACCATAAAAAACAATTATTCTTTACATTTTAAATTGCAAAAACTATTGCTATTTTTACAATTTTAATATAGAATGTAAGCAAAATAAAATAAATATAGGTGATATATTATGAGAAGAAAAACGCGAGCAAAAGTAAAAAAAGGCATAATAATTTCAGGAGTAATTATAGGCATAATTTTAATAATAATAGGAATAATTCTTGTAATAAAATTACACGAAAAACCAGAAATATCCTATGATGATGGATTAACAGGCAAAAATTATTTTACACAAATAACTATAGATTTAGGAACAAAAGAAGTAAAAAGAGATAATAATGAAACTACTCTTCAAGAAGAATTCAAAGTTACAGATGACGAAACAAATTTAGCATTTAGCTCTATGGACGAAATGAAAAAAATGCTATCAAATTCGGTATTTGACATATCAGAAAATGGACAAACATTAACAATAAAAAATCCATATCAAACAAAAAGCATTATAGTAAAAGCAACAGACATAAAAGAAAAAGTAGAAGGAGAAGAAACAGTTCAAATTGCAGATAATTTGTATGTATTAAGCTTCTATTCAGAAAAATTAACAAAAGCGATGTACAACTATTATAAAGATAAAGATTACATAGAAAAAGTGTATTATGATGAAGTAACAATAAATGAGCAAATAAACGATATATCGCAAACCATGTATGGAGATACAGAAATAGACTTAGCTGGACATCATTCTTTAGGTATGACAACTATGGGATTGGACAATTATGGAAAAATAATAAATGATAATGGAAATCCATCAAATATAGTCATTGGAACTATCGGGTATGGAATAAATTATCAAAATGAATTTTTTAAAGATAGAATAAGTGAAAATTATTACAATTTTGTACTAAACAACAAAGACATATCAGAAACAAACCAGCAAGGAAGCAGAATTGCGGAAGTTTTGATAGATTCTACGACTAGTAATGTAAAAATAATGCCATTAGTTACAGTAACAAAAGAAGGGTATATGAGTACGTCAAGTATTTTAAAAGCAATTGTATATTCTGTAAAAAATTCAGATGTAATTTGCTATGAATTAGTAAATACACAAAGTGAGCCGATAGATATTGCTTTAGAAAATTGCTTTAAAGAAAACATCCCAGTATGTAGTGTTTCATCAAACAATCAATATATAACAAAAGAAAGTGCACAAAACGACGAACAAAATGAAAATGCTAAAGAAAAAGGAGATTATCCAGCGAATCATGGAATGACAATTGCTGTGTCATCATTAGATAGAAACCTGGAATTAGCAGATTACTCAGGAAGCGGAGAATACATAGACTTTTCGGCACCTAGTACAGATGTTGAAGAAATATTTAGTAATAGTTCCAATATTTCAAGATGGTCAGGAAGTCAATACTCCAATGCTCAAATTGTTGCAGCAATAGCATTAATAAAAACATATAACAAAGAAGCAACAATTTTGGATGTATATAACTTTTTAAGAAACTTTTCACAGGATTTAGGAAAAGAAGGAAAAGATGACCTTTATGGATATGGATGCCCAAATTTTAAAGAATTAACAATTACAGATATTGATAAAGACAAACCAACAATAAAAGAAGTTATATATGATAATGAAAATTGGGAAGTTGTAAAACAATTAAAAATTGTTGCAAATGATAATATAAGAATAACAAATTGGGCAATTACAAAAAATGAAAATGGACCAGGTGACGGAGAGTGGAATGATATGCAAGCAGTAACCCCAACATTAGATGTAACAGCCACGATTACAGAGAATGGAAAATATTATATTTGGGTTCAAGATGCAGCCGGAAATACTGAAAGCAAAGAAATATCAATAGATAAGGTTGACAATACACCACCACAAATAGCGTATAATATCAATAAAGATACCTTAAGTGCAGGATATGTAACGATAACTGTAACAGCTGAAGACAATCAGTCCGGATTATATGACAGTCCATTTAGTTGGGATAAAATAACATGGTCTCAAGAAAATAGTACAAGAACGATTAAGGAAAATGGAAGATATAAGGTTTATGCTGAAGACAATTTAGGAAATGTTGGAGAACTGGAAATATTAGTTGATTGCTTCCCACAAGCTGGAACATATGAATTACAAGATGGAAATATAATTACATCTATGAATGTATCGGCAGATTGGGTAGGTAATACAAATAATAATGTGGAAATTCAATTAAATAAAGATATAAATATTATAGGTTGGCAAATAACAACTTCAGAAAATGTACCAACAGAGTTTATTGCAGTAGACACAGGTAATAACATATCAAATGAAAATAATGAGCAAAACAATACAAGCAATACATTATTTAATTTACCAAATAATGTTGTTATAAACAGTAATATAACTTCATCACAAACAAATACGACGTCGCAAGTAACTCAAGAAACACAACAACCAAGAACCGAGCCAATTGTAATCCATACTTCATTAGATATAGATAAAGTGTACTATTTATGGATAAAAGATAGCTATGGAAATACGTCATATCAGACTTTTTCAATACATAAAGCGGTAATATAGGGAGGAAATCAAAATGTCATTTATAGATGAAATAAAAGCAAGAGCGAAAAAAGAAATAAAAACAATAATTTTACCAGAAGCGGAAGATAAAAGAGTTTTAGAAGCAGCAAGTAAAGTAACAAAAGAGGGATTTGCTAAGGTTATACTTTTAGGAGATGCTACAAAAATAAAAGAAGATTGTAAATCAAATGAAATAGATTTAGATGGAGTGGATATTATAAATCCACTTACATCTGAAAAAAAGGAAGAATACAAACAAAAATTATATGAACTTAGAAAAAATAAGGGAATGACACTTGAGCAAGCTGAAGATTTATTAAAAGAGCCAATATATTTTGGCATGATGATGTTAAAAGACGAAAATTCCAATGCAGATGGATTAGTCTCAGGTGCAGCGCATTCCACAGCAAATACCTTAAGACCTGCACTTCAAATATTAAAAACAAAACCGGGAACAAAGCTTGTGTCAGCATTTTTCATAATGTGTGTTCCAAACTGTGAATATGGAGAAAATGGAACATTTATATTTGGAGATAGTGGATTAAACCAAAATCCAACAGCAGATGAGTTATCAGAAATTGCAATATCATCATCAAAAAGTTTTGAGCAGTTGGTTCAAAAAGAAGCAAAAGTAGCAATGCTTTCATATTCTACAAAAGGAAGTGCCAAATCTGAATTGACAGAAAAAGTAATAGAGGCAACTAAATTGGTGAAAGAAAAAAAGTCTACTTTAATGGTAGATGGAGAATTACAAGTTGATAGCGCAATTGTACCAGAAATAGCAGCTTCTAAAGCTCCTGATAGTCCATTAAAAGGAAAAGCAAATGTACTTATCTTTCCAGATTTGGATGCAGGAAATATTGGTTATAAGTTAGTTCAAAGATTGGCTAAGGCTGAAGCTTATGGACCACTTTGCCAAGGTATTGCAAAACCTGTTAATGATTTGTCTCGCGGATGCTCAGCTGATGATATTGTTGGAGTTGTCGCAATAACTGCTGTTCAGGCGCAGGAGTGACTCACTGGCACAAAAAGAACCGGTCCCGATGGGTCAAGAAAAGAGGTGTAATATGAAAATACTAGTTATAAATGCAGGAAGTTCGTCACTAAAGTATCAGGTAATAGATATGGAAACAGACGAAATGCTAGTAAAAGGAAATTTTGAAAGAATAGGCCAAGCAGGCTCATTCTTAACACATAAGGTAAATGGGGTAAAACGTAGATTTGAGCATGAAGTAAAAAATCATGAAGAAGCTATACAATTTATAATATCAAGAATATTAAATAGACACTATGGAGTTATGAAAAGTCTTGATGAATTAGCAGGAATAGGACACAGAGTAGTACATGGAGGAGAAAAATTTAAGACTCCTGTTATAATTACAGATGAAGTTATAGAAGAAATAGAAAAATGTTCAGATTTAGCCCCACTTCATAATCCAAATGCAATAGCAGGAATAAAGGCATGCCAAAAAGTAGTACCAAATATGAAAATGGTTGCAGTATTTGATACAGCATTTCATCAAACAATACCAAAGGAAAAATATATTTATCCAATTCCATATGAATACTACGAAAAATATGGTATAAGAAAATATGGATTTCATGGAATTTCACATGAATATGTTGCAAATAGAGTTGCAAAGCTTATGAACAAAGACATAAAAGACTTAAAAATAATAAGTTGTCATTTGGGGCAAGGTGCAAGTTTATGTGCTATAAAGAACGGAAAGTCACAAGAAACAACAATGGGATTAACACCACTTGGCGGAATACCAATGGGTTCGAGAAGTGGAGATTTAGACCCATCAGTTATAACATATTTAATAAAAAAATCAGAAAAACCAACAGTTGGAGTAAGAGAACTTGCAAAAACTGACCATAAAGAATTAACTGCTGAAGAAGTAGAAGAAATGCTTAATAAAAAATCAGGAGTTTATGGAATATCAAGAATATCTTTAGATTTTAGAGATGTAGAATTAGATAGTTTATCAGGAGGACATCATGCAAAACTTGCATTAGATGTGTTTGATTATAGAGTGGCTCAGGAAATTGCAAAATGTGCAGTTGCAATTGGCGGAGTAGATGTAATAACATTTGAAGCAGGTGTTGGGGAAAAAGGCCCACTTGATAGAAAACATATCTGTGAGTACCTAGGAATTTTAGGAGTAGAATTAGATAGAGAGGCAAACGAAGAAACAAAAGGCGAAGAAAGAGAAATATCTACACCATCTTCTAAGGTTAAGGTTTGGGTTGTTCCTACAAATGAAGAATTGATGATTGCAAGAGAAACTTATGAATTGGTAAAATAAAATTGTTCGTTTGGAACTGGTTCTTTTAAGAACATGTTCTTAAAAGAACCGGTCCCAAATGAACAAAAAAAGAAAGGAAGATTTAAAAATGAAAATATTAGTATTAAACTGTGGTAGTTCATCACTAAAGTATCAATTAATTAACATGGAAACAGATGAGGTATTAGCATCTGGAAAATATGAAAGAATAGGAGAAAAAGAAGCATTTATAACACACAAAGCATGTGGCAAAAAAGTAAGAATAGACCATGTTGCAATGGACCATACAGAAGCAATAGATTTTACATTAAAACAATTAACAAATCCAGAATACAAAGTAATAGATAGCTTAGACGAAGTAAGTGCTATTGGGCACAGACTAGTTCATGGGGGAGAAAAAATTGCAGAATCAGTTGTAATTGATGAAAATGTTATAGAGGTATTAAAAGAATGTACAGATTTAGCACCACTACACAACCCAGCAGGAATAATGGGAATAGAAGCTTGCCAAAAAGTAATGCCGGGAAAACCAATGGTAGGAGTATTTGATACTGCATTCCATCAAACAATGCCAAAAGAACATTATATTTATCCAATACCATATGAATTTTACAAAAAATATGGAATAAGAAAATATGGATTCCACGGAACATCACATATGTACGTTTCAAATAGATTAGCTGAAATTGAACATAAAGACATAAAAGACCTAAAAATAGTAACATGCCATCTAGGTCAAGGTTCAAGTATATGTGCAGTTGATGGTGGAAAATCAATAGATACATCAATGGGATTAACACCACTTGGAGGAATTCCAATGGTTACAAGAAGTGGAGATTTAGACCCATCTGTTGTTACATTTTTAATGAAAAAAGAAAACTTATCAGCTGATGAAGTTGAAAATGTTTTAAATAAACAATCAGGAGTTCAAGGAATTTCGGGATTAGCACCAGACTTTAGAGAAATAGAAGCAGCATCATATGGCGAAAGCGAAAGAGCTAAAATTGCAATTGATAGCTTTACATATGCTATTGCTGGTTATATTGCAAAATATGCTGTTGCAATGAGAGGAATTGACTATATAGTATTTACTGGTGGTGTTGGTGAAAACCAAATTAATATCCGTAAATGGATTTGCGAACAACTTGAATTTATGGGTGTTTTAATCGATACAGATGCTAATAATGTTAGGTCTGAAGAAAAATTGGTTTCTAAACCAGAGTCTAAAGTTAAAGTTTTCGTTATTCCTACAAATGAGGAATTGATGATTGCTAAGGAAACTGAGAGACTCGTTAAATAAAACATATAATAAAGAGGAGAAAAATGAATTTGCTAGATAATGTGGATAAAAAGCTAAAAGAATATGTTGAAAATGAGGTTTTTCCTCTTTATGAAATGAATGGAGAAGCACATGGAGTAAAACATATAGAAGCAGTAATTGAAAGAAGTTTTGAGATAATTGAAGAATTTGAAGAAATAAATGATTCAAAACAAAAGATTAATTATAATATGTCATATGTAATTGCAGCTTACCATGATATTGGAGAACATGTAGATAGAAAAAAACATCATATTATATCAGGAAAAATAATGTTTGAAGATAAAAAATTGGATGAATTTTTTAGCCTAGAAGAAAAAACAATAATGAAAGAAGCAATTGAAGACCATAGAGCATCAAACAAACACTTACCTCGTTCAATATATGGACGCATAGTATTGACAGCAGATAGAAATAATAATTTAATTGATTTCTTCAAAAGAAGAGTGCAATATTGTCTAGAACATAATCCGGAATTTTCCTTGGAAGAAGTCCAAGAAGAGATATGGAAATCTTCTAAGGAAAAATTTGGAAGAGAAGGCTATGCCAAAAATAAACCGGGATATATGTCAAGCAAAAAATTAGCAAAATATTTCCAAAGCTTAGAAAGAGTATTAGCTGATAAGGATGTTTTCTTTGAAAATGTAAAAAAAGTGTATAAGCAGTGGGAAAACAGATATAAAGAAGATGAAAAAGACGATGAAATATTAAAAGAAATTGAAATAGATAAAAATATATTAAGACAAAATTAAGGAGAAAAGCTTATGAACAATATATTAGGCAACGCAAAAGTTGCGTATAATCAAAGCGTTAATATAAAATATGATGGCTTAAGACTCTTAAAAGAAATAAATAATAATATATCTAAAAACAAAAATATAATTATAAAAGCAAATGAAAAAGATATTATAGAAAAAAACGGATTTAAGATTAATTTTGATATTATATCTTCTATAGTAAACGAAAGCAAAGATGAAAAGTTATATAAAAGTAGAATATTAAATCGAAAAGAAAACCAAATAACAGAATATGATAGCCTAGGTATAATTGATGTTTTTTTTGATGGAAACACTTATATATTAATTGAAATGGCAATAAAAGCTATTATATCACATAATGCAATAATTTTAATTTCGCAACTAGAATATATGAAAAATACCAATATGACAATTTGTGGTATAATAGCAGGAGTTTTGAAAAATCAAAATATAAATGAAAATATTATCCAATTGAAATATGATTTTGATTTAACAAAATATTGTTCGAATGATTTAATAAAAAAAGCATTTGTTATAGGAAATACAGATTTACATAAAACTCTAAAAAGAATATCAAAAATAGATACAAGATATATTGGGTATAATGACTGTGATGTTTATATAGAAGATGCAAATAATATTGCAAATTTAGAAAAGATGGTAAATGATAATAAAAACATATTATTTAAAATATATGTGAATAAATCTATAGAAATGGCGAACAAGGATGATATTATTTATGTAAACAATATAGATGAAGCAACAGAAAAAATAAAATATGATAGTTGCAATTATTGTTGCATAATTTTTAGTAAAAATAAAGAAAATTGTATTAAATTTGCCGAAACAAACAAAGCAAAATATATAGTTATAAATAATACAATGGATTTTAGTAGAACTAACAATGTTGAAATCAAAGAATTTTATTGCAAAAAATACATAAAAAAATAAAAAAGAAAGAAGGAACTAAAAAATGAATTCATATAAGGAAATCAAAGAAGTTTTAAACAATATACCAAATGATAGAGCGATAATAATTGCAGGACACGAAAATGCGGATATGGATTCAATTGGTTCATCACTTGCATTAGCATATTTTTTAAATAAAATAGGAAAAAATGATATATCTGTGTTAATAGATAAAAAAGATAAGTATAAAATACAATGGTTTAATAATAACAAATTTATTGTACAAGATATTTCAAGAAAAGATTACGTTTTTATAATGGTTGACTTAAATAGAAAACAACGATTAGGAATTTATGAAAATTATTTTGACAATGCTAGATTAACAATAAATATAGATCATCATGAAAATAACAAAAAAGAGTCAAATTATATTATATCAGATGAAAATATAAGCTCAACAGCAGAAATGATTTTTAACCTAATTAATGAATTTGATACGAAAATTGATGAAAATATTGCATCATTATTATATGCAGGAATTCTTACAGATACAGCAGGTTTCTCGCATAGGCTAACACCAAAGACATTTGAGACTATGTCAAAACTTTTAGAATGTGGAATTAATTATAAATATATTACAAAAAAAGTATTTCTTGAACGTACCATGAAAGAAGCAAAAGCATTATCAAAAATGTTAAGTGAAATCAATTATGATGTGTTCCATTATATAATTATAAATAAAAATGATGAAATTTTTAGTAGTCTAGAATATTCAATGCTGTTTAAAAAGATGGTTCCTATCTTAAAAAATATAGAAGATATAAAGGTTTTGGGAATATTTTTAATAGATAATGATAAAGTATTTGGAGAATTTAAGGCCAATATAGATATTGATATGTCAAAATTAGCAGAAAGATTTGGTGGAGGTGGACATAAAGACTCTGCCGGATTTGAGAGTGAGCTTGATATTGCGGAAATACTTAAAATTTCAAAAGAATATATTGAAGAAAGTAGCAAATGAGCTACTTTTTTTGTATTGGGGACGGTTCTTTTCGCGAAAAGAACCGTCCCCAATACAAAAAAACTTTACATAATCTATTGAAAAATCCTCCAAAATGTGTTAAAATATTGAAATAGTATAACAAACGGAAAAATAAGAAAAAGGAGGATAACATGAATTTACCAAATTTATTCACCAAATTTTATTTAGACAAAGAAAAGGATATAGTAGTAAAATTATTTAAATCAGAAGAACCAGATGAATTAATTTATGTTCTAGAAACACCAAATCACCATACAGGAAATTTAATAACAAATTTAGCAAAGGTTGCAAATGTAGAAACAATAAAAGATGAAAATGACATGAAAGTAATTACAGGAATTTTGCAAGCTTGTATTAATGATGACGGAGAAGAAGTTTATATATTTAGACTTGGTGGAATAAAAATCGCCAATATTTATCCAGATGGAAGAATAGAAAGAAAGGCAAAAATTCCAGCAATAATAAAATTATTAATGGCACAAACAAAAGACTATAAATTGCCAGTAGAAAAAACAATAGTAAAATCATATATTCTAAAAAAATCAAAATTTAGAACAGATTTACATACACATTTAAACCAAATATTACAACCAGATTTACTAATTGCACTTGGAATAAAACATCAAATTGGATATTCGCTATATTACATAAAAAAATTAGGAATAAAAGTTACAGCAAAACAAGAAAAAGAATTATTAAAAAAGAGAAAAGAAATTGAAAAAAAATACAAACATTCAGAATTAGAGGGAAAAAAATTAGAAAGAAAAATAAATGATGAAACATTAATAAATATGGCAGACCTAATTTTAAATAACCTAGAAAATGCTGAAGAAAATATAGTAAAAATAAGAAATAGTTTAGTACTCCTAAAAGATGGTCAGGCAGTATTTACAAACCTTGAAAAAACAATACTTTATAGATATGCCATCATAAGAGGAAAGCAAGTACCTGATGAAGAAAAAGTGGAGCTAAGCCTAGATAAAATAGAGAAAATAGAAGATAATGACATAAGGCAAACTCTAAAGAAAATGAAAGAAGATATGGAAAGCGAAAATAGTCCATATAAAAATAATACATTATATCAAGATAAATTATTATGGATAGCAAGAGAATACCAAAAACAAGGAATAAAATATGTAGAAATTGCAAATTCCACACTTGCCAAAAAAGGGTCTGCTGGAATACAAAATTTAGTAGAAATGCATGAAATAATGCCTAAAATAGAAAGTGAAACTGGTGTAAGCATAAGATATCTAGCAGCAGCTAGTAGAACATTATTTACTCCAGAGCAAGTAAAAGAATGTCCAGCTGTAATAAAAGCAGTAAGTAGAAGTCCTTATGTTGTTGGAATGGATTTAATTGGAGAAGAAATAAACAATGTAACAGATTTTTCAGACTTAATTGGAGAAATTATAAAATATGCAATATATGAAGATGATGGATATACAATAAGATTACATGCAGGAGAAACTGATGCATTTAAAGACAATATTGAAAAAGCATTGGACTGTATAAAAATATGTTTACCTAATGGAGAAAAAGCTCCACAAATAAGATTAGGTCATGGTTTATATGTACCAGACTTAGATACAAGAGAGGGCAAACGTATAATAAATAAAATGAAAGACTTAGATGTAATACTAGAATTCCAATTATCATCAAATGTAAGATTAAATAACTTAACAAATTTAAATAATCATCCTATGAAAAAATACTTAGCAGCTGGGGTAAAATGTGTTCAAGGTACTGATGGATGCGGATTTTACGGAATCGATACAATTGATGAACAAATTGCATTAAGAAATTTATTAGATATAAAAGACACAGATTTTGCTAAAATGAGAAAAGTTGAAGACGAAATTTTAGCAAAAAGAAAAGTTTATTTTGAAGAAAAATCAAATAAATTTGAACAATTTTTGGATGGTAGAACAATTGAAGAAGCTTTAAAAGAAGAACAAGAAAAATTGTTAAAAGAAATTGATTTAAATGAAATTAACACAAAAACAAGTAACAGATTAAATTCGTATAACGTATTTAAAGAAAAAATTGTAAATTTACCACAAGATAAAACTCCAATTATAATTGCAGGTGGAAGTTTTAATTCTAAAGGTAGAGTTACAATGCCAAATGAGGCTATTAAAAAATCTTTAAAAGAATTACTTGAGAAAGTTGATAATAAAAATACATATATTTTGATTGGGCATAAGATGCAAGGATATGAAAGAGCAGTTTTAGATATATCAAAAGAATTAAATAAGAAATTTGATGTAACAGCTGTTGTTCCAAAGTATGTTTCAGAAGATATTAAGGAAAACTTAGATAGCTCGCAGGATTTGAGCGGAATTTATGTTTCACCTGACCCATCAGAACTTGGAATTTATAAGAGCTTTAATTATGAGATTTTCGAAAGAAGAAATTCGGTAGTTGTTGCCTTTGATGGAAATTCACCTGTTTCTAATTTGATACAGGAAGCTAAAAATGGTAAAGGAAAAGCTAAGATTTATGTTAATTCTGATGTGGATGTGCTTAAGGAAAAAGCAAAATCATTGGATGGATATGTAAGATTATTTAATACAAGTGAGAATTTAGCTAAAGAGATATTAGAGGATAATCCTGATATAAAACAAAAAATATAGTAAAAAGAATTTCCTAAAAGTTTAGGAAATTCTTTTTACGCAAATTTACATAAAAATGTTGAAATAATTTGATATTTAGTATAAAATAAATATACTTAATTTCATTATACTAAGCAAAATATTTTGTTTAGTTTTATTATAGAGTAACTTATTAACTAATCGTATTAATGATGGAGGTAAATATGAAAAAATACGACGTAATTATTGTAGGTGCAGGTCCTGCAGGAGTGTTTTGTGCATTAGAACTTACAAAGGAAAAACGGAATTTTAAAGTTCTAATTATCGATGAGGGAGCAGCAATTGAGCAAAGACGGTGTAAAACTGAATTTGTAGGAAAATGTACTAGATGTAAAGTGTGTAGCATTACACATGGCTTTGCAGGTGCAGGTGCGTTTTCGGATTGCAAACTTTCATTATATAATCCGACAGATGCGACATTTGTTGGGGGAGAACTTGAAAGCTATATGTCAACCAAAGAATTAAAAGCACTTTTAGATGAGGTGGTTGACACATATAAAAAATATGGCATTCCTGAAAAGGTAATAGGAGGAAGGGAACATTCTGTTGCTAATGAGCTTTTAAAGAAAGCAAATAGAAACGGATTAGAGATGACAATTGTTCCTTTTATGCATGCAGGGACTACAAATGGTAGAAGAGCATATTATCTTCTACAAACAGAGCTACAGTCAGATGATAGGATTGACATGTTGTTTAATACACATGTTGACGATGTCATTGTAGAAAATGGGACTGTTAAAGGTATTGTGTATACAAAAAACAAACAAACACACAAAATCTATGCACCCAATGTAGTATTGGCGACTGGAAGAGCAGGGGCTTCTTGGAACAAAGAGATTTGCTCTAAACATGGTATACCAACAAGAGAAGGAAAAATCAAAATTGGTGTACGTTATGAACTTCCAGATGAAGTTATGGGTTCTGCAAATGAGCTGTATGAGCCAAAGTTTAAAGCACCTGAAACCGAAGAAACAGATGCAGCAATAACATTTTGTCATAATCCGTATTGTGGCAGTGTGGTAGCAGAGTCTTATGATGGTAAGATAACTTTAGTCAATGGACATGCCGATAATATGCCAACCGGAAGAACAAACATGGCATTACTCTTCAAAATGGACTTCGGAGAAAATGCAATTGAAGTAGTCAAGAATATGGCGAGAACTCTGAATGTTCTGTCTAATGGTCAGGTGGCAGTTCAACGGACAGGAGACTTCTTTTCAAATGTAGCTACAACCCATGATGGCTTGAAAAATAATTCAGTTGAACCCACTTTAGAATCTGCGGTTCCGCTTAACTTTCAAGAGGTCATGCCGGCAAGACTTGTAAATAATATAAAAAGCTTTATTAATAAGATTGATAAAGTTATTCCGGGTTTTGCGGGGGATGATAACTTGATATATGGGTTAGAAGTAAAATTTTCCAATTTAATTATTTCAGTAGACAAAAATTTTATGACTCAAATTGCAGGTTTATATGCAATTGGGGATGGAGCTGGAATTTCAAATGGATTAATTCAGGCCTCTGCCTCAGGAAAATATATTGGAAAAATCCTGATGGATAAAAACAAAAATTCTTAAAAATGAATAAAGCGGTGCAAAATGCACTGCTTTATTCTATATTGTATCTATACCATTATTATTAATAGAAAATATATTGAAATTCAAATTATTTTTTATACAGATTTTTTTTATTAATTCAATATCGGAACTAATAATATAGATAAATTTAGCATTAGTAGAAAGACCTGCCATAACATTTGGAAGATTTTCAAAAGCTAATAAAACTTGGCTTACAGGTAAATCATTAATAAAATAATAATCTAAAATATTTTTAGTATTATCAACATGTTGAAGATGATGATTATATCTAAAAAGGGATGAAAAATTATTTTTATTTAAATCAGGTATAATTTCATTTAAAATTTTATATGATCTTTCATAGATATTAGTATCATATTTCTTTAACAATTCAACAATACTTTCTTCAGTTTTTATGTTACTTATATGATTTACTTTACTAGTTTTTATCAAAAAAACCTTATAAATATCGGGAAAATCAAATTTTTTTATCAACTTTCCATTATCAGAAACTATACATAGTCCGCCCAAAGAACATACATTATGAGCAATACCAGTACATATATCTCTAACCAGGAAGCCATCATGTTCTTCGACAAAGTTATTATCTAATATTTCAATCAGATCTTCTTTTGTTAAAAAATCTCCAAAAATATGATTAATTCCATAAAGCACAGCATTTGATAACATAGAGTTAGAAGCTAAACCACAATGTTCGCTCATATTTTCATCAAATTGAACTTCAACTTTGAAATGAGCTGAGGTATTAAAAAGGCGACGCATAATGATTAAGCAATGTTCAATTACAGCTTTTTTGTGATGAAATATAAAGTCTTTATTTTCATTTGGTAAATATTCAATTGTTATAATATTTTTTAAATCTAAGGCTAAGCCAATCCCACCGACCACCTAATTGTTCAAGAATCATTTTATTAGGGTTCATGGTAGTTAAATGTAATCTTGCAGGTGCAAGTACAGAAACTTTTTTATTTTTTATAGAAACATTTGAGTAAGTATTTTTTAGAATAATATTTTCTCCAATTTTAAACATATATCTAAATCCTTTCAAAAATAATAATATTTATTATAACATAAAATAATATGTAAAAACAAGATAAAAAATCAAATAAAGGTTTACAAAATGCCTGTAAATGTAGTATAATAGTGTATAACTGATAAATGAAACGAAAAAATAAAAATATTAGGAGGAATAAAAATGGCAACATATTTAACAGAACCATCAAGAACATTTAACGAATACTTATTAATACCAAGACTAACAACAAGGGAATGCACACCAGATAAAATATCACTAAGGACACCACTTGTAAAACACAAAGTAGGAGAAGAAGCAGAAATGTACTTAAATGTACCATTCACATCAGCAATAATGCAAGCTGTTTCAGGAGAAGAAATGGGAGTAGCATTAGCAAGAGAAGGTGGACTAGCATTTATATATATGTCACAATCAGTAGAGTCACAAGCAGCAATGGTAAGACATGTAAAAGAATCAAAATCAGGATTTGTAAGAAGTAAATGGAACTTAAAACCACATGACACATTAAGAGACATCTTAGAAATAAAAGAAGAAAGTGACCATTCAACAATACCAGTAACAGAAGATGGAACAGCAAGAGGAAAACTACTTGGAATAATAACAAGTAAAGATTACAGATTATCAAGAGATAGTTTAGACAAAAAAGTAGAAGATATAATGACACCAGTAGAAAAACTAGTATATGCAAAAGTTGGATTAACTTTATCAGAAGCAAATGATATAATATGGGAAAAGAAAATCAACTGTTTACCAGTTATAGAAGAAAATGGAAACCTAAATTCATTAGTATTTAGAAAAGACTATGAACAACACAAAGAGAACCCACTGGCACTTCAAGATGAAAATCAAAGTTACTTAGTAGGAGCAGGAGTAAACACAAGAGACTATGAAGAAAGAATACCAGCTCTAGTAGAAGCTGGTGTAGATATCTTATGCCTAGACTCATCAGATGGATTTTCTGTATGGCAAAAAGAAGTTATAGAATGGGTACACGAAAAATATAACGGAAAAGTAAAAATTGGTGCAGGAAATGTTGTAAGCCAAGAAGCATTCTATTATTTAGCAGACGCAGGAGCAGATTTCATAAAAATAGGAATTGGTGGAGGTTCAATTTGTATCACTCGTGAAACAAAAGGAATCGGAAGAGGTCAAGCAACAAGTATAATAGATGTTGCAGCAGCTCGTGAAGAATATGCAAAAAGAACAGGAATATATATTCCACTTTGTGCAGATGGAGGAATTGTTCATGACCACCATATCACTTTAGCATTAGCTATGGGATGTGACTTTGTTATGATGGGAAGATATTTTGCAAGATTTGATGAAAGCCCTACAACAAAAATAAAATTAGATGGAAAATTCGTTAAAGAATACTGGGGAGAAGGCTCAAAGAGAGCTAGAAGTTGGACAAGATATGACTTAGGTTCTAAGAATGAGAAAATGAGCTTCGTTGAAGGTGTTGATTCATATATACCTTATGCAGGACCATTAAAAGATAACTTAAATGTTACTATTAAAAAGATTAAATCAACTATGTCTAACTGTGGTTCAAAAGACTTAGAAGAATTCCACGAAAAAGCTATATTGACTCCTGTTTCTAATTTAAGTATTCAAGAAGGTTCTGCACATGATTTGACTGTAAGAGAGATTTAAATGAGGTGGTTTTATGGCCTATACAATAAAAAGCAAAGAAGAATTTGATCAAGAAATAAAACAATATTTAAAAGAAAATCCAATTAAAGAAAGCTATGAAAGAGGTCTAATTGAAGACTTTGAATCTAATGATTTGACAGATTTGTATAAATTATTTTTAGATTTAAAAGGAAAAAAATTAGATGATGATCTAATGGTAAAGCTAAAAAATATTGTTAGCGAAAAATATTTATTAGATATAAATGTAATATTTTCAGATGAAGATGCTTATAACACTATTTCGAATAGAAATATAGATGAACTAACAAATATTATAAAAAATAAGTTTTTAGAAATAATGCAAGACAGCCAGTATGATATCAATAAAGAAGAAATATATAAAATGGCAACTATAGTTAACAAGGTATATCCCGAAATCTTTTTAAAATTAATAAAAATGCCTAATTCAGATATAAAAAAAGATCAAGAAATTGTTAATAAACGTATTATGGAAACAATTGAACATTGGCATAGTCATAATTCGGAAAGAGCACTAGAAGAAAACAGAGATATTTTAGGAGCTCTCTATATATTAGCAAATAAATTATATCCTGAAATGGGAATTTATGTACCGGGTAGAACGAAATCAATGAAAAGTTCGGTAGCAAATATAAATAAAGAAGCATATAGTAGTTTGGCTAATATAATTCCAGGAAATATGGATGAGGGAATTTCTACAGATGATGTTGAGAAAAAATTTAATATGGATAAGGCAAATACTGACTTTTCTGGTTTTACAATAGTTTTAGGAAATACAGATGATACTATGCATTTTGATAAATCAGATCCTAAAACAAGTGAATTACTTGAACTAAGAAAAATCAGAGATAAAAATATGAAGTTTTTACATAGTATGGAAAATTTCTTAATTGAACGTGAAAATGATGTTTTTTCGAAACAAGAATTATATCAAATTAAAATTGAGTTGCTTATGAGGTTAAGACAACTTACATATGAAGAATGTAAAAAAGAATATAAAGGAACATCTTTTACAGAAATGTTAAGAGAAAATCTTGGAAAAGAGTATGAGCCAGATGATTATGATGCTAATGAAGGCGAATACCTAATGAAATTGGATGAGCTATATGAATTACTTGATGAAATGAAGAAAAGAATACATGATAAATATCAAGCTAAAATTCTAGAAATTGCTGTTCCAGAGATTTTAAATGATGAATTACTTTCAGAAGAATTGCATGTAAAATCAAGATTTATAAAAAAAGTCATAAAAGAAAATGGTTTTTGTGCAAATTATTATGAATTAACAACAATCGATGGAAGGAAAATAGAATTGCAAGCTATAACAAGGATGAGATTTAAAGAATCTAAAGATGGCTCATCTGACCATAGCAAATTACCTAATAAAGAAATAAAGATAACTCAATTTTTTGAGCCAGCATCAAAGGAATGTGATGAACAGGAATTTGTAAAAATGATGGCATTATTAAATAATACGCCAATTGCAAAGAAAAATAGTTTATATATAACGCCTGATCAAGAATTATCTCCCATTGAAAAACGTTTAAAAAGAAGATTGAAAGTTGCAGAGCAAAATGTAAAACTTAAGGAGAGCTTTGAAGATACACATATTTTTCCTGATGGAAGTGAACAAAATTGTCTATATAGTTTAGATGAATATTTAAAAAGTTTTGCTGAATATGTTTCTCCAAAATTAATGTCTGCAAGCTCACACCATACCAGATTTCATAAAGGGGTAGCAGGATACAATAAAAAATCAATTATATCGGCTTTTACTGAAGTTCTATTAAAACATGATTCAACATCTTGTTTAGCACAAATTTTGATTGATAGGCTAGAGGAAATTGTTCCAAACGATAAAAATGAGATTTCTAGAAATGGCATAATAAAACGTGCGAATAAACGTTATATAAATAATAATAATAATGGAGAGAACAGGAATAGCGTAGATGATTCTGCAAGATAAAAAAATGAAGTTTCTGAATTAATCAGAAACTTTATTTTTTTTATTCCCATTCAATAGTTGCTGGTGGTTTAGAAGTAATATCATAAACAACCCTATTAATATGTTTAACCTCATTAACAATTCTAGAAGAAACCTTCTCTAAAATTTCATAAGGAATTTTACTCCAAATACCAGTCATAAAATCAGTAGTTTCAACAGCTCTTAAAGCAAGAGTATAGTCATAAGTACGTTCATCGCCCATAACACCTACAGAGCGAAGATTTGTAAGAACTGCAAAATATTGATTAATAGACTTATGAAGTCCAGCTTTTGCGATTTCATCTCTAAAAATAAAATCAGCATCTCTTAAAATATCCAACTTATCTTTAGTAATATCTCCTATAACTCTAATTGCAAGTCCGGGACCCGGGAAAGGTTGTCTAAATACAAGGTTTTCTGGAATACCAAGTTCTAATCCAACTTTTCTAACTTCATCTTTAAATAGATTTCTTAGAGGCTCAACAATTTCCTTAAAATCAACATAATCTGGAAGTCCACCAACATTATGGTGACTCTTAATTACAGAACTTTTTCCTAAACCACTTTCGATGACATCAGGGTAAATAGTACCTTGAACAAGAAAATCAACCGTTCCGATTTTTTTTGACTCTTCCTCAAAAACTCTAATAAACTCTTCACCAATAATTTTTCTTTTTTGTTCTGGGTCAGTAATGCCACTTAGTTTAGCTAAAAATCTATCTTCAGCATTTACTCTAATAAGGTTTATATCATATTGTTCTCTAAATATTTTCTCAACCTCATCACCTTCATTTTTACGAAGAAGACCATGGTCAACGAATATACAAGTTAAATTTTTACCAATAGCTTTACTTAGTAAAACAGCTGCAACTGATGAATCAACACCACCAGATAAAGCACATAAAGCTTTTCCATCACCTATTTTTTCTTTTAATGTTTTAATAGAATCCTCAACAAATGAAGACATTTGCCAGTCTCCTTGGCACTCGCAAACATTATATAAGAAATTTTTAATAACCATAGTTCCATTTACAGAATTATTAACTTCTGGATGGAATTGAATACCATATAATTTCTTTTCTTCATTTTCCATAGCAGCATTTGGGCAAGAAGGAGTATGTCCAATATTTTTAAATCCTTCTGGTACAGTTTCTACAAAATCTGTGTGACTCATTAAAAAGCCATTAGTTTCGCCAAATCCTTGTAATAATTTTGAAGTATTATCTATTGTAACATCTGTTGTTCCATATTCTCTTTTATCAGCATGTGCAACATTTCCGCCTAATGTATATGCCATAAGTTGCATACCATAGCAGATTCCTAAAACAGGGATACCAAGTTCAAATATTTTGCTATCACATTTTGGACTATCTTCTCCAAATACACTTGCAGGTCCTCCTGTAAAAATAATACCTTTTGGATTTTTTTCTTTAATTTTTTCTAAAGAAATATCAAAAGGCACAACTTCAGAGTAAACATTACATTCTCTTACTCTACGAGCTATTAATTGATTATATTGTCCACCAAAATCTAGTATTAAAATTAGTTCATTTTTTTTCAAGATTTTTACCTCCATTTTTAAATTTGTACCATTATATCACATGTTTGGAGATTTAGCAATGATTTTTTTCGCATTGGGGACGGTTCTTTTCGCGAAAAGAACCGTCCCCAATGCGAAAAAAGTACTTGTTATTTCAAAAAAAATGTTGTAGAATAAATTCATCAAAACTAATATAATAAAAAGGGTGGAAAAAATGACAGAATTAGAAACAAAATTAAAAAAATACAATCAAGAGCAAATAATAAAAAAAATAGAAGAAATGGATAATACAGAGCAAGAACAAATAATAAAACAAATAAATGAAATAGATTTTGAAAAAGTAGAAAAATTATACAATCTAACAAAAAAAGAACAAAGGGTAAAGAGTGGGAAAATTGAACCAATAAATTACATAGATTTAGAAAAAATAAGCAAAGAAGAAAAAGAGAGTTCAAAAAAACTAGGAGAACAGATAATAAAAAGTAACCAATATGCAGTAGTAACAATGGCAGGGGGGCAAGGAACTAGGCTTGGGTGTAAAGGGCCAAAAGGAACATATAAATTGGATATTGGAGAAAAAGGAAAATATATATTTGAAATAATAACAGAAAATTTGAAAAAATCAAAAGAAATGTATGGAATTTTGCCATATTGGTATATAATGACGAGCAAACAAAATTATCATGAAACAGTTAGCTTTTTAGAAAAACATGATTTTTTTGGATATGAAAAAGAAAAAATAAAATTTTTCGAACAAGGCGAATTACCAATGCTTACAGAAGATGGAAAAATAGTTATAGAAAATAATAAGATAAAAACAGGCTCAAATGGAAATGGCGGAATATATGTAGCAATGAAAGAGCAAAATATAATAGATGACATGAAGTCAAAAAATGTTAAATGGGTGTATATTTGTGGAGTAGATAATATAATGGTAAATCCAATTGACCCAATATTTATTGGAGAAACAATACTTAATAATATGCAAATTGCTTCAAAATCTGTTGCTAAGGCATATCCGGAGGAAAAAGTTGGGGTATTTTGCAAAAGAAACAATAAACCAAGTACAGTGGAATATATAGAATTATCTGAAGAAATGAGAAATAAAAGAGACAATGATGGTGAATTGGTTTATGGGGAAGCAAATATTATAAGTCACCTTTTGAGTATTGATGCAATAGAAAAAATTACAAATTACAAATTACAATACCATATTGCAAAGAAAAATGGATTATACAAGTTTGAAACATTTATATTTGATGCATTTGAACATTTTGATGATATGCTAGTTATGAGAGTAAAAAGAGAAGACGAATTCGCACCAATAAAAAACAAAGAGGGTGTAGATAGCCCTGAAACTGCTAAAGAGATATATGAAAGGAAAATGGAAAGAGATGGAAGAATTAAAAATTAAAAATCTTTTAAATTTGGAAGAAACAATAGCAAGCAAAATATTTGAAAATGCAATATATCCATGGGAAGTGCTTCCTAAGATAGGGGAGTTTATAATAGAACTTGGAAATAAATTAGACTTAGAAAAATTTGAAAAAAAGTCGGAAAATGTATGGATTGCAAAATCAGCCAAAGTTGCTCCGACTGCAAGTATTACTGGTCCTTGCATAATTGATGAATTTGCAGAAATAAGGCACTCGGCTTTTATTAGAGGAAATGCCATAGTTGGTAAAAACGTTGTAATAGGTAATTCGACAGAATTAAAAAATGTGATCATATTTAATAATACACAAGTTCCACATTACAATTATGTGGGAGATTCTATTTTGGGATATAAATCACATATGGGTGCGGGAAGTATTGTATCAAATCTAAAGTCTGATAAATCGTTAGTAACTGTACGATGTAAGGGAGAAAAGATAGAAACGAATTTAAGAAAATTTGGCGCAATAGTTGGAGATAATGTGGAAGTTGGATGTGGCTCTGTTTTAAATCCGGGAACTGTAATTGGAAGAAAAACAAATATATATCCATTATCATCTGTTAGAGGATATGTGGGAGAAAATCAAATTTACAAAAATCAAAATGAAATAGTAGAAAAAATATAAAAAATAGAGTTTAATATATGTAAAATTCATATATTAAACTCTATTTTATTTAATAAAATTTATAGCATTACATTTGTTGATTACCCGGTAAAAAGTAATCTATAACTCCATAAATTAGAGCACCTATTATTGCAGCCATCCACGAAATTGTATAGCCTGCAACGAAAAATTGTGTTACATAAAGAATTATAGCAGCTAGGGCAAAACCTATAAAGCCTTTTCCGAATGGACTAGCATGTAAACCTGTAAATTTGACTATTAAATAATCTAAAACTGTTAAAACTACAGCGGCTATAGCTAAAGACCAAATATTATTAATAGAAAATCCGGGTGTAAAGAATGCTGTGATTGCTAAAACAACAGCTGCAGCAACTAGTCTACCTATTATTTGCCATACTGTACTTGTACCATTTTGTGTGGTTGAGTTTGTTTGACCGTCAGACATAATTCATCCTCCTTTTTTATTTGTATTTAAAAAGTATTTTTTTAGCTATATAAAATTATTGTTTACAATTTGATTTTTTTTATGCAATGAAAGAATAAAATTTTGATTTCTTGAAAGAATAAGTGAAAAATAGTTGATTTTCGCAAAAGGACCGTTTCTTTTTCCATTGGGACCGTTTCATTTCGCGAAAAGAAACGGTCCCAATACGAAAAAAGGAGAAAAAGATGTTAATAAATTTCACGAGAGCAATAATTTTATACATTGTAGTCCTAATTGTAATGCGCCTAATGGGCAAAAGGGAAATAGGTCAACTTCAACCATTTGAGCTTGCAATAGCAATAATGATAGCAGACTTAGCATCAATTCCTATGACAGAAACAGGAATTCCAATTTCAAATGGTATTGTTCCAATAATAGGTTTACTTGTTATGCACCTAATAATATCAACAATAAATCTAAAAAGCATAAGAGCAAGAGAAGCAATATGTGGAAAACCTAGGATTTTAATTTATAGAGGAAAAATTGATGAACAAGCCTTGATTAAAGAAAGGTTTACTTTAAATGAATTACAAGAAAGATTAAGAGCAAAAGATATAATAAATATTGGGGATGTTGAGTATGCAATATTGGAAACAAGTGGACAAGTAACAGTTATAGAAAAACCTAATAAAAGAAAAACAATTCCAGAGGATTTTAATATAATGCCTGATTATGAGGGACTTCCGTATGATTTGGTTGTTGACGGCAAAATTATGAATGAAAATTTAAAGAAAATTGATAAAGATTATAATTGGCTTTTAATAGAAGTCGAAAAGTTTGGCTTTAAGCCAGAAGAAGCTTTGCTTGTTACTTATGATGGCAAAGGTCAAATTTTTTGTCAAAAGAAAGAAAATAAAAAGGGGAATTAGTTGGTATGCAAAAAGAGTTAGTTATTTGTGTTATTTTGGTTATTTTGATAATTATAGGTGATATTGTTACACAAAATTATACTAAAAATACAGTGAACTATATAACTGGAGAGTTGGAAAGTTTGAAACAGAGTTTATTTGAGAAAGATGACGATAAAGCTGATAAAGAGATAAGTAAAATTGATAATAAATGGAAAGAGGTTCATGATAAACTTGCTTATTATATTGAACATGATGAGCTTGAAAAAGTTGAAAGTAATTTTACTGCATGCAAGAGTTTGGCAAAAACAAGGGAGTATGAGCAGTCGATAAGTGAATTAGAGAAGACCGTTTATGTGTTGGAACATATTACTGATAAGTATTCTTTTAATTTAGTTAATATTTTTTAATAGTATTTATTGAAATATGTATTAAAATTTATGACGCAAAAATATAAAAAAGGCTTGTCAAAATAAATCAAATAGTATAGAATATTACCATAAAATTAAATAAAAAGAGGTGTAAAAATGCAAAAGATGAAAGCGTGTATTTTGCATTGAATACCGTAAAAGGGAGGAAGAAAAATGAATTTAAACAAAAAATTCAAAAGAAACAAAGGAATAACGTTAATAGCGTTAGTAGTAACAATTATTGTTTTGTTAATTTTAGCGCGGAATAAGTATAAGCATGCTAACAGGACAAAATGGAATATTGAACAGAGCGTCAGAAGCCAAAAGTAAAAATGGAACAGCTCAAAATGGAGATTTAGTAAAGTTATCTGCAATGGATGCTTTATCACAAGGATTAGGAACAATAACAGATGCAAACCTAAAAACAGCGTTAAATAACAACATAGGAGAAGGAAAATATGAAATAACAGGAGATGCAACAAATGGATGGACAGTAACAGTAGAGGGAGAAGATTACAGAGTAGAAGCTACAGGAATAGTAAATGGAAATGGAAGTAGTACAGGAAGTGTAAATTGGGATAAAATTTTAGAAGATGCAAATAAAAATCCTGAGTCTATGAAACATAAAGAACAGGTTAAAAGCTCATTCATTGGAATAGGAACAGATGGAAAGCCTGTTAATATGGATTTGTGGAGACCGAACAAACAAGAAGATGGAACATGGGGAATTTTTTCATGTGAATCATCATATGCACATGAATATGCATATGATGGAGGAATAGATGATGATGGTAAAATAGTTGGAAAGATACCTCAATATATTTATAACGGAGAAGAGGGAAAATTTACTGAAGTAACAAATTTAAGCTATGCTTTTGTACGCTGTACAGGTTTACGCATAGCACCAGAAATTCCAAGTAGTGTAAAATATATGGAAGGAACATTTCATATGTGTACAAATTTGACAACTGCACCCAAAATTTCAAGCAATGTAACATGTATGTTTGCAACATTTTCAGGTTGTACCAATTTAACGGGGGAAGTTTGTATAGATGCAAACCTTGATTCTAATGATTGGAAATCAAGTAGTTCGTGTTTCGCTGACACAACCAAACCAATCCAACTAACAGGAACATGTCCCATCCTATCAGATTTAGCTGAAACAAGCTCAAATAGAAATGTAACAGTAAAATAAAGGATAAAAAATATGAAAAATAAAATAATAACAACAATAATAATATTACTTTTAATTCTTCTAAAAATATACCTAATCTCAGTACAACCAATAAACTACATCCCAGAAAACAAATATGACGATGCACTAATGCTAAAACAAGCAAACAGTATTTTACAAGGAAAATGGTTAGGGGAATATAACTCCCTAACCCTTGTAAAAGGACCAATCACGCCAATATTTATTGCAATCTTAAATAAATTACACATACCATTTTTAATAGGGCAAGAACTATTGTATGATGTTTCATGCCTATTTGTTATATATACATTTAGTAAAACAATAAAAAACAAAAAAATCCTATATATAATATTTGCAATATTGTTATTTAATCCAGTAACATTTTCAACAGAAATATGTAGAGTATATAGAGATGGAATATATACCAGTTTAACAATGTTACTTATAGGATTTTCTTACAGTATATTTCTAAATAGAGAAAATTCTCCAAAAAAACAAATAAAATATTTTATAGGACTGGGAATAACGCTTTCGGCACTTTATTTATGTAGAGAGGAAAGTATATGGATATTACCATTTGTAATTATATCTACAATTACAACAATAATATTTATAATCAAAGACAAAAAAATAAAAAGCAAAAAAATATTAATAGGAATGTATGCAATTCCAATAGCGATATTTATAATAAATAATTTAATAATATGCACTTTAAACTATAAAAATTATGGTGTTTTTGAATTAAATCAATATTGGTCAAAAGAATTCAAAGAAGCATATGGAGCAATAACAAGAGTTGTACCTAACGAAACATATAGTAGAGTGCCTGTAAGTCAAGAAACAATAAAAAGAATATGTGAGATAAGTCCTAAATTTAAAGAGATAGAAGAAGATTTAACCGGAGAAGAAGCAGACAAATGGTCAAAATGTGGAGATGGTAAAATAGGTGAGATTCAAGGTGGATGGATACATTGGGCTATAATAAAAGGTGTTGATGCAAAAGGATATTATAAAGATGCTAAAACAGCTAATCAATATTATAAAGAATTAGCAAATGAAATAAATAATGCGATAGATGAAGGTAAAATAGAAGGATATAAAAATAAAAGAGTAACAAATGTTCCAAGATTTAATTTTGAGGATATTATAAATTCTATAAAAAAATGTAAAGACACAATAAGAATGGAAAACAATTTTTATTTACTAAAAATTGTTGTTCAAAATAGATTAAGTAATGATTTACAAGAAAATGAAAAATGGAAAAATATAACCAGAGAAGAAATAGATACAGAAATTACTTACAACGGAACAGAAAATCAAAATAGATTAAATGCTCTAAAACAAATAAAAAATATATATATAAAGATTAATCCTATAATATTTAAAATTTCACTTATTTGTGTTATTGGATTAATTATATGTTCAATCATAAACCATAACAAAATATATAATGAAATTTTAATTTTATTAGGTCTTGCGGGATTATATTTATGTAGGATTTTTATAATAACATTTACATATATAACCATGTATACAGATGCTTTAAATACTATGTATTTGGCAAATACTTATGGACTACAAATTTTATTTAGTTTACTTGCAATCATCTTTTTTGTACAGAATATAAAGAAAAAAAATGATCAAAATCAAGAAACTTTAAAAGAAAAAATAAAATTAAATCCTAAAAAAGATATAACAATATTAATTCCTTGTTTGAATGAAGAAAAGACGATAGGAATTTGCCTAAAAAAAGCAAAACAAATAATACAACAAGAAAATTTAGATGCTGAAATATTAGTTGTAGATAATGGTTGTGAAGATAATTCCATAAAAATAGCTAAAAAACAAGGGGCAAGGGTAATAAAAGTAGATAAAAAAGGATATGGAAATGCACTAAGATATGGAACAATAGAAGCTATTCGGAAAATATGTCATAATGGTTGATGCAGATGACAGCTATAATATTTTAGAAATTATGCCAATAGTAAGTGAATTAAAAAATGGAAATGATTTGATTATTGGAAACAGATATAAAGGCAAAATGGAAAAAGGGGCAATTAAGTTTTCTCATAAATATATAGGAACACCAATTATTTCGTGGCTTATAAGAATGAAGTATGGAGCAAAAATTTATGATGCTAATTGCGGATTAAGAGGATATGATAATGAAAAAATTGTAAATCTAAATTGCATATCTGAGGGCATGGAATATGCAACAGAAATGATTATAAAAGCACAAAAGGAAAATTTGAAAATTAAAGAGATTCCAATAAATTTTTATAGAGATAAAAGGAATGGTAAATCACATTTAAAAACTGTAAAAGATGGAATTAGACATTTGAAAGTGATATTAAATGGAAAATAAAATAGCTAAATAAAAGTAAAAAAATTTAAAAAAACTATTTACAATTTAACGACTATTGTATAAAATAGGAATAAATGTAGAAAAATATCAAAAAAACACAAGAAAATGCTTTTTAGGAAAGGAAGTAAAAGGAAGATGAAAATCTTAATGTTAACATGGGAATATCCACCAAGAGTTGTAGGAGGAATAGCAAGAGTCGTAAATGACTTATCAAAAAGACTAATAAAAGACGGTCATGAAGTAACAGTTGTAACATACAGAGAAGGAAACGCACCATACTATGAACTAGACAAAGGAGTAAAAGTATATAGAGTAGACAACTTTATGATAAATCCAAACAACTTTATAGACTGGATAATGCAATTAAACTTCAATATGGTTGCAAAAACAGGAGAAATAATTGCAAAAGAAGGAAAATTTGACGTAATACACGCACATGATTGGTTAGTAGCATATGCAGCAAAAACATTAAAACAAGCATATGATATGCCAATAGTATCAACAATACATGCAACAGAAGCAGGAAGAAATAGTGGAATAAGAGAAGCTAATCAAAAATACATAAATGATACAGAATGGATGTTAACATATGAATCAACAGAAGTAATAGTAAATAGTAACTTCATGAAAGGTGAATTACAAAGACTATTTGGTCTACCATTTGAAAAAATAAATGTAGTAGCAAATGGAGTAAACCTAACAAATTATTCAGGAATAGATAGAGACTATGACTTTAGAAGAAAATATGCATTAGACAATGAAAAAATAATACTATTTATGGGAAGACTAGTATATGAAAAAGGTGTACAATATCTAATTGGAGCAATGCCAAAAATACTAGAACATTATCATGACGCAAAACTTGTAATAGCAGGAAAAGGTGGAATGATAAATGAATTAAAACAAGAAGTATACAATATGGGACTAGGAGATAAAGTATGTTTTGCAGGATACTTAAATGGAAAAGATGTTGCAAAAATGTACAAGGCTGCTGATATATCAGTATTCCCAAGCACTTATGAACCATTTGGAATAGTAACACTAGAAGCAATGCTAGCAGAAGTACCAGTTGTAGTATCTGATATTGGCGGTTTAAATGAAATAGTAGAACACCGCGAAACAGGAATGAAGAGTTATTGTGGAAATAGTAATTCAATAGCAGATGCAATATTAGAGCTATTATTTGACCCACAACTATGTAGTAACATAGTAAAAAAAGCAAAAGCAAAAGTAAGAAATGAATACAATTGGGCAAAAATAGCACAAGATACACACTTCACTTACCAAAAAGCAATTTGTGAAACAGTTGCAGAAAAACAAAGAAAAGAAATTGAACAAGAAAAAGAAAGCAAAGCTAAGAAACCTGCAAAAGGTGAAATTACCAACTTGCTTACATTTAGAAAAAATCAAGCTTATGCATAATAGGCTTGATTTAAATAATATTAAGATAATTAAGGAAAGAGGGGATAAATATGAATATTTATAATACCATTAATCAATTATCTAAAGAAATAAAAGAAACAGAAGAATATATAAACTTTAAAGAAGCAAAACAAGCAATAAACCTAGAGCCAGAATTCAAAATAAAAATATCAGAATTTGAAAAAGCAAGATATGAAGAACAATTAAATACAATGCAAACAGGAAAAACAAATGGTGAAAAAATGGCTAAAATACAAGGCTTATATTCAGAGCTAATTCAAATTCCAGAGATAAAAAAATACTTTGATGCAGAATTAAAGTTCAATGTATTATTAGGAGATATAAACAAAACAATAAGTGAAGCTGTTAAAGATGTAATGGCATAAAGGTTGTGAAAAATGAACATAGTTATTTTAATAATGCTTTTAATTATAATATTATTAATTATGGCAAAAATATATGATATCAATATGAGAAAATTAAAGCAATTTGCTGAATATGAAGAAACAAAATTTAATAAATTGGTAGACACATATCCATCAAATTTAGAAATATGTAAAAACATATTAAAAAAATTAAATAATGATAAAGTAAAAATAGAAGAAAATAAAGAAGCCAAAACGAGTATGTATATAGCTGTAAGTGACAAAATAATAATAGCAGATGTAAAAAATAGTTACACAAGAATACAAACAATAGCCCATGAATGCTTACATTCTGTACAAAAAAGAAAAATACAAGTTTTCAACTTTATATATTCAAATATATATTTACTATATTTTATTATAACTACAATACTAGCATTGTTTAACAAATTAAATGACACAATGCTATACATATCAATAATGATATTACTAAGTTACATATATTATTTTGTAAGAAGTTACTTGGAAAATGATGCAATGATAAAGGCAAGATATGTAGCAAAAGAATACATGGAAGAAATAAAAATATCATCACATGATGAAATAGCAAACATCATAAAAAGTTATGATAAATTAAATGATATAGGAATAAAAACAGTAAATTATCAGTTAATGTTAGAAACATTAATAAAAGTAATAATACTTGCAATAGCATTTTTAATATAGAAAAAAGGAGATTATGTCAAAAAATTGGCATGTGTAAAATATGAAAAAAATATATCCAAAAGCATATTTTAGCTCAGTGCTAGATATAAAAATAGGGTTTTTAATAAAGAATAAGATAAAAGCCTTGATTTTAGATGTAGATAATACTCTAATAGATTACAATAAAAATTTATCAGAAGATATAATAAAATGGTCACATGAACTACAAGGACAAGGAATAAAGATGTATATCTTGTCAAACACAAACAAAAAAGAAAAAGTAGAAAATGTAGCCAAAAAACTAGAAATTGAGTATGAATATTTTGCAAAAAAACCATCTAAAAAAGGTTTTTTAAAGGTTCAAAATATATTAAACCTAAAACCAGAAAGCATTGCAGTTGTAGGAGACCAAATATTTACAGATGTAATAGGTGGAAATAGATGTAAAATGTTTACAATACTTGTAGACCCTGTTGACGAAAAAGATTTCTGGTATACTGCATGGAAAAGACCAATAGAAAACAAGATAAAGAAAAAAATAATTAAAGGTGAAAAAAATGTATTTTAATGACGTAAATATAGTGTATTATATAGTAGTTGCAATTCTTCGGACTTTTTGTTGGAGAATTTGTAAGTTGGATGAATAAAAGACTTCCAGACTACAAAAAAGTTTTTACAAGGGAAATATTTAGTGAATATAAAAAAGAATTTAGCCCAAATTATATTCTTATGATTATAACAGCGGTTCTATATGTAGCAATTTTGTATAGGTATGGAATATCAAATACATTTATAGAAAACTTAGATTTAATAAAATATTTAATACTTACACCAATGCTACTAAGTGTAGTAGTTATAGACTACAAACTGCAAATAATTCCCAACAGACTTAATTTAACAATGTTTGAAATAGGCTTAATATTCACATTTTTATATGGATTTTCAAATGTAGCAATATCAATAAATATGCTACTTGGAATGCTAGCAGGTGGAGGAATATTTTTACTTATAACACTCCTAGGGGGTCTAGTTTATGGAAAAGAAGCAATGGGTCTTGGAGATGTAAAACTAATGGGAGCTTTGGGACTATATTTTGGACTAACAAATATAATAATTGTATCATTAGTATCATTTCTAGTGTGTGCAATAATAAGCATAATTTTACTTGCGACAAAAATAAAGAAAACGGATGAATATATACCATTTGGACCATTTATAGTAGTAGGTGCATTTATATCAATATTTGTGCCATCTGCAAGTCTAATAGGTATTTTAATGAATATCTTTACACTAGGATTATATAGTAAAAACAATTAAGGGGAATAAAAAATGAATGATAGATTACAAGCAATACGCAATAAAATGGCAGGATTAAATTTACAAGGAATGATAATAGCAAATCCAGTAAACATAAGGTATTTAACCAAAATAGAGGCAGAGGGAATTTTGCTTTTAACAAGAAAAGAAAATGTATTTATAACAGATGGAAGATATATGGAATATGTGTCTTCAATAATAACACCTTTTGATGATATTGTTGTAGATGACCAAAAAAATATATCAAAAGACGAATATGAAAATTTCTTTCTATTTTGTGAAAACGTTGGATTTGAAGAAGGATATTTAACATATAAAACATATAAAGAATATATAAGAAAATTTAAAATAAACAATTTTGTCGAAGCCGAAGAATTATTAATTCAGTTAAGAATGATAAAAGATGATGAAGAAATTGCAAACATAAAAAGAGCTTGTGAGATAACAGATAATTGTTTTGAAATGCTAAAAAGCTATATAAAACCGGGGCTTACAGAAAAACAAATAGCAAGAAAGATACATGATTATTATATGGATAATAGTGAGGGAGAATCATTTGAAACAATAGTTGCATCAGGTGAAAACTCATCAAAACCACATGCAGTTCCAACAGACAGAGTAATTAAGTCGCAAGACATAATTACAATAGATATGGGATGTATTATAAATGGATATTGTTCAGATATGACAAGAACAATATTTATAGGAAAGCCAACAGATGAGCAAAAAAATATATATAATTTAGTATTAAAAAATCAAAAAATGGCATTAAACCAAATAAGAGATGGGGCAAATATAAAAACAATTGCAAAAGGAGTAGAAAGTGACTTTAATGTAAATGGTCAAACTCTAATACACAGTTTAGGTCATGGAGTAGGGCTAAACATACACGAAGCACCAATTGTTGGAATAAAAAATGATACATGTTTAAAAGAAAACATGGTAATAACAGATGAACCTGGAATATATATAGCAGGAAATTTTGGAATAAGAATAGAAGACACCGTTCTAGTAACAAAGAAAGGGGCTATTGCCTTGACAGAATCGGATAAAGAGTGTATAATAGTTGGAGCTCTTTAAATCGGGAAAATAGATTTAAAAATGAGAAAAAATAAAAAAATATATAATTTGAAAATTTGAAAGGAGAATAAATTATGGCAGCAGTATATTCAGCAGGAGATTTCAGAAATGGAACAACATTTGAAATGGAAGGAAACGTATATAGAGTAGTAGAATTCCAACATGTAAAACCGGGAAAAGGTTCAGCATTTGTTCGTACAAAACTAAAAAATGTAATAACAGGTGCAGTTTTAGAAAAAACATTTAACCCATCAGACAAATATCCAGGAGCAGAAATAGAGAAAAAAGAAATGCAATACTTATACAATGATGGAGATTTATATTACTTTATGGATAATGACACATATGACCAAATGCCATTAAATAAAGAACAATTA
>CAKPNI010000003.1 GCA_934168355.1 uncultured Clostridia bacterium
GGACAATTTGTAACATCAAGACATATTAGAGATAGATTATTTAAAGAACTAGAAAGAAATGTTTCATTAAGAGTAAAAGAAGGTGAGACTCCAGATTCTTTTGAAGTATCAGGAAGAGGAGAATTACACTTATCAGTATTAATCGAAACAATGAGAAGAGAAGGATTTGAACTTTTAGTATCTCGTCCAAAGGTTATTATAAAAGAAATTGATGGTGTAAAATGTGAACCAATAGAAACATTAGTTGTAAATGTACCAGATGACTCAGTAGGAACTGTTATTGAAAAATTAGGTAGAAGAAAAGCTGAAATGGTAAATATGGAACCAGCTGAAGAAGGACATACAAAAATAGAATTCAATATTCCAGCAAGAGGATTAATTGGATACAGAACAGAATTCTTAACAGATACAAAAGGTGAAGGAACAATGGCAAGTATGTTCAAATGCTATGAACCATTTAAAGGTGAAGTTGTAGCCAGAGTTAGAGGTACAATAGTAGCATTTGAAACTGGAAAATCTGTAACATATGGTCTATATAATGCACAAGAAAAAGGAGACTTATTTATTGGTGCAGGTGTAGATGTATATGAAGGAATGATAGTTGGTTTAAATTCAAGAGGAGAAGATTTAGCTGTAAATGTATGTAAAGAAAAACACTTAACAAATACACGTTCTTCAGGAGCAGATGATGCACTTCGTTTAGTTCCACCAATTCAAATGAGTTTGGAAAAAGCTATTGAATTTATACAAGATGATGAGTTAGTTGAAGTTACTCCAAAATCAATTAGATTAAGAAAGAAAATTTTGAATAATAAAGAAAGAGAAAGAATGGCAAGAAATAATAAATAAAAAAGGAGGTTGGTAAAATGAAAAGTGGTTTTGAAAAAGGATTTGCAACAAGAGCTAGAATTATTTTGCACGAGCAAGAAAAATTAAAAAAAGAAAACAATAAACCTACTCCAGTAATAGGACCTAGAGGAAAATTAATGCATTATATATATGACCTAAACTTAGACTTAGAAAATGCTATGAAAGAAATATTAAAAGAATTTCCAGCATTGGATGAAAAACTAATAAAACAATGGTATGTAGAAGAAAAAAATAAAAGACAAGAAAGAATGAATTTAGATGAAGGAAGATAAATTAAGGCAAATAAAACATAAAGCATTAGAAGAACGTATTCCAATAATTATGGATGACACATTGCAAGAAATTGAACAAAGAATGATGCAAAATAAACCATCAAAAATATTGGAGATAGGAACAGCAGTAGGCTATTCAGCAATATGTTTCTCGAAATTTTTATCTGAAAAAGGAAAAATAGATACAATTGAGAGAGACCTAGAAAGGGTAGAGGAAGCAAAGAAGAATATAAATGATATGGAACTTAATGACAAAATAAATATTTACATTGGAGATGCAGTCGAAATATTACCTACTCTTAATGATAAATATGATATGATATTTATTGATGCAGCAAAAGGAAAATATCCATTCTTCTTAGCAGAGGCATTAAGAATGCTTGCACCAAATGGAACAATTTTTGCAGATAATATTTTATATAAAGGTTATGTAATGAGTGATTACAATAAACATAAACAACGTACAGCAGTAAGAAATTTAAGAGAATATATTGCAGAAACCACAGAAAATCCACTTTTAGATACAGAAATTTTAGAAGTCGGAGATGGACTGGCAATAACAAAAATTAGATAAGATAAGAAAAATAGTGTATGATAATTATCAAATATCATACACTATTTTTTGTTCTCCCAAATAGAAAACCGTCCCCAATTGGGGAAAAGCTATCTACCCATAGGGTGAAAATCTATATTAAGAGGTTCATAATTTGAATCAGTTTCTTTTGCAATTAAATTATCTACAGGTAAGTCATATTTTGGTGTTAGGGTAGAAGAATAAGGCCTAACACGTGAATTTGCTAGAATTTTATCATGTTTTTCAAGAGTGGCAATTTTTATATATTTTTCTCTTACCATATTTGCAAGTGTAGAAAAACCTATGCGTGATTTAAGTAAATTTTCAAGAGAATATAAAGGGCTTTGTGGCACAGCAATTGATTGATTATGTTCTACAATATGAGCAGGATAAATAGTAACAAAAGATGCCCCTTTATTTTCAATAATACTTGTTATATAATCAAAAATAGGCATTTGGTAAACTGAGTCTCCATTTTTGATTATTATAAAATCTTTCACTTTTAATTTCGATGTAGCATAATTAACCAATTCCTTAAGATATTGCAAAGCTTCTTTATCATCTTTGTGAATATGATAACCACTAACATCATTTAAACTTACAGTACTTAAAAACTCACAATAAAAATCTAATTGTTCTTTTGCTTGCTTAGAATTAGGAAAAGGAAATGCACGTAATTCAAATAATGGCTTTACATCAAAAGATTTTTTATACATAATATTATGAGATGCAGGTCCTTCCTTAGATAGGTTATAGCGAAATTCAGAGCAACCTAAAACCTCACATGTAACAATACCGTTCAATTCTACAGTATAGTATGAAGAATAAAAACCAGATGATTTAGCACGTTCTTTGTGAGATTTTATTTCAACATTCATATTTGGAAGTTCTGATAACTCATTAAAAATATTAGGTAACTCCAATGTTAAAATATAATTTAGCAATCTATCATTTTTTAGTTGAACAAGATTATTTTTTAAATTAATTAATTCCTGTGTATATTCATTTTTTTCGTCAACAGAAAGAATGGATGTATATAAATGGCTATGCTTTATAGATGCCTTTTGTTTTAAAGCAATATCTAATTGCTCGTCAAATGGGATATAATCTCTAAAATAATTTTTATGAGCAAGGTCAATCAAAAGCTTAATAGCCTTATCTCTAGAATTAGGCTTTTGATTCATTACTTGTTTTACAAGTTGCAAGTAGGGAACATCTAATTCGCTTACACAATATTTATGTTCTTTTCCATCTGTTGATTCTGTACATGGAATACTATTATTAGCAAGTAAAGTTAATAAAGATATTTTAGCATTATAATATTTTTCCAAAGTATCAATATTTTCCAAGTTAAGTGGCTTTAATTTTTGAGGGACATATTTACTTGGTTTACCATCTATAAAAGTATTGGAGATATCCGTTTTCTTAAAATGTTTGAAAATATTCGAAAAGAGTGTATCTTTGTGAATTCTTTCATTACTTCTAAGATATTCCTCGGTTGTAAGAACAGCATTGTATAATTTTTTTACATAAGGGTCATCAGATTCTTCACAATATTTACTGCAATTATTTTTAGAATGAAAAATAATTGTTGTCCCTAAATAGTCTTTACAAACATCTTTAACTATTTGAGATGATAAATTATCAATATCTTCATAATTGTAATCAGTTGGAAGATTATTTCTAATTTTTTTTAATATTTCTTTTTCTATATTATCTATAACACTTGAATTTGCTTTTAATCTACTTGGATTAGCAACACTTGTATCAATCGAATCTCTAAAACGCATGAATACCAATCCAGAAAAACTATAAAATAGTGATTTTTTTTGAGAAGCAAGTGAATATGTATTTATACAATCTAGTAAGGTTTCATGTATTTTAGTTTGCAAATAATTAAGTTTTTTTAGTTCATCATTATCTGTATTATACATATAAATCCTCCTTTATAAAATAATGTAAAATTTTTCCAATTCCACTTATTATACAACAAAATTTTAAAAAAGTCCATAGTTGCTTGAAATTTTCCTATTTTGATAGTATACTATAATATGATTTAGAAAAGGAAGGAAAATAAATATGAAAAAAGTAGAATTATTAGCACCAGCAGGTTCATTTGAAAAAGCAAAAATTGCATTCTTATATGGAGCAGATGCAGTATATTGCGGAACAGCAAGTTTATCACTAAGGTCAAGAGCGGCAATAGATGATGATGATTTAATGAAAACAATTGAATATGCACATAAATTAGGAAAAAAAGTATATGTAGCAATGAATATATATGCATTTGATACAGATTATGATGAGATAAAATCAGTGTGTAAAAAATTAGAAGAAGTAAAACCAGATGGAATAATAGCAGCCGACCCAGGAGTTATATCAACAATTTTAAAATATGCGCCAAGTGTTCCTGTAAATGTGAGTACACAAAGCAATTTGGTAAGTTTGGAAGCATGTAAATTTTGGTATAATCAAGGTTGTAAAAGAATGATTATGGCAAGAGAAATGGACAAAAATCAATTAAAATATATAATGGAAAATAAACCAGAGGGAATGGAAATAGAGATATTTGTTCATGGTGCAATATGTTTTTCATATTCTGGAAGATGTTTTTTAAGTGACTTTTTGTGCGGAAGAAGCGCAAACTATGGTAGTTGTGCACAAAGTTGCAGGTGGTCATATAATGTTTACTTAGAAGAGAAAAATAATCCGGGAAACTTAATGCCTGTAGAAATGGATGAACATGGAACAAGTATTCTTTCATCAAAAGATTTGTGTTTGATACATGAACTTCCAGAAATAATAGAAATGGGTGTAGATAGCCTAAAAATAGAGGGAAGATTGAAAACCGAATATTATATTGCAAGTATAGTAAGTATATATAGAGCTGCAATTGATGATTACATGGAAAATCCTGAAAAGTATGATGCAGAAAAATATATGAAAGAAATTGAGAAAATAAAAACAAGAGGATTAACAACATTTTATTTTAATAGTAGGGAAAATAAAGATATCCAAGAATATGAGGGCAAACAGTATAATGCAAATTATGAGTTTGGTGGAAAGGTTGCAAAAAATTTACAAGATAAAACAATTGTAGAAATAAGAAATAAATTATCTGTTGGAGACGAACTAGAAATATTAGTTCCGGGTAAATTAGAGCCTGTAAAATTTACAATAGAAAAATTGTGGGATATTGAAACAGATGAAGAAATACAAACTGTAAACCCTGGAAAACAAGGTCAACAAGTGAAAATGAAATTACCAATAAAAGTAGAAGAGAATTGGATTATAAGGAGAAAAAAATGATTTTATATAACGAAAAGCTAAAGCCAATATTAGAAGACTTAGAAAGTCCTGAAATAGAATTAGCAGGTGGAAGTACTGTTGGTATGATACTTTCAATTACAAATTCATTAATAATTTATATTTGTAATTTAACAATAGGAAAAAAGAAATATGAAGATGTTCAAGATGAGGTTATTCGAATAAAAAATGAGGCAACTAAAATAAAGGAGATAGCACTTAAAGTTATAGATGAAGATAGAGATGTTTTGGACAAAATATTAAAGGCATACAAGATAAGAAAAACTAACCCAGATGAGTTTGAAAAAGCAAGTAAAGCAGGAGTACTTTTTTGCAAAGATGTTATGGATAAAGCAATTCAAACAGTAGAGCTTTCAGAAAGAATAGCAAAAGTAGGAAATAAAATGCTTTCAAGTGATTTTGAAATAAGTAAAAAGTATGCTATTTCATCAGTAGAGGCAAGTATTGTAAATATAGAAATAAATTTAAAATTTGTAAATGATGAAAATTTTATTAACAAAATAAAATTGGAATATAAAGAAAAATTGAATTTATTATTTTCGGCATAAATTAAAATAATTGGAAAATTTTAAAACTATATTGACATTAAAAATCTTCTATGATAATGTATGTAATATAAAATCAAAAGAATGGGAGAGAGAAAAACATGGGACAAACAAAAGGAAACAAAGGAATTACACTAATAGCATTAGTAGTAACAATCATAGTTTTGCTAATATTGGCAGGTGTAAGTATAAATATGCTTACTGGAGAAAACCGGAATAATAAAAAAGGCTGCTAAGGCAAAGGATGAAACAAATTCATCACAAGATTTTGAGTACCTGCAATTAAAGGCAACAGAAGCCTTAACAGATTACTATCAAGGAAATGACACAATAGGAGAAGATGAATACATTTTAAATAAATGGGATGCAGATTCAAATAACAAAATAACAGTAAATAAAACAGACAAAACATTTACATATAATGGAAAAACATATGCAATAGCAGACATAATAGGAAATCAGAGTGAAAAAACAAAAGTAGAACAAAATAACATGACACAAATAACATCGTCAAATGCAACAGAGGAAGCAGATAAAAAATTATTATCAAGTGGAAAAGTAAGATTGATAATAGAAGAAAATAATACAAGCATGAGAGCAGCGGTGCCAAATGGATTTTATTATGTAACAGGAACACCGTCAACAGGACTAGTAATATCAGACCAATATGGAGATGATAATAATAATACAAAAGGTGGAAACCAATTTGTATGGGTACCTTGTAGTGGAGATAAAGGTGTAACATATGAAAAAGAAAATGGACTTGCTACAACTTGGAAGAACAAATATAGAGAAAAATCATGGTGGTACAATTCATATCAAACAGGAAAAAAAGATGAAAAAGGAAATGACATATATGCAAATGTAGCAGATGGAGCATGGTCAGACAACGGAGGAGATTCAAACAGTGTAAAAACATATGGAGGTTTTTATATAGCAAGGTATGAGGCAGGAGTTCCAGAAACAGCTAGTTTTTATGCAAATAAAGATGGAGCTAATTATGTAACATGGAATAAAAATGTGGAAACAGGTGCACCTGTAAGTAAAAAGAATAATCAAAGTTGGAATTTTATATCACAAGAAAATGCGGTAAAAGTATCAGCAAATATGTATTCAGGAAGTCAAGTTGTAACAAGTAGTTTGGTAGATAGTTATGCATGGGATACAGTAGTTGAATGGATGACAAAAAATGAAGCATATAAAAGTTTAGGAAATGATAGTACAATAAAAGGAAATTATTACAATAATAATCAAGATGGAACAAGAATAAATTTATCAAATGCATTATATGCATGGCACAGATATGGAGCACGTAAAAATACAAATATAAATGATTATTTGAGTTATGCAACAAAATATCATAAAGGACCAATCAAATCTGGGGCAATAAGCATAGATGCTACAAGTGGAAAAAATTATGAATTTGCAAATAATGATTATGATACAACAAATTATAATTACACTGCAATATTAGAATTAGCAACAGGTTCAGCAGAAGAAACAAACATTAACAATATTTACGATATGGCAGGAAATATGTGGGAATGGACGACTGAAACAGGAAAACCAGATGGAGGCAATACCGTACGTGCCGTGCTTCGTGGGGGTTGTTTCTTTAACTACGGTTATAGCCACCCAGTGTCTTACCGCTACGGCGGCGATCGTTCCGTGGACTGTGACGTTGACATCGGGTTCCGTGTCGTGCTTTACATCCAATAGTTACACTGTATCCTGAAAGACTGGAACAGAGCACTTTGAGTAAGATAGTGTATTATATAGTGTGTAAATTTTAGAAAAAATAAAATTTATGCACTATATTTTTTGGATAGTGTATTAGATATTTAAAATATGCAAATTCGTATAATTTTACAAATAAATATTTTATAAGTGAAAAAAGCGAATTGGGGTAAAAGGCTTTTTGGAGAAAGAAAAAGTTGTTGTGGAGGATATTTTTTCGTGAAAGGACCGTTTCTTTTCACAAAAAAATCATTTCTTATTAAAGAGAGGAGCAATGAATGAAGTTATTATTAGATGGAAAAAAAGTAGCAGAAAACATAAAAAAAGATTTTGAAAACAGAATAGAAAATTTAAAGAAAAAGCCAAGAGTGGCAGTACTGGGAATTAGCGGAGATGAAGCAAGTCTTACATATGTAAAAAGAATAGAGAAAAACTGCGAAAAATATGGAATAGGGTTTACATTAAAGATGGCAAAAAATGAGGAAGAATTTAGAAAAAATTTTAATGAAGTGAAACAAGATGACAAATTTACCGGAATAATGTTTCAGCAACCATTACCAAACCATTTATCAGATTTAATAAATGAAATTCCAGCCGAAAAAGATATAGAGGGAGTAAGCATTTTTAATATGGGAAAACTTTTTATAGGAGAGAAAAATGTGAATATTCCTTGTACAAGTAAGGCTGTAATTGAAATTTTAGATTATTACAATATAGATTTATGTGGAAAAAATGTAACTATTGTAGGAAGAAGCAATATTGTTGGAAAACCATTAATTCCACAATTACTAAGTAAAAATGCAACAGTTACAATTTGCCATTCAAAGACCCAAAATATAGAGGAAATTTTAAAAAAATCAGATGTAATAATAATGGCAATAGGAAAGGCGAAATTTTTGAAAAAAAACATGGTAAAAGAAAATGCCATTATAGTTGATGTGGGAATAAATTTTGAAAATGGCAAAATGGTTGGAGATGTAGATTTTGAGGATGTAAAAGACATAGCATATGCTATAACACCTGTTCCCGGTGGAGTTGGAGTTGTTACCAATAGTTTATTAATTGACAATATAATAGGAGGTTTAGAAAGAAAAAATTAAAAAAATTTTTGGAAATAAAAGGCAAAAATGGCTGTAATTCACATAATATCAACGCAAAAAACGATTTTAGAAAATTTTGACTTTTTAGCTAATTTGTAGTATAATAGAATTGTTGATGACATAGAGATACAATTGTTTGTTAACATAAATAAGTGAAGGGAGAGGTTGTACATGTTTAATATAGGAGACAAAATAGTATATCCAATGCACGGAGCAGGAACAATTGATTCAATAGAAGAAAAAGATATCTTAGGAGAAAAACAATCATATTATATTTTAAAAATGCCGGGAGAAGTAAAGGTAATGGTACCAACAGCTAAGGCAGAACAAGTTGGAGTAAGATATATTATAGATAAAGGAACAGCTGATAAAGTATTTGAAGTTCTAGAACATGACGAAACTGAAATGAACAAAAATTGGAATAAAAGATATAGAGATAATATGGATAAACTAAAAAGCGGAGATGTTTATGAAATTGCAGATGTTGTTAGAAACTTAAGTTTTAAACAAAAAGAAAAAGGTTTATCTACAGGTGAAAAGAAAATGCTTACAAATGCTAAACAAATTTTAGTTAGTGAACTTGTTTTAGCAGAACACTCTAGCAAAGATGAAATGGAAGAGATTGTGGATAACAAAATTAATAATTCTTTTATTACTTTTAGAGCTGGTGATACTCAAAAAGAGAGTATTGTTAGTAAGTTTATTCCTTTTGATGGAGGCAGTAGTTCTTCTGGTTCTGAAAATGCATAATTAATTAGTAAGATTATTTTTATACTAAGCAAACACGCGACACATCAAATATAACTGATGTACTGCGTGTTTTTTTAGCTACTTTCATGTTTAGGAAAATTTTTTTCTATTACATTTTGTTTACATTTTTATTACATTGATTCGAGTAGGCTGTGAATTGGAATTGTTTTAGTACAATCTTTTCTTTTTTTGCCATAAAAGCTTGAATAATAGGGTGTAAATGTGATAGAATGTGCAAAGAAAATTTAATACAGAACAAAATAATATTAGGAGAAAATATCATAATGAAAAATAAGAAAATATATATTTTCGCTGCAATTGCATTAATCTTTTTTGGAGCATTAGCAGAGTTTGAATTTGCAGTAGATACATATGCAACCTTAACATTTTCCACAAAGGAATTTATAAATCAATTTGCATCATCAGGAAGATTTATACTTGTATTTGTTGGTGTGATTTTAAAAATATTAAAACTAAAAAGTGAAGTAGTATATAACCTTTCATATATAACAGCGCTAATATGTATGATTATTAGTATGTATAAATTGCATACCATAATAAAAGATGATGTTAAAAATGAAATTTTGAAAATATTAATACCAGTTTTAATAGTACTAAATGCATTTTCCTTAGAGTTATTTCTATTTATAGAAAAAGGAATAATGTTATTTGGGGTAATGATGTGCATATTTGCAGTTGAAAGAATAAAACAATGGCTAAAAGAGAAAAACAAAAAAGATATAATATTAGCATTTATATTTATGTTACTGGCAAATTTCTCTTATCAAGGAGTTGTAGGAATATTTGTTGCAATTTCTGTTATATATATAGTCAAATATTCCAAAACAATAAAAGACTTTATAATTAACAATATTGTCGTTATTTTAAATTATGGAATACCAGCTATTATAGATTATATTTTAATAAAAATATTTTTCAGTTCTAGTAGAGTAAGTGGGAAAATAGTAATTTCCGAATCTCTACGAAAAATATATGAAAATACTAAAAACATGATTGTAGGAACATATTCAATGTTACCAAAATATTTATTTGCAGTAATGATTTTAGTAATGATAGGTTTAATTGTATATCAAATCATATGCCAAAAAGAAGATACGAAAAATAAGTTAATAGATATAGCAAAAATGTTATATATAATATTTGCTGTTATATTAGCAACTATAGCACCACAAATTATGCAAAATACAGACTCAATTTGGTTTGTTGCAAGAAGTACATATACATATGCTTCTTTGTTTGGGGTATTAGTATTATATTTATGCGTGAATTTTGAGGATATAAAAATACAAAGTAGAAACATTATATTTGTTTTAAGTGCTATATTACTTATAGTTCAATTTAATAGATTTAATATAATAGAAACATCAAGATATAAGACAAATGAAATGGATTACGAAGTAACAAAAAATATAACATCTAAAATAAAAGAATATGAAAAAGAAACAGGAAACAAAATAGAAAAAATAGCATTATATGAAGATAAATCAATGTCATATGCATATGATGGGATATTTTCAACAGGAGATACAAACATTAAAGCATATTCAAAAGATTGGTGTATAATATATATTTTAAAATATTATTCAGGAATAAATTTGATTAATAGCGAAAAAAATCCCGAAATAGAAAAAGAATTTCAAAACAAGGATTGGGATAAATTTGATGAAAAACAGTTGATATTTGATGGAGATACAATGCATTTGTGTAAATATTAAAAAATAGTAAGGGGGGAAGAATTAATCATTGAAGATTAATTTGATATAATATGTTAGATAAATTAGCAAAAAATATAGTAGTATTTTTTTCAACAGTTATACTTTTAACATGCACAATTATTAGTATGTTTTTTATTGCAACAGTTAAAAATTTTGACGAAAATGTAATGATAAAATTAACAACATCAGTAGGACTAATATGTTATTTAGCAATAGATTTTATAATAGTGTTTGGGATAAAAAAATTAGAAGATAAAGTAAAAATATCTAAGAAAATAAAGAAAGCAGTACTGATTATAGCAATATGTATTTATGCGGGAGTTTCTGTATATTGGGTAAGAACTTCTAATGTACCACCTGTAGATGATTCTAAAAGTGTAAATAATTTAGCAATAAGCTTTGTTAACCGGGGATATTGATGCAATAAAAAGTAGTGGATATATTGAAAAATATCCATATCAAATGGGAATGGTATGGGTAGTAGGAAATTTATATAAAATTTTTAGAACTACAAATTATAAACTAATTCAATATATAAATATTATAGCAAATATAATAACATTTATATTTATGTATTTAATTTTAAAGAATTTAGGCAAAAAATATAAAGTAAATGAAACAATATACTGGATAATGTGTCTTACATTTATACCATTAATTTTGCTTACTACATACGTATATGGAGATTATATTGGACTTGCATTATGTATTAGTGGAGTTTATTTTATAATGAAATACAAGGAAAGTAACAAGATAGCTTATTTTATTATATCGGCAGTTACAATGGCATTAGCATATATTACTAAAACAAATTATTTAATAATAATACTTGCAATATTAATTTATTTAGCAATGTATTTAATACAAGATATCTATAAAAAAAGAAAACGAAAAATTATACATAACATAGTTTGTATTATAGTATTTATGCTAATTACACTAATACCATTTAATTGCATAAAAAATCATTATGCAAACAAATATGAATGCAGAAAAGAGCATTCAATTCCAACAAGTGTATGGATATATATAGGAATGACAGAAAGCTCTAGAGCTAATGGATGGTATGGAGAGTCTGCATTAGAATCGTGGAAAGATACACCTTTGGCACATAAAACATATCCACAGAAAGTAAAACAAAGAGTAAAAGAATTAATAACACATCCAATATATATGGGAAAATTTTATTTTATGAAAACTGTTTCAGGATGGGCTGATCCATATTTCCAAAGTATTTGGTATAATGTTGGAGTACAAGATAAAGATGAAATAATGAGTAACATAATGAAAAGCAAAAAATATAAGCTAATAGAAATATACCAAAAGGCATTAACAATTTTAATATATGGTGGAGCATTAATTGCTATAATAAAAAATAGAAAAAATCTTAATAATGAATTAATTTTATTATTTACAATATTTATAGGAGGAATGTTATTCCACACATTATGGGAAATGAAGTCAAGGTATACACTTCCATATGTAATAATGCTTATACCAATATCTGCAATTGGAATACAAAATATTGAAGATAAATTAAAAACTTATAAAATAAAAAGATTAAATAAAAAAAATTAAATAAAAAGAGAGGATTTTAATATGAATAAGAAAATATCAATAATAATTCCAACATATAATGAACAAGAATCACTACCATTTTTACACGAAAAATTAAATGAGATTATGGGACAAATGCCAAAATACGATTTTGAAATATTGTTTGTAAATGATGGAAGTAAAGACAAATCATTAGAAATTATAAAAAAATTTAGAGAAGAAGATGAAAGATATAATTATATTGATTTTTCAAGAAATTTTGGACAAGAAATAGCAATGGCAGCAGGGCTTGATTATGTAACAGGAGATTGTGCTATATTTATGGATGCAGACTTGCAAGATCCACCAGAATTAATACCAGAACTTGTAAAACATTGGGAAGAAGGATATGATGACGTTTATGCAAGAAGAAGAAAAAGAACTGGTGAAGGTTTTGTAAAGAAATTTACTTCAAAAATGTATTACAAGGTATTGCAAAAAATGACAAATGTAGAGATTCAAAAAGATACAGGAAATTATAGGTTAATAGATAGAAGATGTATAAATGCTTTAAAGGAAATGACAGAATCTGAAAGATGTTTAAAAAGTATGTTTAGTTGGATAGGTTATAAGAAAAAAGAAGTTTTATTTGATAGACCTCCAAGAGTTGCTGGAAAAACAAAATGGAATTATATAAAATTAATGGATTTAGCAATAAATGGGATAACATCTTTTACAACATCACCACTTAGACTTGCAATTTGGGTTGCCATTCCAACATTTATGATGCTTATTATATATGCAGGATATGTAATAGCTAAGTGTTTTGTAACACATACAATGGTACAGGCTTTTCAAGCTATAATATTACTTATTTTATTTTTCTCTGGAATTCAAATTCTTCTTTTTGGTATAGTAGGTGAATATCTAGGAAGAATATTTAAGGAAACTAAAAATAGACCATTATATTTTGTAAATGAACATAATGGAAAAAAAGAAATGAATGAAAAAAAATAAATTCACACTATTAAGAAAGGTAAAGAAAATATGAAAAAGGCAGAAGTGCAAATGATAGAAAAAAAGAAAAATAACAAAAATCAGATGTATACATTTTTTGTTATGTTAATGTTTGCTGTAATAATATGTTCAAATTTCTTTAGAATGCATTTTTCACAAGATACATATTGTATAAATGTAGACTATGGATATGATAGATATATAAAGCATTTTCTTTCAATAGGTAGAATTTTAGGGGCAGTGCAAATGTTCATTACCAAAAAACTAAATATACCATTTGAAACTATGGTTATAGGAAGTTCTGTATCAGCAACTATATTATTAACACTATCTTGGTTTATACTATATAGTTATACTATAAAAATTGCTAAAATAGGAGAAAACAAAAAGAAACAATTATTAATAGCTGGAATTACATTTAGTATAATATTTAATTTTTGTACATTTGAAACATTAGTATTTGCAGAGGCAATAGTACTTGCTTTTTCAATATTATGTGCTACACTTGCATCTTGTATATATACATCTAATCTTAAGAGAAAAAACGTATACACAGCAATATTAATTTTTCTAACAATTCTTGCATACCAAACAAGTACATCATTATTTTTAATTATTACCTTGGTATTTATAGCATTTAAAAATAAGGGAAACATAAAAGAAATATTAAAAAAATCAATATATGTTGGATTGATTTATGGAGTTTCAATGATTTTGGGACTACTTATAACAAAATTTATGGGAAACTACCTTGATTGGGTTGAAAGAGAAACAACATTGTTAACAATAAAGGAAATGATACAAACAATATTTAAGTATTTGGATTTTATTGTAATAAAAAACTTCTATATAGAACCAAAGGGATGGAATTTTATTGTTATTATATTTTTAACAATTATATTTATAGCTCAAGTTATAAAAAGCAAAGAATATTTTCATATTTTAGAATATATCGTTTTAGTGGCTTTATGTTGTATAATACCAATATTACCATTAATGGCAATTCCAATAAAAGATCAATATATGGAAACTAGAATGGCAATGGTTTTTGGGTCATTAGCAGGAACATTATTGCTATACCTAATATTAGTGATGAAAGCAGATGAAACTAAAGTAATAAAAGATATAATAAGTATTATTACAATTACATTATTTGTAATAAATTCTATATATTTTATTAGAAGTTCATCAGAAAACATAGCAACAGGTTATATAGATAGAAATATTGCAAAATCTATAATATATAATATAGAAAAATATGAAAAAGAAAATGATATAAAATTAAAAAAGATTATTGTTGGATATGATAAAAACCCAATATATTATTATGAAGGTCAAATAATGTTAAGAAGTACTAATGGAAGAGGATTAGCTACTAACTTTACTGTTGCACCATTAATTGAATATTATCGTGGAGAAAAATATGATTGGTATGTTTCACAAGAAGAAATAGATGAAAGATTTTTAGAAAAAAATTGGGATGCATATAGTGAAGAACAGCTAGTTTTTGAGGGAGATACATTGTATTTATGTGTTTATTAAAAATTAATAATAAACCTAAAAACCTTAAAAGGGGATGAATAATGATGAAAAATGAGAAAATTACACTTATTATTATTGGAAATAACAATATAGAAAAATGCATAGAAAATATAAGAAAACAAAGCTATATAAATGATATTGAGATAATAGTGTTATATAACGAAAATAAAGAAGAACAAATTGAAAATATAAGGTCTAAATATGAAAAAATACAATTTCTATCTTATAAACAAAATATGTTTAAGGCTATTAAACAAAATGAAAATATTATAGAAGGAAAATATGTATCTATATTAAATAGTGAAGATGATATAACAATAGATTTTTATAGAACTATGGCATTTAAAGCTGTAAAAAATAATGCTGATATGGTTATAAGTAATGCTATATTAAAATATAAAGATGGCGGAAAAGCATATTTAAACTTAAGTGAAGCATCATTAAAAGAATTAAATGGCAAGGAAAATTTAAAAGAATACTTAAATTTATCAACGGTCTCATTTTTATGGAATATTTTTGGAAATAAAATATTCACAAAAGAATTATTTATTCATACAGTAGATAATGTATGTGAAAAAGAAGAAAATGTGCAAAATTTTTACTTTTTTACGGTAATGCTTTATTATAGCAAAAAAGTAAATATTGTCAAAAACGAAGTATTATTTTACTCTTTTGAGGAAAACAATTTTGAATCTGCAAGAAGTATTTTAAGCAATAAAGAAATAAAAGAAGAAAATTTATATGAAAATACAAAGAAAAATTTTGAATATATTGATGAATTTTTAAAAAATAATAATATAGATAGTAAAATAGAAAATTTAAAGGAAATATATTTAAAGAAAGATACTAATTTAAAAAAAGATATTTTGTTAAACAATAAAACAGCTTGGAATGATAACCTAGAAAAGTTAAAAAAAGAAATAATATCTGATAATACTCAAATAGTAAGTTTTGATATTTTTGATACCTTAATATTAAGACCATTTTGGAATCCTATAGATTTATTTTCATTTATGGATGAGTATTTTAAAGATATTACAAAAATGAAAACAGGGATGGATTTCTCAAAATTAAGAGTCGAAGCAGAAAAAGTAGCGAGAAAAAGGTATTGTACCAAAAAAGAAATACAAGATATAACACTTGATGAAATTTATGAAGAATTAAGAAATGAAACAAAACTAGATGAAAAAATTATAGAATTATTAAAGACAAAAGAACAAGAATTAGAGGTTAAGTATTGCACAAAAAGAAATGTTGCTATGGAAATATATGAGCTAGCAAAATACTTAAATAAAGAAGTAATTTGTATCTCAGATATGTATTTGCCAATTGAAACCATAAGGAAAATAATAGAAAAAAATGGATATATAATTGAAAAAATATATTTATCTTCACAAATAAAACTTACAAAGTTTACAGGAGATTTATATAAATATGTATTAAAAGACTTAAATGTACAACCTGAAAAAATAGTGCATGTGGGAGATAATTATTATTCAGATTATGAACAGGCAAAAAAACAAGAAATAAATGCGATGTTCCTACCAAAAACAATAGATGTATTTTGTAATGAAAATATAACAAATGCTTTATCTCAGTTGTATAGGAAAAATATGTCTGTATGGGAAAGCAATTCAAATGGATTAAATTTTATGGGTATACGTTCAATGCTTGCAATGGTTGCAAATAAATATTTTGACAACCCATATAGAACTTTTAACAATGAAACAGACTTTAATGGTGACCCAAATTTGATTGGATATTATGCATTAGGAATGCATTTATATGGAATTACAGATTGGCTTTTAAAGGATTCTATTAAAGAAAATTATGATAAAATTGTATTTATGGCAAGAGATGGATATTGGGTAATGAAAGCATATGAAATATTAAAAAACAATTACAAAAATGCACCAGAAAAATTTTATTTATATATATCAAGACGTGCGACAATACCAATAACATTAAATAATAGGTTGGATTTTTTCAAATTATCAGAATTAATAGATATATATAAATATACCCCTATTACAATATTAAAATATATAAAAAATATTTTGCATAATACAGAAGAAATAAATGAAGAATGCGAAAAGATAGGGCTTAATGTAAACCAAAAGTTTGAAAGCAAAAGTGAATTTAACAATTATATGAACTTAATAATAGAAAAATTTTATGATGAAAATAAACATAAAACAATAGTTGAAAATTTAAAGAAATATTTCTTAAATGCATTTGATAAAAAATCGTGTGCATTTGATATAGGATATAGTGCAAAACCAGAATTATACTTATCTAAAATATGTGAAAAACCAATAGACACATATTTCATAAATATTAGCAATGAGGAAGCATTAAAAAATGCAAAAATTGGAAAGTTTAAATTGAAAGCATACTTTGATTATAGACCTACAATTACAGGTGTAGTTAGAGAATCCTTAATGTCAACAGCAGATGCCTCATGTATAAGGTATGACTTTGATGGTAGTGGAAATGTTATTCCAATATTTGATGAAAAAGAAGAAAATTATCAAAAAAGGTTTATTTTTGATGCAATGCAAAAAAAGGCAATGAAATTTATTGAAGATATAACAAAAACATTTAAAGATGATATAGATCAATTATATTATCAAAAATATTATATTTCATTACCTCATGAAATGTATGTAAATTCAGCCAAAAAAATTGACCAAGATGTTTTCTATGGAATAGATTTTGAAGATGCAGTAGGTCTTGGAGAAAATATTACAGCAATAAATGAGTGGAACTCTGAATTAGAAAAAAATAATCAAAAAAGAACTACAGAATTGTTTGATACTGATCGTGCAAAGAACATAAAAGAAAGATGTTTGAAGCTAGAAAAAAAGAATATAGAATTAGAAAATCAGAATGCGATTTTTAAAGAAGAACAAGAAAAAATGACAAAAGAAAAAGTCCAATGTCAAAATGAAATAAATATGCAAAAACAAAAAATAAGAGACTATGAGGAAAAATATGAAGCAAAAAATAATGAACTTGAAAAAGTTTATAATAGTAAGAGATGGCAATTAATGGAAAAGATAGATAATATTTTAAAAAGAAAAAAATAGTTTTTCTAAGCTTGACAAGTAGACAAATAAAATATAAGATGTGTGGCAAATAGGAAAGGAGCATAAAATGAAGCAAGAACAGAAGAAATTATCCATAATTGTACCTGTATATAATGCTGAACAATATATGGAGAAATGTTTAAACAGATTATTAGAACAATCATATTCAAATATAGAAATAATAATTGTAAATGATTGCTCACAGGGAAACTGTGAAGAAATAGCAAATAAATATAAAGAAATAGACAAAAGAGTAAAATATATAAAACATGAAAAAAATAGAGGATTATTTCAAGCAAGAATTACAGGAACAAGTATTGCAACAGGGGAGTATATTGCATTTTTAGATAGTGATGACTATGTATCAATAGATTATTATAGAACATTGATGCAAAACATTGGGGAAAACAATGCTGATATTGCTATGGGAAATATGGTATTAGAATATGATGACGGAAGAAAAGAAACATATAACCTTTTTGATGCAAAACATCTTAATTTAGTAGGAGAAGATTGTTTAGATGAATATTTTGAACAAGAAGGACTTTCATTTGATTGGCATATAATATGGAATAAAATATACAAAATGGAAATATGGAAAAAAGCATTAAAACATTATAAAAAAATCACAACACATTTATTAATGACAGAAGATTTTGCTTTTTCAACAGTACTATTTTATTATGCAAAAAGACTTACAATGGCACAAAATGATTGTGTATTTTACTGTAAACATGAAACAACATCAACCTCTGTAGATGATTTAAAAATTGGAAAGTTTAATAAAAATATAACAGATCTTACAACATCATTTGATTTTATAGAAAACTTTTTAAAAGAAGAAAAAATATATAATAAATATAAAATTAAATTTGAAAAATGGAAATGTTTATATGCAAACCAACAAAAATCGTATGTAAAAAGATCAAAAATGTCAGATGAGGAAAAAGAAGAAGCTAATAATAAAATTGAAAAATTCTATCCAAATGCAGAAAAAATAAATAATTCTGAGTATTTTTATAGTGTAGTTACTAATTGGGACGATGGATTAGAAAGAATAAAATTAGCAATATGTGACAAAAACATAAAATATGTAAGTTTTGATATATTTGATACACTAATAAAAAGACCTTTCTATGAACCAAAAGATTTATTTATATTACTAAATAAATACTTTAGAGAATATACAAATGGTGTATCAGGTATGGACTTTTCTAAAATAAGGGTATATTGCGAAAATTTAGCAAGAGAGCAAATAGAAAATGAAGAATGCCAAGATATAACACTTGATGAGATATATAAAACAATTGAAAAACAATATGGTATAGAAAAAGATGTTATCGAAAAATTAAAAAACAAAGAAATAGAATATGAAATTAGATTTTGCGATAGAAGAAATACAGGGTATGAACTATATTTGTTAGCATTAGCAATGGGCAAAAAAGTAATATTTACATCTGATATGTATTTAAGTAAAGAAGTAATACAAAAAATATTAGAAAAAAATGGATATATAGATAATGAAAAATTATATTTATCATCAGAAATAAAACTTTCAAAAGGAAGAGGAGACTTATTTAAGTATGTTTTAAATGACTTACAAATAAATCCTGAAGAAATGATACATATAGGGGATAATTATTGGTCAGATGTAACAAAACCAAAAGAATTAGGAATAAATGCAATGCATCTTCCAAAAGCAATAGATGTAGCATTTAATGAAGAAAAGGTAAATTGCTTATCTAAAATGTTTGTACAAAGTATGCCATTTTGGAGAGATAATGTTGCATCTATGGAGTTTGTTGGAATTAGAACAATGCTTGCTATGGCAATGAACAAATATTTTGATAATCCATATAGGTCTTTTAATAAATCTTCAGACTTTAATGCAGACCCTTATTTAATAGGTTATTATGTACTTGGAATGTACACATTTGCAATATCAAAATGGTTATTAGATAAAACTGCAAATAAGGGCTATAAAAATATGGTATTTATGGCAAGAGACGGATATTTACCAATGGAAGCATATAAAATAATGAAAAAATTCTATAAAGATGCACCAGAAGAAAAATATTTGTATGTGTCTAGAAAAGCATTAGTGCCAATAACTATAATAAATAAACTTGATTTTTACAAATTACCAGAATGTATAAATGTAACAAATCATACACCTATTGAAATTTTACAATACCTAAAAGATTGTTTAAAAGAAAATGTAGATATATATGAGGTTTTTAGTAAAAATAATATAGATCCAGATAAAAAGCTTGAAAATATAATGAATTTCAACAAATTTATCAAAGTAGTAATTGATAATTTATATGATGAAGCAAAACATCTAAAACAGCTTAATATATTGAGAAAATATTTCGAAACATATTATGAGGACAGTTCTGCAACATTTGATGTAGGATATAGTGCAAGACCAGAACTATTTTTATCAACATTATGTCAAAAGCCAATAGATACATTCTTTTTGAATATAAATAAAGATGAAGCATATAGACACAGTGATATGGCAGGATTTAAAGTAGAAACATTTTTCTCTGGTAAACCATCTGCTACAGGATTCACTTATGAAGCAATGTTATCTGCATTAGCACCATCATGTATAGGATATGATATAAACGGAAATGAAGTTAAACCAGTCTTTGAAAAATATAATAAAACATATCAGGAAGAATTTATAATTAGTATTATGCAAAATTCAGCAATTGAATTTGTAAATGACGTTGTAAATACTTTTGGAGAGGAAATAAGTGAATTATATTATGAAAAATATTATATATCATTACCTGTTATGGCATATATAAATTCTGCAAAAGATGTAGATAAATCAATATTTGATGCTATTTATTTTGAAGATGATGTACGTATAAAAGAGCCTGTAAAAATGACTACAGAATGGAATAATGAATTATGGAATAAAAATCAACGTACAATGGGTGAATTAATAAGTAGAGGTGTAATAGTAAATAACAATGTAGAAAATTATGGATATTTAGATTATAATAGAAACCCTGATTTAGAGCATCATAGTAAACCAGTAAGATTTATATATTATATGTTATATGATAGACCAACATTTAAAAGAAGAATGAAAGAATCATTTAAGTCACATAAAATATTATTTGGTATAGGAAAAATAATATATAAAGTGTGTGCAAAAATAAAGAATATAATATATAATATAATTCGAATGGGAAAAGGAGGAAAAAAAAAGTGAAAGAAAAAGACGGAGAAGAATATGCAATAGAGGTACAAGATGTATACAAGACATTTAATGTGTATTTAGACAAAGCCAATAGTTTGAAAGAAAAAATGCTATTTTGGAAGAGGAATAAAAAAGAAGTAAGAGAAGTATTAAAAGGAATAAATTTGAATATAAAAAAAGGTGAAGCAGTTGCTCTAATTGGGGTAAATGGAAGCGGAAAATCAACATTATTAAAATTAATGACAAAGATAATTTATCCAAATAAGGGACAAATTATAACAAATGGAAAATTAACATCATTACTAGAATTAGGAGCAGGTTTCCATCCAGACTTTTCAGGCAGGGAAAATATATATTTTAATGCTTCAATATTTGGATTAACAAAAAAGCAAATAGATGACAGGTTACAACAAATAATTGACTTTTCTGAATTAAAAGATTATATAGACAATCCTGTTAGAACATATTCTTCAGGAATGTATATGAGACTTGCTTTTGCTGTTGCAATAAATGTAGATGCAGATATTTTATTAGTAGATGAAATTTTATCTGTTGGAGACCAACATTTCCAAGAAAAATGCATAAATAAAATGAAAGAACTAAAAAAAGAAGGAAAAACAATGGTTTTTGTAACACATGGTTTAGAGTCAGCAAAAGAACTATGTGATAGAGCTGTATGGATTAACAAAGGTGTTATAAGAATGGATGGAAATACAGATGAAGTAATAAAAAAATATATAGAAGAAACAGCATAAGAAAGGAGAAACAGATGAAATTTTTTAAAGCATTATATGATTATAGAGAATTATTAAAAACAAGTATAAGTAAAGATGTAAGAGGAAAATATAAAAATTCAGTATTAGGAATATTATGGTCATTTTTAAACCCATTACTACAAATTGCAGTATATGCATTAGTATTTCCATTAATTATGAGAAATAGTATTCCAAATTATACAGTGTTTATATGTTGTGGGCTAATACCTTGGACTTTTTGTACATCAGCAATTAACAGAACCTCATTTACGATGGTAGAAAATGGAAATATTATAAAAAAGGTGTTTTTTCCAAGAGAAATACTGCCATTATCTGTAGTAACTAGTGAAGCTATAAACTTTATAATTTCAACACTTATAATTTTAGCATTTGTTATTGCATATGGTATGGGAATTAGCAAATTTATAATTTTCTATCCATTGGTATTATTAGTACAATATATACTTTTAATTGGAATTTCTTTTATAGTATCAAGTGTTACAGTATATTTTAGAGATTTACAACATTTTATAGGAATTGCTTTACAATTACTATTTTATGCAACACCAATAGTATATATACCAGATGCAATACCATTAGAATTTCAATGGATAATAAAATATAATCCTATGACTTACATAATAAATGCTTACAGAGATATTTTTTACTATCAACAAATGCCAAGTTTAATGTTTTTGGCAAGAATACTAATATTAGGAATAGTAATATGTTTGGTTGGATATTTTATATTTAACAAATTACAAAGAAGATTTGCAGAAGAACTTTAAAATTAGGAGAATAATAAATGAAAGAATTTAATTTTAAGTTAGAGCCAGGAAAAAAATTATATAATAACAGAGAGTATGTGGAGAATTTTCCACTTATCTCTGTTATTGTGCCTTTTTATAATAGCGAAAAATTTATTGAACAAACAATAAAATCAATATTAAATCAAACCTTTCCAAGTTATGAAATTTTAATAATTGATGATGGTTCAACAAATAAAATGGCATTAGAAAAATTAGAACAAATAAAAGAATTAGACAAAAGAATAAAAGTATTTCATAAACAAAATGAAGGACTTGCAACCACAAGAGATTATGGAGCAAGCAAGTCTGATGAGCATGCTAAATATCTTATGTTTATTGATGATGATGATTTAATAGAACCAACATTTTTAGAATGTGGATTTTGGACCTTAGAAACTAATAAAGATGCTGCTTGGGCATATTCTGATTCAGTGGGATTTAGTTCCCTAGAATATACTTGGAATAAATATTTTAGCTCTGAAAAAATGAAAAAAGAAAATGATTTGATTTCTGCAGCATTAGTTAGAAAGACAGATTTCTTTTTAGTAAATGGATATAACCTAAAAGAAAAAGCTGTAAATGAAGATTGGAATTTTTGGCTAAAATTATTGAGTAAGGAAAAATTTCCTGTACATATAAGTTTTTATGGAGAATGGTATAGAAGAAAAGAAAATGGAGAATTGCAAAGGTCTAGAGAAAACAAAGAAAGAAGTTTAGAAATAATAAATAATACAGCAAAAGGTGTAACAAAAGAAATAAAAGCAAAGCAATATCCATGTTACAATTATAATTATGAACTTATAGAAGATAATTTAAAAAATATAGAAATACCTAAAAGAATAAATAAAAAAGATACAATAAATATTTTATTTATAATTCCTTGGATGGTTACAGGTGGAGCTGATTTATTTAATTTAAGTTTAGTTAAAGGATTAAATAAAGAAAGATATGAAATAACAATAATATCTACAGAGCCAAATGAAAATGTATTAAGACAAGAGTTTGAAAACAATGAAAATGTAAGAGTATATGATTTAACATCATTTTTAGATAAAAGATATTGGGTAGCTTTTGTAAATTATATTATCCAAAAGGAAAATATAAATTTAATCTTTAATTCTAATAGTAAAACAGGTTATTCTATGTTACCATACCTAAAATCAATGTATCCAGAAATACCGATTCTTGACTATGTACACATGGAAGAGTGGTATAATAGAAATGGTGGATATTCAAGATATTCTTCAATGTATAATTCTATAATAGACAAAACCATGGTATGTAATGGAAATAGCAAAAATGTTTTAGAAGAACATTTTAAAAGAAATCCAGATGAAGTTCAAACAGTATATATAGGTGTTGATGAAGAAAAATTTAATCCTGATAGATATAATAAAGAAGAGCTAGAAAAAAAATATTTAGGTGGTACAACAAATAAAAAAATAATATCATTTATATGTAGAATTTCGGAGCAAAAAAGACCATTACTATTTTTAGAAATTATTAAAAAGCTAAAAGAAAAAAGACAAGATTTTAAGGTTTTAGTTGTAGGAGATGGTAATCTTCTTGGCAAAATGAAAGAAAAAGCTAAAAAGATGAATCTTTTAGAAGATATTATATTTTTGGGAGAAATTAAAAATACAGGGGAAATATACAAAATAAGTAATGTAACTGTAAATTGTTCATTAAAAGAAGGTTTAGCATTAACCTCTTATGAATCGCTAAGTATGAATGTACCAATTGTTTCGAGTGATGTTGGAGGACAAAAAGAACTAATTTCAAAAGATGTTGGAGAAATAGTAAAATTAATGCAAAATGAAGAAGATGTTTATTTAGAAAAATATAGTCCTGAAGAAATAAATAGTTATGTTAAAGCAATAAACAAGGTTTTAGACAATTTAGAAATTTATAAATCAAATTGTAGAAAAAGAATTTGTGAGAATTTTACAATAAATAAGATGATTGAAAAGATGGATAGTATTTTTGAAGAAACTCATAAAAATCCATCAAAGAAAAAAATAGAAAATGGTTATGGCCTTTCAAACAATAGAGATATCACAAGAGAATTAATTACAGCTAATTTCAAAAGTGATGAAGTAGAATATAAATGGGAATGTAGTGAGTATGAAAGAAAAGTATATGGAAAAAATTATTCTGTTTTTGGACTTAATTCAAGAAGAGAGTTACTTAAAGAAAAATTATGGCAGATACCAGCATGGAGATTACTTATTAAAGTATATCATAAAATAAGATAATTAAATAATAAAAAAATGAGTATGTAAATTAAGTTATATATACTCATTTTTATTATATATTAGAATATTTTACAATTGACTTTTATATATGTTTGTGATAGTATTTTAATCGAGATAATTTGACAAAATTCATAAAAATTAGGGGGAAGAATAATGAAAAGAGTTTTAGTAAGAGCAGCATTTGTCATAACAATAATTCAATTAATTTTATTGCAAACAAATTCATATGCAACAGGAGAAAATGGTAAGGCAAATACTGTAAAAATTAGTGAAGGAATTTACAAAATAGTTTTAGCAGATTCGCCAGAAAAAAGTATAACTATAGAAAATGATAGTTCAGAAAATGGTGCAAATGTTTGTATACAAAAATATAATAACAACATTAGTCAGCTATTTAAAATAAGATATAATAATGCAGGATTCTGTGAAATAATCCCTGTTAATTCAGGAAAAAGAATAGATGTTGCAGGATGGGGAAATGGTGTAAATATTGAGCAATGGGGAGAAAATAATACATCAGATAGTCAACAATTTACAATATCAAAAAATAAAGACGAAACTTATAATATAATAGGAAAAAGACAAAATTTATATTTAACCGCAGAGGAAACATCTTCGGAAAATAAAATAAATTTAATAGGAAACGAGAAAGACGAAAAAAAATCACAAAAATTTAAACTAGAAAAAATAGAAACTCCAGAAAATGGAAGATATAAAATAGTTCTAGCAAATTCAAGGACACAAAGTGTATCTGTAAAAAATGGAAAAATCGGAAATGCCGTTGGTATAGAATTAAATACATATCAAAACACTGTTAAACAACAATATGAACTAAGATATGATAATGAAGGTTATTGTGAAATTATTCCAGTACATTCTGAAAAAAGATTAGATGTATGTGGATGGGGAAATGGTGTAAATATTGAGCAATGGACTGAAAACAATTCAACAGATAGCCAAAAGTGGACAATAATAAAAAATGAAAAAGGAAACTTTAATATTATATCTAAAAGACAAAATTTATATTTAACAGCACAAAACTCAAATTCTTCAAATGGTACAAAAATAGAAGGACATGAGAAAAACGGAGAAAATGGACAAGAATTTTATTTAGAAAAAATAGGGTCAAATAAAATAGTAGAAGAAGGAACATATAAAATAGTAAGTGCAAGCAATAGAAATAAAAGTATATCAATAGATAGAGGTAGCTCAGATAATAATGCTAATGTTCACTTATGGGAATTTAATAATTGCTTAGAACAAGAATTCAATTTAGTATATGATGAAAATGACGGCTATTATGAATTTATAGCTGTAAACTCTGGAAAAAGATTAGATGTATGTGGATGGGGAAATGGAACCAATATAGCACAATGGTCTAAGAATCCTAACACCGATAGCCAAAAATGGAAAATAGTTAAAAACTCTAAGGGAAATTATAACATAATATCAAAAAGGCAAGGTCTTTATTTAACTGTTAATAATTCTAATTTTTCAGATGGAGCAAATATCGAAGCATGCTGGAAAAATGAAAGTGATGGACAAGAATTTAAAATAGAAAAAATAGCTACAAAAAGTGAGAAAACTGTAGAAGATGGCACATATAAAATGATGGTTAATTCTAATAGAAATATGGTAGTAGAAGCAGCAGGTGGAAATTGGGATAATTGTGGAAGATTACAGGTTTGGCAAAATTTTGATACATCATGGCAAAAAGTAAAAATTACATATGAAAATGGATTTTATAAAATAGGATTAAATCATAGTGGAAAAAGCTTAACAGTAAAATATGATAGAAGTTCAGTAGGCTCAGAAGTTATGCAATATGACTTTAACTGGGGAGAAAATCAAAAATGGATAATTAGAGATAATGGAAATGATAGTATTTCTATATATCCATTATCTAGCTGGACATATGCTTTAAATGTTAATGAAAATATAAGTAATGGTTCGGTTTTAAATTTGAATTACAAAACACAAGATGAAACAGAAAAATTTCATTTAGAAAGATATTATGAAAGATATGCACAAGAAGGAACATATGGATGGTCAGGACTTAAAGTACAAGGAAATGGCAATGGTGGAGAATATTTAAAGTTTTATAAAGTAGGAAATGGAAGCAAAAAACTATTTTTAAATTTTTCAATACATGGATTTGAAGATTCATACTATAGAGATGGTTCAGAGTTAACATACATGGCAGATGAATTTTATTCATATATGAAACAAAATATGCCATTAGATTTAGTAGATCAATGGACGATATATATTCTTCCAGCATCAAATCCGGATGGACAACATAATGGTTGGACAAATAACGGACCAGGCAGAACAACAATTTATAGCTGGGCAAATGGAAATAAGGGAATAGATATGAATAGATGTTTTCCTGTAAATTATAAATCAACTACTAATTCTTCAAGAAACTATAATGGAACTCAACCTTTACAAGCTTTTGAAGCAGAAAGTTTAAGAAATTTTGTGTTATCTAATACAGGAAGCAAAAATATTGTAATAGATATTCATGGATGGTTAAATGAAACAATAGGGGATAGTGGAATTGGATGGTATTACAGAAATCAATTTGGAATAAGTAATCATATTGGAACATATGGTAGTGGCTACTTCATTCAATGGGCAAGAACAATAGCAAATACAAGATCTATGCTTTTGGAATTGCCAGAAGTACAAAATCACAATCAAGTACTTGAAAGAAATTATTCTAATAAATTTATAAATGCTACAATTCAATTATTAAAAGATAATTAAAAGGAGGTTAGCAGAATATGAAAAAAATAAGCATATTATTAATAACTATATTATTATTTATTCCATTAACTTTAATAGGTGCAAATTCTCAAGCAATAGCTGTAACAGACGAAAAAAAAGTTGAAGATGGTATATACAAAATAGTATTAGCAGAGGACCAAACAAAAAGTGTAACAATAGCAAATGGAAGTACTGGAAATAGTGCTAATGTACAAATTAACAAATATGAAGGTATGCCATATCAAGAGTTTAAATTAGTATCTGATGGACAAGGATATTATGAGATAATTGCTGTAAATTCAGAAAAAAGACTAGATATGTGTGGCTGGGGAAATGGTACTAATATAGAACAATGGTCAAAAAACCCTAGCTCAGAAAGCCAAAAATGGAAAATACAAAAAAATGAAAAAGGAAATTATAACATAATAGCTCAAAGACAGGGGTTATATTTAACAGCACATAATTCAAATTTGACAGATGGAACAAACATAGAGGCATTTGAGAAAAATGGTGAAAGTGGTCAAGAATTTATATTAGAAAAAGTAGAAAAAATAGAAGAAGGTACATATAAAATAAGTCTTGCAAATTCGCCTACACAATGTGTTACAGTAGATAGTATAGACGAAAAAGATGGAGCTAATGTAAATATACAAAAATATTCAAATAAAAGACAGCAACAATTTGAAATAAAATATACAAAACAAGGATATGTAGAAATAATCTCATTATATTCAGGAAAAAGATTAGATGTATGTGGCTGGGGCAATGGTGTAAATATTGAGCAATGGAGTGAAAATATTACATCAGATAGCCAAAAATGGGTAATAAGGAAAAATGCAGATGGAAAATATAATATTATATCACAAAGAGGATTTTTATACTTAACAGCACATAATTCAAATTCGGCAGATGGAACAAATATAGAAGGATTTGAAAAAAATGGCGGAAATGGGCAAGAATTTATATTAGAAAAAGTAAAAAACGAAAAAATTGTGCCTAAAAAAACTATAGAAGATGGAATATACAAAATTTCAATGGCAAGTCATGAAAGCAAAAGTATATCTATAGCAAGCGGAAGTACGGAAAATGGGGCAAATGTTCATTTATGGGACTTTAATAATTGCCCAGAACAAGAATTTAAATTTGTATATGATGGAAATGGATATTATGAAATAATTGCAACAAATTCAGGAAAAAGATTAGATGTATGTGGTTGGGGCAATGGTGTAAATATTGAACAATGGACCGAAAATAAAAACACAGATAGTCAAAAATGGATTGTATATAAAAATGCAGAAGGCAATTATAACTTAATATCAAAAAGACAAAATTTATATTTAACAGTACATAATTCAAATTACACTAATGGGACAAATATAGAAGGATATGAAAAAAACAATAGAAATGGACAAGAATTTTCACTTGAAAAAATTGACAAATTGGAAGAAGGAAAATACAAAATAAGCCTTGCAAGCATGCCAACACAAAGTGTTTCTATTAAAGATGGAAGTACAGAAAATAGTGCAAATGTAAATATTCAAAAATATATAAAAAGAAGATATCAACAATTTGAGATTAAATATACTTCACAAGGATATGCAGAAATAATTTCTATAAATTCTAAGAAAAGATTAGATGTATGTGGATGGGGAAATGGAACAAATGTAGAGCAATGGGATGAAAATCAATCATCAGATAGTCAAAAATGGATAATAAAGAAAAATGCAAATGGAAATTACAACATTATATCTGAAAGAAATCATTTATATTTAACAGCACATAACTCTGAAACAGCAGATGGAACAAATATAGAAGTATATGAAAAAAATGGAGGAAGCGGACAAGAATTTGCAATAGAAAAAATTGAAGAAGATAAAATAGAACCTAAAAAAACAATAGAAGAAGGAACTTATAAAATTGTAAGTGCAGCAAATATTAATAAAAGTATATCAATAGATAGTGGTAGTGCAGATAATGGTGCAAATGTTCATTTATGGGACTTTAATAATTGCCCAGAACAAGAATTCAACTTTGTATATGATGGAAATGGATATTATGAAATAATACCAATTAATTCAGGAAAAAGACTAGATATGTGTGGTTGGGGAAATGGAACAAATGTCGCACAATGGGCAAGAAATACAGATACAGATAGCCAAAAATGGATAATTTATCAAAATTCAGATGGATATTATAATATAATAGGAAAAAGACAATGGCTATATTTAACACTACATGACTCAAATACTGAAAACGGAACAAATATAGAAGTATATGAAAAAAGAGATGATAATAGCCAGAACTTTAAGTTAGAGAAGATGTCAAATAAAAGTGAAAAAATAGTAGGAAATGGAAAATACCAAATACAATCAAAAGCAAATTCAAATATAGTATTAGAAGTTGCAGGTGGAGACAAAAATTCTAATGGAAAAGTACAAGTTTGGCAAAATTATCATACAAGATGGCAAAAAATAAAACTTGAATATGAAAATGGTTATTATAAAATAATGCTTGGACATAGTGGAAAATATTTAACAGCAAAAAATGGAAAAATACAAAGTGGTTCTGAAATTACTCAAGATGATTGGAAAAATACAGAAAGCCAGAAATGGGGAATTAGAGATTTTGGAAATGGAAGTATAGGAATATATTCTTTAGCAAATTATGACTTAATGTTAAACATAAAAAATAAAATTGAAAATGGTTCTGTAATTGAGCTAAAAGATAATACAGGAAGTTCAAATCAGCTATTTTGTTTTACAAACACTACTTGGGTAGAAATTGATAATTCAAAATATCCAGGAATTCAAGAGTCAATTGACAACCTAATGTGTGAACACCCAAATTGGGAATTTGAGATACTTTATACAGGTGTTGATTTTAATGAAGCAGTAAAAGCAGAATATGAAGGAAGCAATAAACAAAAAAGCTTAATAGATACAAATACATACAAATGTGATTGGATTTCAGAAGATCCATATGTAAGTGGAATTTGGGCATCAGCATCTTATAATGCGGTTCAGTACTTTATGGACATAAGAAATTTCTTAAATGACTCAAATGTATTGCAATTTCAAGATTTAGCAAATTATTGGGAAAGTGGAGCAACATATGATTCAATACAATACCAAGTAAATAATACATTTTTACAAAATTATACAAATGATGTAATAGAGGCTTGTAAAAGCACAAATATTAATCCATACTATATTTTAGCGAGACTATTCCAAGAACAAGGTAGAAAAGGTTCTGGAACAATAGATATGGACGGCGGAGATGGTAAAAGATATTTTAATCCATTTAATATTGGTGCAAAAGTAGGAAATGATGTTCAAACAGCTCTAGAACGTGCAAAACGTGAAGGCTGGGACAGTATGGAAAAAGGTCTTGAAGGTGGAATCAATATTATTAAAGAAAGATACATAAATAAAAAACAAAACACATTATATTTAAATAAATTTGATGTAAATCCAGCAAGTGGTGGAAATTTATATGATAACCAATATATGCAAAATATTTCGGCTGCATATAGTGAAGCAAATACGATGAAAAATCCATATGAACAAACAGGAACATTTAATAATAAAAAGAGCTTTATAATACCTGTATATGAAAATATGCCATCTACTCCAAGTGCAAAACCAACAGGTACAGGAAAAAATCCATTAGCAGAAATAAAAGGACCAAAAAGTGTAAAAGTTGTAACAAATGGTTCAAATTTAAAACTTAGAGATGCTTCTTCAACTAAAGGAAATATTTTAGAAGAGCTTCCATCTGGAACAGTTTTACTTTCAGTAGAAAGATTATCTAACCGTTGGCATAAGGTTGTTACACCATCAGGGAAAAAAGGATATTGTTCTGGTGAGTATTTACAAACAATTGAGGATCAAACAAATTGTTATGATACAATGTATATAAATTCAAGTGATGTAAATATAAGAATAGGACCGGGAACAGAATATGACAGCATAACCAAAAAATCAACAGGAACAAAAGTAACTCGTATTGTTACAAATAAGTATTATTATAATGATTTGTGGTGGGACGAAATTATTTTGCCAGATGGAGCAAAAGGATTTATTGCAAATAAATATTTAAGTTATTAAAAAAGGAATGATATTAAAGTGAAAAAAATATGTGAAATATTTTGCTTAATAATTGCAATAATAATAGCATTTAGTGCAGTTTCATATGCAGAAGATGCAGAATATGATAGATTGGTTGATATACCAGTACCAGAAAATAGTACAGGATATGCAGATTCAACAATTACAGAAAAACAACAAGAAGTTGAAAAATATGAGCAAAAAGAAGAAAAGGAGCAAAATATGAAAAAAAGCAATAAAATAATAATGCCTATTGTAGCTTTAGTTATAGTAGCTATTATAGTAAATATAATTTTGAAAAAGAAAGATACACATAAAAATCAAGAATACGCAAATTCTTCTTTTGTAGAACAAAGTACTGTAGATGAAAAAATAGCAGACGAAAAAGAAGAAAATGTAGTAGAAAATGCTAATCCTGAAGAAATTGAAAGCATAAAAAATGAGATAAATTCAACAGCAGATAGCAATATTTATTATGTAACAGAAGAAACAGATGGCAGAAAAATTCTTCAAATAAAACCAAAAGTTCAATTTCAAGTTGATTTAGCAGGAGTAATGAAAAATGCTAAACCAGAAGAAAATGAAATAGAAAGTTTAAATAAAAAAGCACCAAATAAAACAGGAATATGGATATCTGAACAATCTAGAGATAAATTCAAGGAATTATTAAATAAAAATAATATTGATAATTTTAGTATAAAAAAAGATGGATATCTAAAGCTTGATAAAACCTCAGAAAATGATATTGCAAAAAATTTAGAAAAAATGATACAATCTGATAAATTATATATTATAAATATAACAGGCATAGCATATGAAAGAGATTATATAACTGGCGAAATTGTAGAATATCCATTTGAAGATATGGATCCAGAACAAGTGATTGAATTATATAAAAATGGAAATAAAAAGATATTGGAAATAACAACAAACAAAAAACAAGAATTATTAGATAAAGAAATACTTGAAGAAATTACATTATATTAAAAGAAAAAGTGAAAGGAAATGAATAATTATGGAAAAAATTAAAATATTTGCTTGTAGCGAAGCTTCTGAAAATTTCACAAAAGAAATATGTGACTATTTAAAATTACCTATGGGAAAAATTGAAAGAATGAAATTTAAAAATGATAATAACTTTGTACAAATACTTGAAACTGTAAGGGACTATGATGTATATTTAATCCAAAGTTCAACACCACCTGTAAATGAAAGAATAATGGAGTTATTAATAACAATAGACGCAGTAAAAAGAGCATCAGCAAGAAACATAAATGTAGTATTACCATATTATATGTATTCAAGGTCAGACAAAAAAGACCAACCAAGAGTACCAATAACAGCAAAATTGGTTGCAGAACTTCTAGAAGCAGCAGGAGCAACCAGAGTAATAACATGTGATTTACACAATCCAGCAATACAAGCATATTTTAATAATATAAATTGTGACAGATTAAGTGCAGAAAGATTATTAGAAAAATATTTCGAAGAAAAGAAATTGGACAACATGGTAATTGTTGCAACAGATGCAGGAAGTTCAAAAAAAGCATATAAATATTCAACATTTTTTGGATGCCCAATTGCAATGTTAGATAAAAGAAGAGATGGAAATAATGATAAAGCAATAGGAACAACAATTATTGGTGATGTAAAAGGAAAAAATGCCATAATATTTGATGACGAAATTGACACAGCAGGTTCTATGATGGAAACAGTAAGAGTATTAAATGAATTTGGTGCAAAATCAGTTTATGCAGCTTGTACACATGGAGTACTTTCTGGTCCAGCAATAGAAAGAATACAAAATTCTCCAATAAAAGAGCTTGTTATAACAAATACCATTCCACTACCTGAAGAAAAGAAAATTGACAAAATAAAAGTAGTAACAATTGCTCCATTATTTGCAGAAACAATAAAAAGACTAAATGAAAAGAAACCTTTAGGTGAATTATTAAAAAGTTTTGTTTAATTCGATTTCGAAATGGGGACGGTTCCTTTTTCAAAAAGGACCTGTTCCCATTTTGAAATCGTCCCTAATACAAAAAAATAAAAAAAATTGTAAAAAAAAGAAGGAAAAACAAAATTTTTGAAGAATATATAATTAGTACATAAAAACAAAAGAATATGTACAAAATAATATTAACTTAAAGAAAGAGGTGCTTAAAATGCAAATAACAGATGTACGTTTAAGAAAGGTAAATTCAGAAAACAGAATGAAAGCAGTTGCTTCTGTAACATTTGATAACGAATTCGTAATTCATGATATCAAAGTTATCGAAAGCCAAAATGGATTATTTATTGCTATGCCTAGCAAAAAAACTCCAACAGGAGAGTTCAAAGATATAGCTCATCCAATTAACCCAGAAACAAGGGAAAAAATTCAAAATGCTATATTAGAAGCTTACAATGCTCCTGAAACAGAGGAAACAGCTGAATAATAATAAGTAAATCAGAAATCTAGACTTTTTTGGAATCTAATTCCGAAAAAGTCTGGATTTTTTTCTTAAAATAGAGTATAATTAAGTAAAGAGGTGATAAAAATGCCAAAATATCAAAATAGAACAATAGAGAAAAGTGTAAAAGAAGCAATAGGAAAATGGCCAGTTATAATGATAACAGGACCAAGGCAGGTGGGAAAAACAACACTACTTAATTACTTATCAGAAAAATCTAAAGAAGAAATAAACTACATATCTTTAGATAATATACTAATTAGAACACAAGCAAAAGAAGACCCAGAGCTATTTTTAAGAACATATGAAGCACCACTTATAATAGATGAATTTCAATATGCACCAGAATTATTATCATATATAAAAATTAAAATAGATGAAGCACGAAAAAAAGAAATGTTTGAAGAAGGAATTGAAGTAGGAACTATGTACTATTTAACAGGTTCACAAGTATTTCAAACAATGAAAAATGTAAGTGAATCATTAGCAGGAAGAGTAAGAATATTTGACTTATACGGTTTCTCTGAAAGAGAATGTGAACAGATTGAAGAACCTATTTTTTTACCAGAAATAAACAATCTAAAAGGAAAAAAGACAACAAATGCAAAATCGACTACAGAAATATTTAAAAGAATTTTAGATGGAAGTTATCCAACAGTAAAAAATAATGACGGGAAAAACAGAGAAGAATTTTATGAAACATATATAAGAACATACATAGAAAGAGATGTAAGACAAATAATAAACATAAAAGACGAAACAAAATTCGTGAAATTTATATCATCAATAGCAGCAAGGACGGCACAAGAATACAATGCATTTGATATAGCAAATGATATTGGGATAGACTCCAAAACAGTTGACGAGTGGGTATCAATTCTAAAAAACACAAATTTAGTATATATGTTAAACTCATATTCAAATAACAACATAAAAAAGGCAATAAAAAGGCCAAAAATATATTTTATGGATACAGGTCTAGCATGTTATTTAACAGGTTATTTAAATCCGGAAACACTAGAAAAAAGTGCATATAATGGGGCAATATTTGAAACATATATTGTAAGTGAAATTATAAAATCATATACAAATAATGGAAAAGACCCAAGAACAAGATTATATTATTATAGAGACAAAAATCAAAAAGAAATTGATTTACTAATATTTTATGACAATACAGTATATCCAGTGGAAATTAAAAAAAGCGCAAATCCGGGAAAAGCAGCAATAAAAAATTTTGACATAATAAAAAATATTGAAGCAAAATCAGGAAACGGAATAGTACTTTGCATGATGGAAAATATAATAGCCATTGATGAAAATAACTATTATGTTCCAATAGAATATATATAGGCACAAATGGCACAAATGGACCGGTTCTTTTTGTGTCATTGGGCACAAAAAGAACCGGTCCATTTGTGTCTGTGCCAAGAGAAAGGAAGATAAATATGGAAAATAAAGCAATAAAATTTTTAGCCTATAACAAAAAAGTATCAGTAATGTGTATAGACACAACAGAGCTTGTAGAACAAATAAGAAAAATACATGACCTAACACCAACAGTAACTGCAGCAGCAGGAAGAGTAGCAACTGTTGCAGCAATGATGGCTCATTTAGAAACAAAAGAAATAACAGACAATATAACAATCCAAATAAAAGGAACAGGACCAATAGGAAGTATAGTAGCAGTAGCGGGGCTAGAAAACGAAAAACTAGCAAATGTAAAAATGTATGTACAAAATCCGCATGTAGAACTACCACTAAAGGCAAATGGAAAAATAGATGTGGGTGGAGCAGTAGGGAACCAAGGATATCTAAATGTAATAAAGCAAAATGAATTGACAAATAGCAATTATAATGGTTTAATACCGCTAGTATCTGGAGAAATAGCAGAAGACTTTACAGAATTTTTTGCAAAATCAGAGCAAAAACCAACAGCACTATCTCTTGGAGTACTTGTAAACAAAGATGGAGTAAAAAGAGCAGGAGGATACATAATAAATCCAATGCCAGATGCAACAGAAGAAGAAATATCAAAAATAGAAGAAGCAATAAAGAAAGCAAAACCAATATCAGAAATGTTAGATGATGGAATGACATTAGAAGAAATTGCTAAAATAGTAACAGGAGATGAAAATATAGAAACACTAGAACAAGACCTAGATGTCATATATAAATGCAATTGCAGTAAGGAAAAAATAGAAAGTGGAATAATATCACTAGGAAAAGAAGAAATATCCAAAATAATAGAAGAAGATGGCAAATTAGAAGCAGAATGCCATTTCTGCCATAAAAAATATAATTTTTCACAAGAAGAACTAAATGAAATAGAAAAGGGAGCCAAATAAAATGATAGTAGATAAAGTAGAAGAATTTTGTTTAAAAATATTAGAAAAAATAGGATTAAAAGCACTGGCAGATTGGTACAGAAAACATCAAGAAGGTATGAGATATTTAGTTTTTGGAGCATTAACAACAATAGTAAACATATTAGTATATACAATTTTTTCAGCATTAATATTAAAAGGATTAGATAATGATTCTTTAAGAGTAAATATAAGTGAAATAATAGCATTTATAGCAGGAGTTGTATTTGCATATATAACAAACAAACTATATGTATTTAATAGTCAAACCACAGGAAAAAAAGACCTCTTACGAGAGATAGCCTCTTTCTTTAGCTGTAGAATATTTACAGAAATAATAAGTATCCTAATGATGAACGCAGCTGTATGGTTTAGCATAAACGATATTTTAATGAAGGTTGTATCAAATATCGTAGTAATAATACTAAATTTTGTATTCAGTAAAATTTTAATATTTAAAGGAAAGAAGGAATAAAATTATGGAAAATAACTGGTTTAACAAAACTGTTCAAGAAACAGAAAAAAATCTTGAAACAAATATTAAAACAGGATTAACACAAGAACAAATAAACGAAAAACTTGCAAATCATGGTCTAAATGAACTACAAGCTCAAAAGAAAAAATCACTATTCATAAAATTTTTAGAGCAATTCAAAGACTTTATGATAATAATACTAATATTTGCAGCAATAATCTCAGGAGCAGTATCAATAGCACAAGGAGAAGCAATAACAGATTCAATAATAATACTAATAGTAGTAATAGTAAATAGTATAATAGGAGTAGCACAAGAAGCAAAAGCAGAAAAATCACTAGAAGCATTGCAAAAACTAAGTGGGCATGAAGCAAAAGTAATAAGAGATGGAAATCTACAAACAGTGCCTGCAAAAGACCTAGTACCGGGTGATGTTGTAGTGCTAGAAACAGGAGATTATGTACCAGCAGACCTAAGAATAATAGAAGCAGTAAACCTAAAGGCGCAAGAAGCATCACTTACTGGAGAATCAGTACCAGTAGAAAAACAAGCAAGCAAAATAGACGAAAAAGAAGTACCAATTGGAGATAGAACAAACATGCTATTTTCTTCAAGTCTAATAACATATGGAAGAGGAAAAGCAATAGTAGTAGAAACAGGAATGAAAACAGAAGTAGGAAAAATAGCAGGAATGTTATCAAACCAAGAAGAAAAAGAAACACCACTTCAAGCAAAACTAAACAACCTTGGAAAAACACTTGGAATTGCTGCAATAGTTATATGTGTGATAATATTTGCAGCAGGGCTAATACAAGGAAAACCAGCAATATCAATGTTTATGACAGCAGTAAGTCTAGCAGTTGCAGCAATACCAGAAGGCTTAGCTGCGGTATCTACGATTGTTCTAGCAATAGGTGTTCAAAAAATGGTAAAGAAAAATGCAATAGTAAAACACTTACCAGCAGTTGAAACATTAGGAAGTAGTTCTGTAATTTGTTCAGACAAAACAGGAACATTAACACAAAACAAAATGACAGTTCAAAAAATGTATGTAAATGATGTAACATATGATATGACTAATATTGAAGACATAACTAAATATGAAAATGCAAACCAAGAAATAAAACTATTAGTATATAATGGAATGTTATGTAATGACACAAAAATATCAGAAGATGGAGAATTAAAAGGAGACCCAACAGAAACTGCACTTGTCGATATTGCTTTAAAATTAGGTTTTACCAAAAACATATATGATGATATGCCAAGAGTAGATGAAATACCATTTGATTCAGACAGAAAGTTAATGACAACAGTTCACAAAGTAAATAATAAATATATTGTCTTTACAAAAGGTGGAATAGATGAACTACTTTCAATTTGTAATTCATATATACAAAATGGAGAGCAAAAATCAGATTTACAAAATTATAGATATAGAATTAACGAAATAAATGAAACAATGGCAAAAGATGCATTAAGAGTTTTAGGCTTTGCATATAAAGAATTAGATTATAAACCAGAAGTGACAGAGCTTGAAAACAATTTAACATTTGTTGGAATGTATGGAATGATAGACCCACCAAGGGAAGAAGCAAAACAAGCTGTAGAAAAATGCAAATCAGCAGGAATAAAAACAGTTATGATTACAGGAGACCACAAAATAACAGCAACAGCAATTGCAAAAAAATTAGGAATATTGGAAAAAGAAGATGAAGCAATAACAGGAACAGAACTTGATAAAATATCAGATGAACAATTGGAAAAAGATATAAAAAAATACTCTGTATATGCAAGAGTTGCACCTGAGCATAAGGTAAGAATTGTAAAAGCTTGGCAAAAAAATGGCGAAACTGTTGCAATGACAGGTGATGGAGTAAATGATAGTCCGGCCCTAAAACAAGCAGACATAGGTTGTGCCATGGGAGTTGTAGGAACAGATGTTGCAAAAGAAGCGGCAGATGTAATATTAACAGATGACAATTTTGCAACAGTAGTATCAGCAGTAGAAGAGGGACGAAGAATATATGACAATATTTTAAAAGTAATCCAATTTCTACTATCAAGCAATATTGGTGAAATAGTAGTACTACTTTTAGCAACATTAGGAACAGGATTATTTGCAAAATGGTTTGGAATTACAGATATAGCACACTTAGAAATTTTAATGCCAATTCACATATTATGGATAAATTTGGTTACAGACTCACTTCCAGCATTAGCCTTAGCATTTGACCCAGCAAACAAAAATATAATGGAAAGAAAGCCATTAAAAACAGGAAAAGGAATATTTACAAAATCAATGACATTTAGAATTATTTATCAGGGAGTCATGATTGGAATTTTAACATTAGCGGCATTTATGATAGGTTTAGCCACAACAAATACACCAATAGATGGATTAACATTAGATGAATCAAAAATAGAAGTTGGTCAAACAATGGCATTTATTGTATTAGCACTTTCTGAACTTGTACATGTATTTAATGTTAGAAACAATAAAAAATCAATATTCAAAACAGGAATATTTGACAACATGAAACTTATTGGAGCAATTATTATATCTGCATTATTAATGCTTGTAATACTATTTGTTCCAACACTAAGAACAATATTTAGTATACCTGTTTTACCTACTGACAATATTGTAGAAGTTATTTGCTTGGTTTTTGCACCTATTGTTATTGTCGAATTATTTAAGTTTTTTAAAATTAATTCTTTTGAAGATGAAGAATAAATTTTATAGACTAATTAGTTGACAAATTTTGTGAAAAAGTATATACTAGCACTTGTCGAAAAAATAAAAATAGGAGAGAACAATGAATAAAAAAGCAAAAATAGGGCTGATTATGCTAGCCTTAATAATATCAATATTTTCAACAAAAGCATATGCTACAAATGGAAAAGTAAATCAAGAAACAATAAGAATGAGAAAAGAAACATCAACAGACTCTAGCATAGTGACTTTAATATCACTAAATGAAGAAGTAGAAATATTATCAGAAGATGGAGAATGGTACAAAATAAAATATAAGACATATACAGGTTATGTAAGAAAAGACATGTTAGATGTTGAGGGAAAAACAACAACAGTTTCATCAAATAGTAATGAACAAGTTAATGAAACAAACAGTACCCCAAATACAACAACAGAAAACAATGAAACAACAGACAACGCAACTAATGAAACTGTAAATACGACATCAAGAAATGAAAATACAAATACATCAGAGGAAGGCAAACAAACAATAGAAACAGGATATGTTGGAACAATATCATCAAAACTAGAATTAAAATTAGTACCATCAATAACTTCAAGTAATATAAACACAATTGAGGAAAACTCAAAAATCACAATAAAAGACATAATGAACAAATGGAGTTATATAGAAACAGAAGAAAAAGCTGGATGGGTACTTACAAGTAAAATACAAATAGCAGAGCAAAAAGAAGAAAACAAAATAGAAGAAGTAAAACAAGAAGAAAATAAAGAAACAACAACGACATCGGTATCAGAAGAGAGAAAAGTAGAAGAAAGCAAAGAAACAGAAAAAAAAGAAGAAACTAAAAAGACGGCAGAGGTAACAAAATATGTATCAACAGAAACTCTAAACATGAGAGAAACAGCTGATAATAATGCAAAATTAGTAAATCAATTAAAGATAAATACAAAAGTAACAGTTGTAGAAACTTCAGGAACATGGTCAAAAATAAAAGTAAACGGAAAAACAGGCTATGTTGCAAGTAAGTATTTATCAGACAAAAAGGTAGAAGTAACATCAAGAAGTGAAGAAATAGATAGAGGTAATAAAAATTCACAAAAAGAAGAAAAAACTACAAAAACAGAAAGTAAAACAAATACAACTACATCATCAAATTCTGGTTCATCTGGAAGTGGGATAGTTGCATGTGCGAAACAATACTTAGGGTGTAGATATGTATCAGGTGGTTCATCACCATCAACAGGTTTTGACTGTTCTGGATTTACATCATATGTATACAAACAATGCGGAATAAGTATAAGTAGGTCATCTGGAGCTCAAGCATCAAATGGAACTGCGGTATCAAAATCAAATTTGCAACCAGGCGATTTGGTAATATTTAATAATAGAGCAAACACATCTGTAGGTCATGTTGGAATCTATATTGGTGGAAACACATTTATACATGCAGGAAATTCAGGAACAGGTGTAATTACAACATCTTTATCAGATAGTTATTATTCCGCAAGATATGTAACAGGAAGAAGAATAATAAATTAAGGAGGATTATGCTAGAAAACAGAAAGGTTTTAACAGCAGTAATCGGATATATTTTAGGAATATTAATGGGGCTATATTGTAAAATCAGTATAGTCCTTTTTTATATTTTAATTTTTCTAATATATTTGATTATTGGAAATAAAAGTAAAAAAGATAAATTCAAATTATTTTCATGTAAAAGATATTTTAGATATGCAAAAATTGTATTCAATAAAAAAGTGATTAAAATCATAATAATTTTTTCGATTGTATCAAACACAATTGTACTTTTTCAAAATTATAAATACGAAAATTTATATAAAAATTTAGATTGTAAAGATTGTAAATTTCAAGGATTGGTATGTAATGTAACAAGTGACAAAGTGAAAGTAAAAATATTGGATAATAAGTATAAAAATACATATTTGTATATTTATTTAAAAGATGTGGAGGTGCAATATGGTGATAAAATTATCTTTTATGGAACTTTTAGTAGACCAGAAAAACGTTCAAATTACAAGGGATTTGATAAATTTGAATATTATAAGACTTTGAAAATTTATGGAAGTGTAAAATGTACAAAGGTAAATGTTTTATCAAAGAATAATGGAAATATTATTAGAAAATATACTAATTTTTTTGCTTCAAAAATAAAGCAAAGAATTGAAACATCAAGTATAGGGCAAAATGAAAAATCCTTATTAGAGGGAATTTTGCTTGGAGATAAGGAAAACATAACAGAAGAGATAAAAGAAAATTTTTCAGTAAGCAATATTTCACATTTGCTTGCAATTTCTGGAATGCATGTTTCTTATATTGTGCTTGCTGTAAATTTTATTATGGGAAAAATAATAGGAAAACATTATTCAAAATTAGTAAGTAGCATCATAATTATAATCTATATGTGTATGGTAAATTTTACTCCGTCAATTGTAAGAGCTGGAATTACCGCAATTATTGTTATTATGGCAAATTTTGTTTATATGAAAAATGATATATATGAAGCTTTAAGTATAGCATTATTTATAATTTTGCTTAATAATCCTTTTTCTATAAAAGACATAGGTTTACAATTATCATTTTTCGCGACAGTTGGGATTGTTGTAGTTGGAAGAAATATTAGAAATATATATGAGATATGGTTAGATAAGGTGGCTAGAAGAGCTATAAGAAAAAACAAAAAGCTAGCAAAAAAAGTGATAAAAGCTTTGAGCTCCAAAATAGGTAAGACAATTATTGATGCAATAATTATAACTATTTCTGCAACAATAACTGTTATGCCAATAATGGTTTTAAATTTTAATAGTATTGCAATTACTGGATTAATTATTAGTGTAATTTCAAGTTTTATAATAGGACCAATAATGATAGTGGGTATCGTTTTTATTTTTGTAAGATTACAATTGGTAGAAATTTTAATGAATATTTTGTTGAATATATTAATAAAATGTTCAAGTATAGGGGGAAAGCTTCCCTTAACTCAAATTTATTTAGTAACTCCAAAAATTTTTGAAATAATAATTTATTATTTAGGGATTTCTATCGTAAATGTTAATGTCTTAGTAAATTTAGATAAAACTCAAAGTGTATTTAAAGAGAGAATTAAAAATATATTCAAATTCATAAAATACAAATTAAAATTTAGAAAAATTATTTCTTTTTTATTGATAATTTGTATGTTAAATTTTGTTTTTTATAACATCCCAAAAGACCTTAGAATTTACTTTGTAGACGTTGGACAAGGAGACTGTACATTAATTGTCACACCAAATAATAAATCAATTTTAATAGATGGAGGAGGAAGCGAATTTACAAAATCAAATTTTAATGTTGGAAAAAGTATTCTTATGCCATATTTATTAGACAGGCAGATTGCAGTTGTAGATTATGTTATTTTTAGTCATATGGATTCAGACCATGCCCAAGGTTTGCTTTATATTATGGAGAAGATGAAAGTTAAGAATGCTGTTATTGGCAGACAATATGAAAAAAGCAGTAATTATGAAAGTTTTATTAGAATTGCAAAAGAAAAGAAAATTAATGTGATAGTTGTAGAAGCGGGAGACAGAATTAATATTCAAAAAGGTTTATATTTTAATGTTTTGTGGCCAAGCAGTAGTCATATGATTTCGGAAAATGCTATAAATAACAATTCCTTAGTTTGTAAGCTGGTTTATAAAAATTTTTCTATGCTTTTTACAGGTGATATTGAGGAAGTGGCAGAAAAAGAAATTTTGAGGTTTTATGAAAATAGATTAGATTTACTGCGTTCCGATTGCTTAAAGGTTGCTCATCATGGCTCTAAGACTTCTTCAACTTTGGAGTTTTTAAATGCTGTTAATCCTAAAATTGCTTTGATTGGTGTTGGGAAAAATAATAATTTTGGTCATCCGGCAGAGGTTACTTTGGAGAATTTGAAGAGTTTAAATTGTAAGGTTTATAGGACTGATGAGATGGGGGAGATTTGTGTTAGGAGTAATGGATTGTGGGTGAAAATTTCGAAATGGGGACGGTTCCTTTTTCAAAAAAGAACCGTCCCTAATTTGAAAAAAAGTGAATGAATGCGACTAAAAATAGTTGCATTTCAAAATAGAAAGGAGTATAATAATATGAGTAAATTAGAAAAAGAACTAAAAAGACTAAAATCTAAACCAAAAGATTTTACATATGATGAGGCAAAAAAATTATTGAATAAATTAGAATTTTATGAGGAAAATAAAGGAAAGACATCAGGTTCAAGAGTGGCATTTGTAAATAATGAAAGAATAAAAATAGAGTTACATAAGCCACATCCGGGTAATGTTTTAAAATCATATCAGATAAATATATTAATAAAAAAATTAAAAGAAATGGGAGTGATATAAATGAAAAATATTATGACATATAAAGGTTATTGGGCTGAAATAAAATACAGTGATGAAGATGAGTGTTTTTGCGGAGAAATCGAGGGTTTGACAAAAGATAGTATATCATTTGAGGGAACAACTGTGAAAGAATTAAAAAAGGATTTCAAAGAAGCAATTGACCATTATTTATCAGTATGTAAAGAGAACAATGATGAACCAGATAAACAGTGTAAAGGTTCATTAAATGTAAGGCTTGGAACTGATTTGCATTGTAAAGCTAAAATGAAGTCAATAGAAAAAAATATATCGATAAATGAATTAATTAAACAAGCTCTAATTTCGTATTTAAAAACAAATTAATTTTTTTTGAAATGGGGACGGTTCCTTTTTCAAAAAAGTGAATAAAAACAAATAAATATGCCAAAATATGTAAGAGGTGTATTTATTATGTGGAAAAAAATTTTAATGTCAATAGGTTTAATGATAATTCTAATAGCAGGAATAGAAATATTCAACATATCAAAGAAAAATAAACCAGAAGAAGAAAAGAATATAGTACAAAATGAAACAGAAATATCAACAAGTAGATATGTAAAAGATGATTGCATAAATGAATGGCAAGATTATAGTGAAACTGTGCAAAATGATATAAGAGAAACAAGTGGAAATCTAAATGATGAAAACAAGCATTATATTTTAAGAGAAAAAGATGGATTTATAAACATATATTATATAAATGAAGATGAAGAAGAAATCCTTTATAAAGTAACAGATATAAGTACAACTTACCTAGGAGAAGAAGATATTAAAGAACTAAAAGAGGGGATAGAAGTAACAGGTTTGCAAAACTTAAACCAATTGCTAGAAGATTTTGAATAAAAGAGTGATTTAATTAAAAATCACTCTTTAAAATCCTTACAAACAATATTTTTTCCATACATAATTCCAGCAAACAAAGTCATACCAATAGCAATATAAAAGGCGTAAATAGTAATAACAGAAAGTTCGGGAATACCTTTAGATAGCAAAGAAAGAACAATAGCAACAAAAAACAAAATCGTTGCGGCTTTGCCATACCACATACTATGAACTGTTACAACTTTTCTCTTATAAAGAACAAAAGCAACAGAAATCATAATAAGTTCTTTCAAAGTTAAAATTGCTAAAATCCAAAAGGGGATAATGCCTTTAATAATAAGAGCAGAAATGGTACTGATTTGTGTGATTTTATCTGCCAAAGGGTCCATTAGTTTGCCCCAATCTGTAATTAAGTTATATTTTCTTGCAATTCTTCCATCTAAAACGTCTGTAATATTTGCAATTAAGAAAAATGCAAATGCTGCCCAATAATATTCTAATAAAATAAGTGCAAATATGATTGGTACGAATATTAGTCTTAGTACTGTTAGATAATTTGGTATGTTTCTTTTTTCAAATTTTGGCATATGTTCCTCCTTTTCTCATTGGGACCGTTTCTTTTTCCATTTGGACCGTTTTTTTTCGCGAAATGAAACGGTCCAAATGAGAAAAAAATTATTTTTCAAACACTAATTTATCCCCATCTCTTGAAACTCTAATGTTATCTCCATCAACAATATCGCCTCTTAAAATTCTTTCAGAAATTTCATCTTCAACATATCTTTGGATAGCTCTACGAAGAGGTCTAGCACCAAATTTAAGATTAGTTCCTTTTTCAAGCAAGAAATCTTTAGCATCTTTAGACACTTCCATAGTGATATTTTTATCATGTAGGGCAGAGGCAGTATCTTTAAGCATAAGGTTAACAATATCAATTAATTGCTCATTAGTTAAGCTACTAAATGCAACAATTTCATCAACCCTGTTTAAAAATTCAGGTCTGAAAACATCTTTCAATCTCTCTTCAATTTTATACTTATCAACTTCTGACTTACCAAATCCTATTGAGTTATTGTTCAAATTAGAACCAGCATTAGAAGTCATTATTATAATTGTATTTTCAAAACTAACAGTATTTCCTTGAGAATCTGTAAGTCTACCATCATCAAGAACTTGAAGCAAAATATTAAATACATCTGGATGAGCTTTTTCTATTTCATCTAAAAGAATTATAGAATAAGGGTGACGTTTTACCTTGTCTGTTAATTGACCAGCATCATCATAACCAACATATCCCGGAGGAGCACCGATTAATTTTGCAGTTGAATTACTTTCCATATATTCAGACATATCTATTCTGATAATTGAATCTTCTGAGCCAAACATTTCATAACTTAAAGCTTTAGCAAGGGCAGTTTTACCAACACCAGTAGGTCCTACAAATATAAATGAAGGTGGACGTTTAGTTGATTTTAGTCCCGCTCTATTTCTACGAATAGCACGAGCTACTGCACTTACAGCTTCATCTTGACCAATTATTTTTTTGTGAAGATTTGTTTCTAAGTTTAGAAGTTTTTGCGTTTCTTCCTCTGTTATTTTACTTACAGGAATTTTTGTCCAGCTTTCAATAACATTTGCGATATCTTGAACTGTAAGATTTTGAACTTTCATTGATGAATTTATTTTGTCAATTTCTTCCATTAAACGACATTCTTCAGTTTTTAGATTAGCTGCTTTTTGATAATCTTCTGTTGAATCAGTTGTAACAGCTTCATCTTTTTGTTCTTGGACTTCTTTTAATTTTTGACGTAATAATTCAAGTTTATATAAATCTTTATTTTCTAGGTTAATTCTTGAACAAGCCTCATCTAAAATATCTATTGCTTTATCTGGCAAAAATCTGTCATGAATATATTTTTCAGACATAATAACAGTTTGTTTAATTACATCTGTTGAAATTTTTACCTTGTGATAATCTTCATAATATTTTTTTATGCCATCTAGTATTCCAATAGAATCACTTACTGTTGGTTCTTCTATTAAAACTTGTTGGAATCTACGCTCTAAAGCTGTATCTTTTTCGATATATTTACGATATTCCTTAATTGTTGTTGTACCAATAAGTTGAATTTGACCATTTGCTAAAGCAGGTTTTAAAATGTTTGCGGCATTCATAGCTGAATCACCATCTCCGCCCGCACCAGCACCTATGATTGAATGGATTTCATCTATTACAAGAATTATGTTTCCATATTGAATACAATCTCCAATAATTCCTTTCATTCTTGCTTCAAATTGACCCCTGAATTGAGTTCCCGCAACAACAGAAGTCATATCTAACAAATAAACTTCTTTATTTAATAACTTAGCAGGTACATTTTTAGATGCAATTTTTAGTGCTAAAGCATTTGCAATTGCAGTTTTTCCAACACCCGGTTCACCAATTAGGCAAGGATTGTTTTTAGAACGTCTATTTAAAATTTGGATAACTCTTTGAAGTTCTTTGTCACGACCAATTACCATGTCAAGTTCATTATTTTGAGCTTTGAAAGTAAGGTTGGTACCATATGTATCCAAAAATTTCTTTTTCTTATTTTTCTTCTTTTCAGGTTTAACTTTTTTCTTAGTATTTCCATTACCACTTGTAACTTGCTGACCTTGTGGCTCTGGTCCACCAAATATGTTTCCAAAGATTGAACCCAAAGGAATTGCTCCTGCAAAAACTTTTGGAGCTTCATTTTCGTCATATTGTTCTTCATCATCTTCTTCGTTTACAGGGATGGCTCCAAGTTCGATACCATCAATTGAACCTAAATTTTCAGAAAGATTTTTGAATAATCCTTCTAGTTGTTTGTTCATTTGTTCAGATTGATTATTTATAATTGTTTGATTTTGCGCTTTTAATATTTCATCTGTGTTTATTCCTAATTTTTTAGCACAATTTATGCATAAACCTTCCATTTCTCTTTTTCCATCCGGTGTGATTTTACTAGAGAAGATAGAAGCTTGATTTTTTTTACACATTGAACATATCATTTTGTCTTTTCCTCATTTCTTTTTTAGATTTTTGCTTTGTGAAAAGTGCTTGAATTGTAGTTTTTCACAAATTATATGATACCGTAAAAGAGGGAGAATGTCAAGAAAAAATTTTTCATAATTATTGCATTTTATGAAAATTTGTTATATTATAAGAAGGTAATTTTAATGTCAATGTATAAAAAAATTAAATCATAAAATATTCGTAAAATTTAATTAAAAAGAAAAAGCAGGTGATAAAGATAAAACATAGACTTAATATATTTATAGACGAAAGTGGAGATTTTGGATTTACAAAAGGAAGTTCAGAGTTATATGGTGTGTCATTTACAATACATGAAAGTGATAAAAATATTAAAAATGAGTTAAAATATTTAAATGATAGACTAAAGAAAGCTAATTATGATGGAATGATACATCTTGCCGATTTGGTTGCAAAAAGAGGAGAATATGCAAATTTTAACTTAGAGAAAAGAAAAAATATTTTTTGGTCGATTTTTTATTTTTCTAAAAGAGTAGATGTAAAAATACATACAATTATGGTAGATAAACGATTTAAAAATAATAGAGTACAATTGAATAGAGAGTTAGCATATAGAATAAAAGCAGAAAAATATTTTTTCAGTGTAAAAGAAATTTTGGGAATTATAAGGCAATTAAAACCTAAAAGGTGGAAATAAAAAAGCTACTCTTTTACGAATAGCTTTTTGCGACGCTCAGCGTCTACACGGGTTTGGTCCTTTTGAGACCAATAGAATAAATATATATTTACATATGTATTATATTCTTAAACTTTTTTTATTATACATTATTTTTGCAAATTTGTATATAGTTTTTAAAAATTTTTCAGGATTTAGTCTTGAAAATTTTTTATAATTATTGCTATTTCCAAAAAGATATAATATAATGACAAAAAAAGAAGGAGGAAGAAAAAATGGCAACATATATAATAATAGCAATAATAGCTTATGCAATAGGAAGCATAAATTTTTCAGTACTAATAAGCAAAAAAATGGCAGGATTTGATGTTAGGGAAAAAGGAAGCGGAAATGCAGGTTCTACAAACATGTTACGTTCAGTAGGAAAAAAAGCAGCAGCATTAACACTTTTATGTGATATACTAAAAGGAGTAGTAGCAATACTAATAGCCTTAATAGCTGGAAAAATCGTAAAAAATGTAGACAGAGCAGTGCTTGTTCAAATAGCAGGAATCTTAGTTGTAGTTGGTCATACTTTTCCAATATTCTTTGAATTCAAAGGAGGAAAAGGAGTTGCAACATCACTTGGAGTAATAATGATGATAAACTGGAAAATAGGACTAATATGCTTAGTATTTGCACTAGCCATTATGGCATTTAGTAGAATGGTATCAATGGGTTCTGTTGGGGCGGCAATTTTATTCCCTGTTTTAACATTATTTATAAACACAAACTTTATAGTCCAAACAAGTGGAATGAAATATTTTATATTTAGTGTTATTTTAGCAGCAATAGTTATATTTAACCATAGAGCAAATATAAGAAGAATTGCAAATGGAACAGAAAATAAATTAAGTTTCAAAAATACGAATAAATAATTTTGGGGTAAAATATTTATAAAATAATAAGATTTTTTTCGCGAAAAGAAACGGTCCTAGTGGAAAATGATACGATCTTTTCGTGAAAAGAAACGGTCCCAATGGAAAAAATACAGCAGAGGAAAGGAAGAAAAAAATGAAAAAAATAGCAATCATAGGAAGTGGAAGCTGGGGAGTAGCCTTAGCAATCCACTTGGCAAAAAATGGAAACAAAATAAAAATATGGTCATTTGCACAAGATGAGGCAGATTTGATAAATAATGAAAAAAAATGCAAATTTTTACCAAATGCGGTAATTCCGGAAAATGTGGAATGTACGACATCATTTGAAGATGCATTAAATGGTGCAGAACTTATTTTGCAAGTTACACCATCAAAATTTACAAGAGATACAGTAAAACAGTATAAACAATATGTAGATGTAAAAAATCAACCGATAGTTGTATGTTCAAAAGGAATAGAAAAAGATACAGCAGATACTTTAGACGAAATAATATTAGAAGAAATTCCGGGAGCAAGAGTTGGAGCTTTATCAGGACCAAGTCATGCTGAAGAAGTATCAATAGCCGTACCAACTGTATTAGTAATAGGTTCAAAAGACGAAGAAATAAAAAAAATAGTACAAGATGCATTTATGAATGAATATATGAGAATATATACAACAAACGACATAAAAGGTGTAGAATTAGGTGGAGCATTAAAAAACATTATAGCATTTTGTGCAGGAGTTGCAGCAGGAATTGGATTTGGAGATAATACTTTTGCAGCATTAATCACAAGAGGATTGGTAGAAATTAGAAAACTTGGAGTTGCATTAGGTGGAGAAAAAGATACGTTTTATGGATTAAGTGGCTTAGGTGACTTGATAGTAACTTGTTTAAGTGAACATTCAAGAAATAGAAAAGCAGGATTTTTAATTGGCAAAGGAAAAACAATTGAAGAAACAAAAAAAGAAGTTGGAATGGTTATAGAATCAATAGATAATATAGAAGTTGCAAAAAGATTAAGTGATGAATTAAATTTGGAGCTTCCGATTTTAAATACTGTTTACGATATTTTATATAATAATTTAGAGCCTAAAAAAGCTGTTGAAATGTTGATGACAAGAAAGAAGAAACAAGAGGACTAATTTAAGTATAAAATGGTTATATTAATACATAATAAATAAAGTTGTACTTTTTGGACCGGTTCTTTTATGAACATGTTCATAAAAGAACTGGTCCAAAAAGAGCAAAAAGAAAGGATGATATATATGGAATTTTTTGACAAATTAACAAAAAAAGCGTCAGAAACATACAAGGGAGCAGCAGAAAAAACAAGTAAAATAGCAAAAGAAGCAAAACTAAAATTAAAGATAAATGAAAACAAATCTAAAATAAATGATTTATATGAAGAAATAGGAAAAAAAGTTTACCAAAAACATACAGAAACAGGAGATGTTTGCATAAAAAAAGACCTAGAAGAAGAATGTGCTAAAATTGACATTTTATCTGCTGAAATAGAAAAATATCATAAGGAGATTTTAGAGTTATCAGATTTAAAAACATGTGTCAAATGTAAAGAGCCAATGGATGTAAATGCAAAATTCTGCCCTAAATGTGGAGCAGAACAACCTGTAGCTGAAGAAGCTCCAGCTATGGAAGTTGAGGTTGTAGATAATGAAAAAGAAGACACACAAGAAACTTCTGAAAAGGTAGAAGAAACAAGTGAAAACGAAGAAAAAACAGCAGAACCAGTAAACACAAATTCTGTATGGGATGGAACAGATACAGTTGAAGCAGAAAATAATGATGATAACAAAACAGAATAGTAGATAAATTAATGATGGATTAGTAAGGATAGCGTTCAAAAAGATATTTTATAATATCATTAGCATTATACTCTGAGATTTTTATAAATATATCTTTATCCAAACTAATCCACATTTTTATGTCAAAATTTTCCTCATTATCTATATATGCGGCAATTAAATCAGTAATTTCTATTGGATTTTCATATTTTTTTTGCCATCTCAAATTTTTTTCTATTTCAAGATTGGTGTCATAATATTCACTTAAAAATTCGTTTAGCTCGCCTGGCTTGTGGCTTTGTAATTTAACTATTGCGTGCATTTTGTACCTCCATTTTATTCTTAGTATTTGAAATAATAATAAAATTATACATTGTGGGGAAAAATAGTTTTTAGAAGAAATATATTATGTATGAGTAAAAATACTTAAAATACGTAAATGTTACGATAAGTTGACATTTGTGTTTCATTTTGTAAAGTAAAATGAAGAAAATAAAGAATATAATAATGTATATTTAGAACCTCAAAATCCTATATATCAAGTTTTAAAACAAATACTAATAAGTAGAATATATAATTTAAATAAATAAAAAAGTAGAAAAAAGTCGATAAAAACATTGACAAAAATCTTGAAAAAACATATATATATGTATATAATTTAATATACGAAGGAGGAATAAATAAATGAACAAAAAATCAACTTTAGGGAAGGTTGCAAATAGTTACTTGACACATACAGAGAAAAATAGAGGAATTACTTTGATTGCACTTGTTGTAACTATAATTTTGCTTTTGATTTTGGCAGGTGTTAGTATTAGTATGTTGACTGGGCAAAATGGGATTTTAAATAGGGCGTCAGAGGCAAAGGAAAAGACGGAACTAGGTCAAAAACAAGAAAAATCAGATATGGCAGGTTTAGAAGATTTAATAAATGAGAGTGTAGATGGTACATCTGTAGAACAGGTATCTGATAAAAATCCTGGAGTACTAGAACAAGATGAATTAGATAGAAATGTGTATAGTATAAATAGTATTGAAGATTTAGTATTTTTCGCATATGATGTAGGGAATAATGATAATACATATGAAGGAAAAACGGTTAAATTGGGATTAAGTTTGGATTTTAATTCTAGTAAGTCATATGTGGATGCATTTAGAACTGATTATGGAAAATATGGTTATAATGGAGAGTTGAAAACTTTGCTTACAAGCGGAGAGGGATTTTTGCCTATTGGAAATATAAGTGATGGAAACTGTATTTTTAAAGGTACTTTTGATGGAGCTGGACATAATATAAGAACTCTTTTTATAAATAAAGTTATAAATGATAATACTAGTACCAAAACATATCAGGTAGGATTTTTTGTTGTATCATCAGGAGTAATAAAGAATTTTGGTTTAGAAAAGATTAATGTGGGTGTAGAAGGAAAGAATAATGTTGGTATTTCAACAAGCGGACTAGTAGCCAGAAATTATGGTGATATTGAAAATTGTTATGTAACAGGAAGTTTAAAGGGAGAAACAGACAAAGGAAATATAAATGTTAGTGGAATTGTTGGACAAAATCATAAGAATATTAGTAATTCATATAATAAAGCAAGCATAACAGGAAGCACAAATGGTGGATATACTTATATATCAGGAGTATCAGCAGGAAATAAAAGCGATGCTGTAATAAACAGTTGCTATAATATGGGAAATATACTAATGTCAGGAAATATTGACCAAGATAAATATGCATTATGTGGTGGTATAACAGGAGGACAAGAAGGGGGAAAAATAACGAATTGCTATAATGGCGGAGAAATAAAAGCAGATAGTGAATCTGATGCGTATAGAGTTGGAGGTTTGATTGGAAATTGCAATGGAATAGTTGAAAACAGTTATAATTATGGAAAAGTAAACGCCAAATACGAAATAAACACTGGAGCAATAGCTGGTAGTATAAATAATGATAATACTGCAGCGAAACTGGATAATTGTTATTGTTTGGGAGAAGTAATAAATAATGGAAATGGAAACGATATAAATATTAATAAATACGGTGTTATAATAAAAAAATCAGACGAGTTGAAGGCTTTGAATGGCATTTTAGGAGAAAAATTTAAAAAGGATAAAGCCAATATAAACAATGGATATCCAATATTGAGTTGGCAGTAGTATTTTTGGAAAAATTAAAAATGAATACGAAAAAAATTATCAAATTGGAAAGTATGGTTTTTTAAGACTAGAAGAATATGGATACTTTAAAAAATGAAAGTAAAAGATAATCTAGTAAATGTTATGAGAGTTGGAAATATAGATTATATTTCGTTAACTGATTTAGCAAGATATAAAAATCCTTTAACTCCTGGGTATGTTATTATTAAATGGATGAGTAATAAAAGTTTTTTTGATTTTTATTGCTTATGGGAAGAACTTTCATCCAAAAATAAAAAATCCACAAAACCATTTGCAAAATCTCAAAAATGTGCTATAATAAACAAAGCAAATTGATTAGTCGCTGGCAAAACTCGAAAGGGTTTGCGAGAGGAAAGTCCGGGCTCCAAAGAGCAATGATGCTAGATAACGTCTAGTGAGGGAAACCTTAAGGAAAGTGCAACAGAAAATAACCGCCATTAGTTTTGAATGTTAGGTTCTTGTTAAACTAATGGTAAGGATGAAAAGGTGAGGTAAGAGCTCACCGGCTGTAAGGTGACTTATGGCGTCAGTGTAAACCCCATCTGGAGCAACACCTAAAATGGATATAAAACACCTGCTCGGTGGTCCAAACCTGTGTGGCTTGAGCTATATAGTGATGTATAGACTAGATAAATGACTAATTTAAAAGACAGAACCCGGCTTACAGATTTGCGCTTAAATATAGTTATAAAAACGTTTAAATTAACAAAAAATGTAAAGAATAATATTAAAAACTCTTAAGTAAGAGGTGATAATATTGTTCTTTTTTTATATGCTTTCAATACTAGTTATAATACTTACAATATTAGTAATTAATACAACAATACAAATACATATAGAAAATTTAAAAATTACAATACCAAAAAAAAACAAAAGAAACATAAATAAAGACTATAAAATATTAATAAAATTCTATATATTAAACAAAATCAACTATTTAAAACTAGATATAACCAAAACGAAAATGGAAAAAAGAATTATAAGAAAAAATATAAACAAAATAAAGAGAAAAATCGAAAAAGACCAAAACAAAATAGACACTAAAGTATTAAAAAGTCTAAAAAATATAAAATGGAATATAAAAAGATTAAATTTAAAAATAAATTTGGGATTAGAAGATGCTTCAAAAAGTGCTATATTTGTTGGGCTTTTGTCAGCAATAATATCAGTAGGTTTAGGAATATTAAAAAATAATAAAAAATTAACTAAAAATGACGAAATTTACTGGAAAATAATTCCTATTTATCAGGGGGAAGTATCAATAAAAATAGGCTTAAATATAATTGGGAAAATAAAAATAAAAGACATAATAAAATTTTTGCTTGGACAAAAAAAGCAAAGATATATTGCAAAAATAAAATGCAATGATATAATAAGTAAAAAAAGAAAACAGGAGAAAAAATATGGATGAAACAAGATTTTTAAAAACAGTAAATCAATTGCGAGGAATGAATTTCATTGTGAAAAGTTATCAAAGAGGATACAGATGGGAAGAAGAGCAGGTAATAGACTTATTAAATGACTTGCAAGAATTTAGGAAAAATCAAGAAAAAAGCACAAAAGAAAGTAATATATATTGCCTTCAACCATTGGTTATAAAAAGAATACAAGAAAATGAATATGAAATTATAGATGGTCAACAAAGACTTACAACTATATACATACTATTAAAATTTCTTGGAAAAAAAGTATATAATATAAGTTATGAAACAAGAGAAGGAAGCAAAGAGTTTTTAGAAAAAATTGATCAGGAGGCCAAAATTTCGACAAAGAATATAGACTATTATTTTATGAAAAATGCTTATAATGTTATCAAAAATTGGTTTCGAGAAACTGAAATAAAAACTGAAGATGGGGCTTTAGGGGCTGAATTTGAAATTTTACTACTTGGAGGAAAGCCACAGGTACAATTTATTTGGTATGAAATCGAAGAACAAAAAGACGCACCGGAAGAAGTATTTAGTAGAATGAATGTGGGAAAAATACCATTAAATGATGCAGAACTTATAAAAGCCAAATTACTATTTTTTGTAAATCAAAATAATGAGAAAAACAACTATGAAAGACAGCTTGAAATTGGAAATGAATGGGACACAATAGAACAAAGTTTAAGAAATGAAAGTTTTTGGAGATTTATAGTAAACGAAAAGATACAAAAAAACAATAGAATTGAATATATATTTGATTATATTGCTCAATTCAATAAAGATAAAAAGAAAAAAAGTGAATATTACACATATGAGGAAATACAAAAAAGACTAGAAAAAGACAGCAATAATTACGAATTATGGAATAAAAAAGTAAAAAAATATTACAATATGTTTGAAGAATGGTACAATGACATAGAATTATATAATTATATTGGTTTTTTAAATTTATATGGAAAAGAAACTTATAAACTTATAGATGAATATGAAAATAAGTGTAAAGAAAAAGATGAATTTAAAAAAAGAGTAAAACAACTAGTCATAAAAAGCGCAAAAGAAGAGATTGCCGAAAGAGTAGAAGATATATGTGAACTTACATATGAGGAAGATTATACAAAATTAAAAAAGCTATTAATTTTACTAAATATAATTGCAGATACCAAAATAAAGCAAAGATTTCCATTTGAAAGATGTCTTATAAGTGAATGGTCAATAGAACACATTCATCCGCAAAATCCAGAAAAGTTAACAGATGACAAAAAAAAATGGATAAAATGGAGTGAAAGTGAAATAAAAACAGCTACAAGATTAGTTGAAAAATTTAAGAGTGAAAATCCAGAAAAAGCAAGCAAATATGAAGAAATTATTGGGGAACTAACAAATATAAAGGACAATGCTACAAATTTAAAAACAAATCAATTGCAACATATATTTGAAAATATATCAAATAAGATTATGGAAGATTATGGAAAAAAAGATATAAATACATTAGGAAATTTGGCACTTTTAGATAAAAACTTAAATAGTGAAATAAATAATAATTTCTTTGATACTAAAAGAAAAGAAATAATAGAGGCAGAAAAAAGAGGTATATATGTACCAACATGTACAAAAAATGTATTCATGAAATTTTATAGTAATAAACCAGACCAATTATATTTTTGGAAAGATGATGATAGAAGAGAATATAGAAAGGCAATGGAAAAGATGCTTAAAGAATTTTATGGAGAAGGAGAAAAAATAAATGATAAATAAACAAAATTTTGATGAAGAAAAATATTCATTTTGGGATTTAATCCAAAAATTTAGAATTGAAATGCCTGTTATCCAAAGAGATTATGTTCAAGGAAGAAAAGACCAAGAAGCTACACAAATAAGGCAAAAACTAATTAAAGACATAAAAAAAGCAATAGATGGAGAAAAGAAAATAGAATTTGACTTTATATATGGAAGTGTAAATGAGGAAATGGAATTATCTTTATTAGATGGACAACAAAGAATAACAACTCTATTTTTATTATACTGGTATTTTGCGAAAAAAGAAGGAAAATTAAATGAAGAAACCAAAAACATATTAAAAAAATTTTCATATAAAAACAGAATAAGTTCGAGAGAATTTATAAATAATTTGATAGACTGTGAAATTGAGATAAATAAAGAAAAAAGTATTAGTGAACTTATAAAAAACAAAACCTGGTTTTTTAGCGGATGGATTAAAGATCCAACTATTGAAAACATGCTAAATATGTTAGATGAAATAAATCTTAAATTATATAATGAAAAAGCCTTTGACCAATTAACAAGTGACCAATGTCCAATTAAATTTTATTTTATTGAGTTAAAAAGATTTAATTTAACAGATGAACTATACATAAAAATGAATTCCAGGGGAAAAAAGTTAACAAAGTTTGAAATATTAAAGTCTAAAATAATAGAAATTTTGAAAAAATACGGATATTTGGATTTAAAAGAGGAGTTTGAAAGAAAGATAGATTCTGCTTGGACAGATTTGTTTTGGGATTATAAAGATGAAAAAAACTTAATAGATGATGTGTTTGTTAGATATATATACTACATAACAGAAATGATATATGAAATAAGAATAGACACAAGAACAAGAGATGATCAAAAGCAAGAATCTCCTTTTGTATATAATGATAAAGAATTTATATTGGATTTAAATTTAGTAGAAAAAACATATAAAAACAAAGAAAATGTAGAATTATTAATAAATATACTAAATATTTGGAAGAGTAAAGAAGAAATTGATAAAGATTTTTCTAAAGTATTTAGTAGCAAGTATGAAAAAGGAAAAATATGCTTATTTAATGATAAAATTAATTTATTTGAAAGTTGTATAAATGGAGAAAATTTTGGAATAGCTGAAAAAATAATTTTGTTCGCATTTTTAATCAGAAGAATGAAAGAAACACAGATAAGTGAAGACACAATAGATTATATAAGGGTTGTAAGAAACATACTCCAATCAATCAGATATTTTGATAATACAAAAGTTAGCTATATGCCAAATATTCGTTATGTTGAAATAAAAGATTATTTTGATGTTTTTACTAAACTAGATAATAAGAGAAATATATATGAAAATTTAAAGAACTTAGAAGTTGAAAAGCGTCAAAACATAATAAAAAATGAAAAGGAAAAAGCAAAATTAATTACTCAAAATAAAGAAAGATATAAAGATATAATTTTTAGATGTGAAGATATTAAAGCTACAAGAGGAATTTTAACAAATTTCATAGATTTAATAAAAGAACATCCAAATGAAATGAAGCAGTTTATTAGTATTTTTGAAGATGAAGAAAACATAATAAACATATATAGAGCAATGCTTTCAATAAACGACTATGGAATAGATGTGGGAAAAAGACAGTATAGATATTTTTATGGAGATGGAAATGATTTATATAACATAATGACATTTGACAATGACAAAGATACAATAAAATCAACTTTAAATGAATTATTTAATAAATATGAAAAAGAAGAAGGAACACCTAAAGAAAAAATAGAAAATATTATGCAAAAAAATCTATCTAACTATGAAAAAACAGACTGGCAGTACTATCTAATAAAATATAAATTAATATGGCAAAGAAAAGAAATTGACAAAGAAGGTAACATAATAAACTACATACCAGATAACAAAAATATTTTAATATTTAATGACTCTTTTGATGGCAAAAATAGTTTAAAGATTTGTACGCTAACCAAAACAACATTTAAAAGTAGGCATATTAGTCCATATTATAAAGCTATATTTAATCAGTATAATTTGATTTTTAATGATTGTTATTCTACAGAAGATGATTATGGAAGAATAGCGCTAAAAAACGGAATTTATATTGAAATAAATGAAAATGGATTTATAGTTGAAATGATTGATAGTAAAAAAGATATAGCATCACAGATTTTAAGAGAAAAATATAATTGCAAAGAATTAGAAAACAATAAATTACTAGTTAATTTTAAAGATGAACTTGATTTTATAGAACAAGAAAAAGAAATGGTAGAAGCGGTTATTTATATATAATAAAAGTGAATAAATAAAAGAAGTTCTGTACATATTAACTATATAATTCCCCAATAGAGAACCATCTCCCATTGGGGAGAAAGGAAGAAAAAATATGTCAGAACATCCAATAGAGGGCTTGATGCTTACAGCAATGAATAGTATAAAAGATATGGTAGATGTAAATACCATAATAGGCGAACCAATTCAATGCTCGAACAATACTGTTATAATACCAATTTCAAAGGTGTCATTTGGATTTGCAGCAGGAGGAAGTGAGTTTAAAGGCGAAACAATAGATGAATACAACAAAAAAGACAAAGATGAGCAAATTCAATATAGACTACCTTTTGGAGGAGGCGCAGGTGCTCGGTGTTTCAATAAACCCAATAGCATTTTTAGTCGTGCAATCAAATGTGGTAAAACTTTTACCAGTTGACCATGATAATACATTTGATAAAATCCTAGATTATGTGCCAGATTTAATGGAAAAATTAAATTGCATGATGAATAAATGTTTACAAAATAAAAAAGAAGAAAATGAGCAAGAATAAATATTATTCTTGCTCAAAATATGCACAATTAGAATTAGAAGAATTTCTCTTATTTGAAGTAGTTTGCTCACAAGTGCATTCTCCGTTTTTTTGATATTTACAATTTTCAGTGCAAGCTATCATAAAATTTCCTCCTACCCAAAACATATTATTTGTAAAAACGACATAAATATACAAAATTTTTTATTTTTGCGTATATTGGCAAAATTCTTTTACACTACAATTTTCACACAAAGGTTTCTGAGCCTTGCAAGTATATCTTCCGGTGCCAAATAAATAAGTGGTTAACATCTTTATAATCTTTTTTATCAATTTGTCTTAATAAATCTTGCTCAATTTTAGATGGGTCTTTTTCATTTGATAAACCAAGTCTATTAGAAATTCTTTTACAATGAGTATCAACTGCGATGCCGCTTAGCCTCGCCAAAAACTTCAAGCATGATGACATTAGCACTTTTTCTACCAACACCTGCTAAAGTTACTAAATCATCCATATTTGAGGGAACTATCCCCTCAAAATTTTCTAAAATTTGATTAGCACATTTTTTTATATTTTTTGCTTTATTTTTATAAAATCCACAAGGATGGATTAAAAATTCTAATTCCTCCAAATCACAATTTGCAAAATCCTCAATTGTTTTATATTTTGCAAAAAGCGCTGGAGTTGTTAGGTTTACTCTTTCATCAGTACATTGGGCAGATAAACATACTGCAACAACTAGCTGAAAAGGTGTATGAAAATCTAAGCTACATTTGGCATCAGGATAAGTTTTTCTTAAAGTATTTATTAAATTATTTATATCATTTTTTTTCATGTTAATTTTAGTCCTTTCATTAAATTATGTACAATATAAATTATATAAGGAATATTCCGATTTGTCAAAAGGTAACAATAATCTACAAAAATCATATAATATTACTAAAAGAGTTGGAGGTAATGATATGAAAGGATTTTTGAAAAAAACATGTGGGGTAGCTTTAATTGGATTAGGCTTTGGCATTTTGATGGTTCTATTACTTCCAATAACAGGATGGTTAATTATAATCGGGCTTGCTGTAGTTGCCATAGGCTTTATATGGCTTGCTTGCTAAGAGGGAGGTACATAAAATGACAATTGTTGTAAAAAAAGTTCCAAAAGCTTTTAGAGGGATTGTGAAGTTTTTGTTTAGGATAAAAGAGTAGATTTCGTATTGGGGACGGTTCTTTTCGCAAAAAGAACCGTCCCCAATACGAAATTTTTTACAAAACTGTTGACGAAACTCACAAAAAATGATATAAATATAAGGAAGGTTTTAACGGCCCCTTGGTCAAGCGGTTAAGACGTGGCCCTCTCAAGGCCAAATCATGGGTTCGATTCCCGTAGGGGTCACCAAAATAAAAGTAGCATTAGAGTAGAAAGGACTAATCCCCATTCTACTTTATTTGTTTTTAAGTAGGAAAAATTGTGTAGTAATAATAAAAGTAGGAAGGAAGAAAAATGGAAGAAGAAAAAGAAAACAATAAAATAATAAGAAAAAAAATATTTGAAAATATAATAATAGCAATAGCAATAGTATTATATTTTGTAATAATAAACTTTTCATATTCAAGAATGGAAGAAGATATGTTGTTACAAGGTATCAAAATGGCAAGTATGGGAATATTAGCTTTAAGTATAGTAACATTTGAAATTGCTTATCATAAAGATAGTGGAAGAATAGCAATAAATGGAATAGAAATACTAATACTTGCAATACAAACATTAACTATATGGACAGTAATAAATAGACTAAAAATAGAATTTAATAAATATATACTTTTTTCAACATATGCATTTGCAATATATTATGTATTAAAATCAATAATAATTTACACAATAGAAAAAAAGAAATATTTAGATAGCTTAAGTGATATTCATGAAATAGTAAGTAATGAGCCAGTAAAAAAAGAAGCAAAGAAGAGAAAAAATAAAGAAAATCCTTAAAAAAGCCTGTTTTTACTAGACTTAATCACAAAAATGTGATAAAATAAAAAAGATTTAAAAAATGGGAGGAAGAAGCTATGAAATTAGTAAATATAGGTTTTGGAAACACAGTTGCAGCAGACAAAATAGTAGCCATAGTGAGCCCTGATTCGGCTCCGATAAAAAGAATGGTACAAGATGCAAAAGATAATGGAACAGCAATAGACGCAACATTTGGAAGAAAAACAAGAGCAGTGCTTATAATGGATTCTGACCACATTGTATTATCAGCAGTTCAAGCAGAAACAGTAGCTGATAGAATTGATAAAGAAAGGAATGATAACTATGATGGTAAAGCCAACAGTTAAGGATTTACTTAACCATGCAGAAAATAGATTTGCATTAGTAATTGCAACATCAAGAAGAGCAAGACAAATAGCAAACGGAGACAAAAAATTAACAAACGTAGATGAAGAATCTCCAGTAACGCTTGCAGCAAATGAAATAAATGAAGGAAAAGTAGAAATAATTAAAGCTGATGAAGAATATGATGACGAGAATGAAGATGTATCATTATTAGAAAATGAAGAAAAATAAAAGGAGAAATAAAAAATGATAATTATATTATCTGGAGTAGCAGGAGCTGGAAAAGACACAATAAAAAAAGAAATCATAAAAAGGATGAATTTTGTAGAATCTTTGCCATCATATACATCAAGGCCACCAAGAGAAGGCGATATCCCAGGACAAACATACAATTTTGTATCAAAAGCAGAATTTGAAGAAATGATAGAAAGAAAAGAATTTTACGAATTTGATATACATCATAATAATTATTATGGGGTGCCAAGAAAATTATTAAATGAAAAAATAGAGCAAGGAAAAGTAATAATAAAAGATGTAGATGTAAATGGTACACAAAATTTAGTAAGATTACTAGGACAGGACACAAAAATAGTAACAATATTTTTAAGAGTACCAAAAGAAGAATTAGAAAGAAGACTAAAAGAAAGAATCGAGAAGCCATCTCCAGAGGAAATAACTTTAAGATTGAACAGATTTGATTATGAAGAATCAAAAATAGGAATCTATGATTATGTATTAAAAAACAATGATTTAGAAAAAACAGTACAAATAATAATGTCTATAATAGAAAATGAATTAAAACTTGAAAATCCAGAATTTTAAGAATGAAAAGCTGAAATATATTTATATTTCAGCTTTTAGAAAAGGGAAAAATATGATAGAATTACTAAAAAAATGTGAAATATGTCCACATAAATGTAAAATAGATAGAACCAAAAATCAAGTTGGAAGATGTAAATCAAAAGATACTGTAAAAGTTGCCTTGTTTTCTATTCACAAATTTGAAGAACCATGTATAAGTGGAAAAAATGGGTCTGGAACTGTATTCTTTTCAAATTGCAATTTGTCCTGTGATTTTTGCCAAAATTATGAGATAAGTCAACAAGGAAATGGAAAAGAAATATCAATAGAAAGATTATCCGAAATTTTTATAGAACAACAAGAAAAAGGAGCTAATAATATAAACTTAGTATCTCCAACGAGTTATGCAGTACAAATAATAGAAGCCATCAAAATTGCCAAAAGTAAAGGATTAAAAATACCGATAATTTATAATACAAATGGATACGAAAATATAGAAACAATAAAAATGCTAAATGGCTATATAGATATATATTTACCAGATTTGAAATATGCAGAAAATGAACTGGCAAAAAAATATTCCAAAATTGAAAATTATTTTGAAATTGCAACTGAAGCTATAAAAGAAATGAATAAACAAGTTGGAAGGAATGAATATGATGAAAATGGAATAATAAAAAAAGGAATAATAATAAGACATCTAATACTTCCAAATCATACAGAAAATACAAAAAAGGTATTAAAATGGGTAAGTGAAAATATGCCAAGAGATATAACAATAAGCATAATGGCACAGTATTTTCCAACTTATAAGGCAAAAAATATAAAAGATATTAACAGGAAAATAACAAAATATGAATATAAAAAAATAGAGAATTATTTATATTCGTTAGATTTACAAAATGGATATATACAAGAAATAGGAAAAAACGAAGAAGAATATGTTCCCAAATGGGAAATAAATGTATAAATGTAATAAAAATGTAATAATTATGTAATAAAAAAGTAATAATCAAAATTTGCAATAATACTTGATTAATTTTTATATTTGTAGTATAAAAGAAATAGAGTATTTTAAAAATACAAAGGAGGAAAAAAATGGCAGATTTTAATCGTAATCAAAATGGAGTTTTTGGTGAAGTAAAATTAAACGAAAACGAAAATCAAACAGAAAGTACTTCTTTTTTCGAAGGTACAATAAGTGGTGCAAATGTTAATGGTGCAAATCAAAATAAAGCAAGTATTTTTGAATTTAAACCAATGGAAGATGCTGGAAAAATATTTGATAATAATTCATTTGGATCTTTCAATAATGGTGCTAACTTTGAACCAATCGAAAAAAACAAAGCAATTACAAAACAAGGTCTATGGTCAAAAGTAAAAGCATTCTTATTCCAAGAAATTGACTTAAATGCACCTGTAAAAGTTGAATTAACTCCATATCAACAAAAAGTTGAAGATGAAATTAATGAATTCTTACATCAAGAAATTACTTTTAAGGGAATCGCAAATTTCTTTAAAGGAAACAAATAAAGACACATGCACATCGTTGTATGTGTTTTTTTGGCGAAAAGAAACGATTCCGATGGAAAAAGAACTTATCATTTCACGAAAAGAAACAGTCTTAATAAGAAATTTTTACAAAAAGTTGTATAAATTTTTCCTTTTTTGACACAATAAGATTAGAAAACAAAATTAAGGAGGAAAAAAGAATGAAAGCAACAGGAGTTGTAAGAAGAATAGATGATTTAGGAAGAGTTGTTATTCCAAAAGAAATACGAAAAACACTAAGAATAAAAGAGGGAGCACCATTAGAAATATTTACAGATAAAGAAGGAGAAATCATACTAAAAAAATATTCACCAATAGGAGAACTTACAGAGTTTGCATCAGGATATGCCGAGACATTATCAAAAACTACAGGTCATATTGCATTTATAACAGATAAAGATACTGTAATTGCAGTTTCTGGTGGGTCTAAAAAAGAATACTTAGAACAAGATGTAAGTGATGAACTTGAGCAGTTAATGGAAGATAAAGAGGTGTATACAAGTAAAGATAATAGTGATATTGCAATGCCTATTACCAAAAATGGAAAAAATGATAAAAAGTCAAATGGGCAGGTAGTGTATCCTATAATTTCCAATGGAGACACTATTGGAACTGTTATTCTTTTGTCTAAAAATGCAAATACAAAAATGAATGATGTTGAAAATAAGCTTGCTCAGTCTGCTGCTACTTTTTTGGGAAGTCAGATGGAGATATAGTTTTTGGGCATAAAAAAACATATATTTTAACTTGAGTTTAATAGTTAAGATATATGTTTTTTGTCATTGTAATACTGCTATGTCTTTTTGTTATTTTTTCTCCGAACTCCCCTTAGGAACAACAATATTCTTCTTACTTCCATCATTGTCAGGAATCAAATCAGACTTAATATGGTCATAAACAGGAGAAATATTTAAATCATTACCATCGCCTGTAACAACCGTTATCTCTTTCTTATCTTCTTTATTTTCGCTCATAGGAAAAACCTCCTTTACAAATTTTATACCACAAAAAAAATAAACAAGCAATAGTAAAATGAAAAAAAGCATAAAAACAATAAAATTGAATAAAATTTACCAGTTAGGGACACTTTTTCCAAAAGGACCGTATCATTTCGCGAAAAGAAACGGTCCCAATGGAAAAAGAAACGGTCCTTTCACAAAAAAATCGCAAAAAACACTATACAAAAAAAATAATTTGATATATAATAAACGAGTAAAATTGGAAATAATTATTTTCTTTTACAAAAATATCCTTGAAAGGAAGAGAAAAACATGAATTTAAAAAATATTTTAGACGGAATTGAAGGCTTAAAAGCCAAAGGAGAATTAGATTTAGAAATCGCAGGAATTGAAAGCAATTCAAAAAAAATAGAGAAAGGATTTTTATTTGTAGCAATAAAAGGATTTGCAGTAGATGGGCATGATTTTATAAATAGTGCAATCGAAAATGGAGCAATAGCAGTAGTAGTAGATAGCTCATGTGACTTAAAATCATTAAAAATACCATCAAATATAACATTAATAGTTGCAAAAGACACAAGAGAATTTTTAGCAATTGCATCTGCAAACTTTTATGGAAATCCATCACAAAGGTTTAAATTAATAGGAATAACAGGAACAAAAGGAAAAACAACAACAACATTTATGATAAAAGAAATTCTTGAAAAAGCAGGAAAAAAAGTAGGACTAATAGGAACAATTGCGACATATATAAATGGTAAGAAAATAGCAGACTCAGATAGAACAACACCAGAAAGCTTAGAACTTCAAAAAATGTTTGCCGAAATGGTAAAAGAAGGTGTAGAATATGTTGTAATGGAAGTATCATCACAAAGTTTAAAATTACATAGAGTAGATGGATGCCATTTTGATTATGTAGCATTTACAAACTTCTCAGAAGACCATATAAGTGCACACGAACATCCAGATATGGAAGATTATTTACAATCAAAATTAAAATTATTCCATATGTGCAAAATTGGATTTGTAAACATAGATGACCTACAAGGAAACAAAATTCCAGCAATGTTTCCAGAAAGTGATATAACAGGATATGGAATAGACAATTTTGGAAACTTCTTAGCAAAAGATATAACAATAACAAACTCATATGTAGATTTTAAAGCAAAAATAGCAGATAGAAATGAAAGAGTAAAAGTAGACATTCCGGGAAGATTTACTGTATATAATGCATTATGTGCAATATGTATATGTAGAAAGATTGGAATTGAAAGCAGTGTAATGAAAGAAGCATTAGAAAAAATTAAAGTACCTGGAAGGTCAGAAATGGTAGAAAATAAGCTTGAAATACCAATAATGATAGATTATGCTCATTCACCAGAAAGTTTACAAAATATACTTCAAGCAGTAAAATCATATACAAGAGGAAGAGTAATTTCTGTATTTGGATGTGGTGGGGATAGAGATACTAGAAAACGTCCAGTAATGGGAGAAATATCTGGAAAAATTGCAGATTACACAATAATTACATCAGATAATCCTCGTACAGAAAATCCAGAAGCAATTGTAAGTGAGATTGAAGAAGGAATTAAAAAAACAAAAGGAAAATACGAAGTAATTGTTGATAGAGTTGAAGCTATAACAAAAGCAATTCAAATGGCAAATAAAACAGACATAATAGTTTTAGCAGGAAAAGGACATGAGCCATATCAAGAAATAAATGGAGTTAAACATCCTTTTGATGAAAGAATTATAGTAAATGAAATAATAGGTAAATTAAATAAGAAAGGCAAGAATTAAAATGAATTTTCAAACAACAATACTTTTAATAAGTTTTGCAGTAGCAGTAGTTTTAGCACTAATAATTATACCAATATTGAAAAAGGTTAAGGTTGGCCAAATCGAAAGAGAAGATGGACCACAGTCACATTTAAAGAAACAAGGTACACCAACAATGGGAGGCATAATATTTATGCTTTCTATTGGAATATGTACAGTCGGAAGTTACATATATTTAAAGCAAGCAGGAAATTCTGATATTGCTCATAACTTAATTCCAATGCTATGTTTAACTGTAGGATTTGGAATAGTAGGGTTTATAGATGATTTCAAAAAACTTGTATTACATAATACAAAAGGATTAAAACCAAGTGCGAAAATGCTTGGATTACTTATAATATCTGTGTTATATGTATTATTTATACTAAAATTTACAGGTCATGGAACAGAAATATTTATACCAATAATAAAAACAGAAATAACTTTGCCATCATTTTTATATATTCCATTTGCAATTTTAGTAATACTTGCAACAACAAATGCTATAAATTTAACAGATGGTGTAGATGGCTTATCATCTAGTGTTTGTTCAATTATTATAACATGTTTAACAGTAATTGCAATGCTTAGAGGTGTAGGAGAAGTTGCAATTTTAGGAAGTATTGCAGTAGGTAGTATTTTAGGATTTTTAATGTTTAACCTAAATCCTGCAAAAGTAATGATGGGAGATACTGGTTCACTATTTTTAGGTGGATTAATTTCGTGTTTAGCATTATATTTGAAATTACCATTACTTTTAATTGTAATTGCATTAATACCTATACTTGAAACTTTGTCTGTAATACTTCAAGTATACTATTATAAAAAAACAGGTAATAGAATTTTTAAAATGGCACCATTACATCATCATTTTGAGTTGTCTGGATGGAATGAAAATAAAGTAGTTAGAGTATTTTCGGTTATTACACTTTTAATGTGTATAATTGGGATTTTGATTGTGTAACCCATTGGGACCAGGTCTTTTGGGGGTAATTTTTTGAAATGGGGACGGTTCCTTTTTCAAAAAAGAACCGTCCCCATTTCAAAAAAAGAAAGGAGAGTAAAAAATGGCAAAGAAAAAAGCAAAGAAGTTTTCTAGTTTCCTAGAAAATCCAATTGACTACACACTACTAATAACAGTGCTATTATTGTTAACAATAGGCCTAATAATGGTATTATCTGCCAGCTCTCCAACATCAATATCGGAAAGCGGAAAAAGTTATAAATATTTTGCAAAACAAGCAGCATTTGCAGGGCTTGGAATAGTTGCAATGGCAATGATATCAAAAATTGATTATAGATTTTATAAGAAATTTTATAAAATAGGATACATATTATCAATTATACTTCTTGTAGCAGTTCTGGTTGCAGGAAAAACAGTAAATGGAGCGAAAAGGTGGATTGGAATAACAGAAACACTATCATTCCAGCCATCAGAATTAGTAAAATTTTTGATGATAATTTTCTATGCTGGAATATTAACAAGAGATAGAGAAGAACTAAAATATTTTGTAAAAGGATGGATAAAACATCTAGCATGGCTTGCACCAATAATTTTGCTTATAATGCTAGAGCCACACATGAGTGCATCAATGGTTATTATAGGAATTGTTTGTGTAATGATGGTAATTGCAGGATGTAAAATGTGGCAAATGGTAGTACCGGGGTGTGCGATTGGAGTACCGGCGTTAACGGCACTTATCATATTTGAGCCATATAGATTGAAGAGAGTAACGACATTTTTAAATCCATGGAGTGACGCGAGAGGAGATGGCTGGCAGGTAATTCAAAGTTTATATGCAATAGGTTCACGGAGGATTATTTGGAGCAGGACTTGGTCAAAGTAAACAGAAATATTTATATTTACCAGAACCTCAAAATGACTTTATATTCTCTGTTTTAGCAGAAGAACTTGGATTTGTAGGTTGTGCATTTGTCATAATTTTATTTGCAATTTTTATCTGGAGAGGAATTTTAATTGCAATGAAAGCACCAGATATGTTTGGAAGCTTAGTTGCAACAGGTATAACAGCTCTTGTTGGAATTCAAGTTATAATAAATATAGCGGTTGTAACATCATCTATGCCAGCAACAGGTATGCCACTTCCATTCTTTAGTTATGGAGGAACAGCATTGTTTATTATGCTTTGTCAGATGGGAGTACTACTCAACATTTCGAGAGCTTGTAGAAAAACATAAATTTCGAAATGGGGACGGTTCTTTTTTGAAATGGGGACGGTTCCTTTTTCAAAAAAGAACCGTCCCCATTTCGAAAAAAGGGAGGAAAAAATGAAAGTTATAGTAGCAGCAGCAGGAACAGCTGGACACATAAATCCTGCACTATCAATAGCAAACAAAATAAAACAAGAACAAAAAGATTCAGAAATAATATTTATCCGGAACAACAAGAGGTCTAGAAAATGACTTAGTGCCAAGAGCAGGATACAAATTAAAAACTATTGATGCATATGGATTAAGTAAAAAAATATCAATAGAAAATCTAAAAAGATTATACAAAACATTCAAAGGAATAGGAGAAGCAAAAAAAATAGTAAAAGAATTTAAACCAGACATAGTAATTGGAACAGGTGGATATATCTGCGGGGCAGTTGTTATGGCAGCAAAAGCAAACAATGTTCCAGTTTTATTACATGAAAGTAATGCTTTTCCGGGCAAAGCTATTAAGATGTTATCCAAAAAGGCAGATACGATTTTAGTTTCTTTTGAAGATGCCAAAAAAAGAATTCCAAATTGTAAAAATGTTGTGTTTACAGGAACACCTGTAAAAGTAAAAAAGCAAAATTATGGTATTAATGAAAGACATAAAATTATACAAGATATTGGACTAAATGAAACAAAACCTATTATTCTAATTTTTGGTGGAAGCCAAGGGGCTCAAAAAATTAATGAGGCTTTAATAGATATTATAGAACAAAAGAAAAATAAAAATTATCAAATTATTTGGGCAACAGGTCCTAAACAATTTGATATTATAAAAAATGAACTTTCAAGGAAAAATATAGATATAGAAAATATTGAAAACTGTAAAATTCTTCCATATATTTATAATATGGAAGAAGTAGAAAACATATGTGATGTAGTTGTAGCAAGAAGTGGAGCGATGACAATTACAGAAATTGCCAATCTTTCTAAACCATCAATTTTAATACCACTTCCAAATGTAAGCAATGACCATCAAATGTATAATGCAAAAGTTTTGGAAAATGTGGGTGCAGCTAAAATTATAAAAAATGATGAATTAAATGGAGAAATATTAAATAACGAAGTTGAAAAAATAATTTTAGATAAAGAAAAATGTGCCGAGATGGGAAGAAATGCCTATAAAGTTTCGAATGAAAATGTTGAAGATAAGATTTATGAAGAAATAAAAAAGTTAGTAAAATAAATGAGGGGACCATAGGGGTCGGTTTCTCCTTTGGGAAAAATGTACCAAAAAGAACCGGTCCCAAAAGAACATCATGGTCCAAAGAAAGAGGGAATAAAGTTGTTAAAAAAAAATACACCTTTAAAAGTAGTTCTAGTAATATTTATTACAGAAATAGTCATTTTGATTGCACTTGGAATTGCTATGCAATCAAAAATAATAGGAATTCATAATCAAATTGACACTGAAGAAGTAACAACTTTAAGTGAAGTTGATGTAGAGATACAAGAATTATCAAAAGAGGTTGATGGAATCCTTATAATTTGTAGCATAATATTTGTGGGTATTGCAGCAGCTTTGGCAGTATATATGTCAAAAGTTATAGTCTATCCATTAAACAAATATTTAAAAAGTAAAGACGAGGAAAAGTCAACAGAGCAAATAGAAATGGGAAAAATTGTATTACATACAACTGAGGGAATTGTTGTTTTTAATAGAGATGGAAGTATTGCATTAATAAATCCAGCAGCAAAGAGACTGTTAAAAATTGCCCCAGAAGACAATACTTTTGAAGATGTATTTCACAAGTATGATAAAAACATCAATATGGAAAAAATCATATATCTAGACAACTGGACATCTACGACCCAAAAAGTAAATGTAGGAGATGCAAACCTTGACGTACTATTTTCGCCATTTAGAAATAAGCAAGACATTCCAGCAGGTGTAATTGCATTTATTCCCGATACAATTGAACATGAAAGATTAGACAATATGAGAAAAGAATTTGTTGCAGATGTATCACATGAGCTAAAAACACCAATTACATCAATAATGGGTTATGCAGATACCCTTTTAGAGGGAGAATATGATGAGAAAACCCAGAAAGAATTTCTAGGTGTAATTGCAACAGAGGCAAGACGTATGGCAAGGTTAGTTACAGATTTGCTTGAACTTTCTAGGATGGATAGTAATAGGAAAAAAATTAAAAAGGTAAGCTTTGATTTAGGAGAAATGGTAAAAGAATGTCAAGATAAGCTTGCAATTGAAATTAAAAAGAAAAATCATCAAGTAGAAAACTTTGTTACAGCAGATGTTCCACCGGTTTTTGCAGATAAGGATGATATTGAAAGAGTTGTCTTAAATATTTTAACAAATAGTATAAAATATACTCCAGATGGAGGATTACTTAAAATTTATGTTGGATTTGTATATAATGATGCTTATATAAAAATAATAGATAATGGAATTGGAATTCCTGAAGAAGATTTGAATAGGATTTTTGAGCGATTTTATAGAGTGGACAAGGCTAGAAGCAGAGAAAATGGCGGAACAGGACTTGGTCTTTCTATTGCTAAGGAGATTTTGGACAAGAATGGTGGAAGTATTGATATTAAGAGTGAAGTAGGTAAGGGTACAGAGGTTGTTATAAAGGTGCCTACAAAGGGATGATTTTTTGAAATGGGGACGGTTCCTTTTTCAAAAAAGAACCGTCCCCATTTCAAAAAAGGAGAAGATTATGATAGAAATATTACAAGAAGCAATTATAGACACAATAAAATTAATTCCATTTTTATTTATAACATATTTAATAATGGAATATATAGAAAACAAAACAAGTAAAAAAATAAGAGAAAAAATAAAAAAATCTGGAAAATTCGGACCCATAATAGGCGGAATAGTGCGGAATCTTACCACAATGTGGATTTTCTGCATCTGCAACTAATTTATATTCATCAAGATTGATATCAATAGGAACATTAATTGCAGTTTATTTGTCAACATCAGATGAGATGATACCTATATTTATATCAGAAGCAATGCCAGTTAGTTTGATGATGAAAGTTCTTGGAATAAAGTTGGTTTTAGGTGTATTTTGGGGACTCGTTATAGATTTTATTTTTAGAAAATTTAGAATGAACAAAAGTCCAAAAGAAATGTCAAATACTCAAGATGATGAAAATATAGGAGAGATGTGTGAAGATGAACATTGTCATTGCCATGAGCAGGGAATTTTAAAGGCAAGTATAGTTCACACTATTAATATAACAGTTTATATTTTTATAATTACATTGATTATTAATTTGGTTATTGGTTTAATAGGGGAAGATACAATAGAAACATTTATCAAAAATAATGTTTTCTTAGGACCTGTTATTTCAAGTTTAATAGGACTTATTCCGAATTGCGCAGCATCTGTTATTATAACTAATCTTTATATTGAAAATGTTATTAATATGGCATCTTTGATTTCCGGTTTACTTACTGGTGCTGGGGTAGGACTTTTGGTTTTGTTTAGAAGTAATAAAAAACATTTGAAAGAAAATTTGAGTATTGTGGGAATTATGTATTTTGTAGGTGTTGTGTCAGGATTAATTTTACAATATTGGATATGATGCCAAAAATTGGTTTAAAAAAATATATAAATGTGAAAAAACTCTTGTCAAAATAAATGAAATAGTATAGAATACTGTCATAAAATAAAACAAAAAAAGAGGTATAGAGATGCAAAAGATAATAAACGCTGAAACCCTTGCAGGAGTACACACACACAAACACACACACACGGGTAATTTTAGAAAAAATAAAATAAATAGAAGAAGCAAGCAAAATAAACCTATAAAGTAATAGGTCTGTTTTGCTTGCTTTTGGCGTTTATAATTTGTATGAAATACCGAAAAAGGAAAGGGAGGAAAAGAAATGAATTTAGAACAAAAATTCAAAAGAAACAAAGGAATAACGTTAATCGCGTTAGTAGTAACAATTATTGTTTTGTTAATTTTAGTAGGAATAAGTATAAGCATGCTAACAGGACAAAATGGAATATTAAACAGGGCGTCAGAGGCAAAAGATAAAACAGGAATATCGCAGGAAGAGGAAAGTGTAAAACTTTCAATATCAGATGCGTTAACACAAGGATTGGATTCAATTACAACAGAAGATTTACAAACAGCTTTAACAAATAATGGCTTAAAAGGACCATTAACAGGAGATGGACCTTGGGTATATACTGGAGAGTATAAAAAGTATGATATTGAAAAAAGTGGAAGCATGACAAGTAAAGATAATAATAGTAGTTCAAGTGACAGAATAGTAAAAGTAATGGGAAATTATGGTGTGTCAGAAGATAATCGACTTTGGGAATTAGATATAGATATGGATAATATACCAATGAAAACTTGGACTGAAATTAATAAAAAAAGTGAAGTAAGTGAAATAGGTGAAATACAGAAAGCAATTTGTAGCTCTGGATCATACTTTGTATTAACAAAAAGTGGAGAAATATATGCATGGGGAGACAATTATTATTGTGAATTAGGAATAGGAAATACAGAAGATCAAAGTGCACCAGTAAAAGTAAATGGTATAACAAATGTCGAAGAACTATATACAGATGGAAGTAGTACATTTGCCAAAAACAAATCTGGAGAAATATATTCATGGGGAGATAATTATTATGGTCAATTAGGAATAGGAAATACAGAAAACCAAAGTTCACCAGTAAAAGTAAACGGTATAACAAATGTTGAAATATATATAGGTGGAAGTGCAACGTTTGCCAAAAACAAATCCGGAGAAGTATATGCATGGGGAGCAAATGGTATAGGTGAATTAGGAATAGGAAATATAGAAAATCAAAGTATACCGGTAAAAGTAAATGGTGTAACAAATGTCGAAGAACTATATATAGATGGAAGTAGTATATTTGCCAAAAACAAATCTGGGGAAATATATGCATGGGGAGGTAATCATTATGGTCAATTAGGAATAGGGAACACAGAAGATCAAAGTACACCAGTAAAAGTAAATGGTGTAACAAATGTCGAAGAATTATATATAGATGGAATTAATATATTTGCCAAAAACAAATCCGGAGAAATATATGCATGGGGAAACAATCATTATGGTCAATTAGGAATAGGGAACACAGAAGATCAAAGTACACCAGTAAAAATAAACGGCATATCAAATATTGAAAGAATATATATTGATATTGGTTGTTATTCTATATTTGCCAAGACAAATACAGGGGAAGTATATGCTTGGGGAGAAAATAGCAATGGTCAATTGGGAATTGGAACAAGAAAGAATCAAAATACCCCGGCTAAGATTAATGGTTTAAGTAATGTTGAAGATGTGTCATTAACAGGTGTAGCTTTCTGTTTAAGAACAAAAGATGGGAAAGTATATAGAATATCGGGAGAAAATAATTTGCCGGAGATTGCAATATTTAATGATGAAGAAATGGAGAAAACAGATAAAGATTGGTTGGATGGGCACTATATGTCAATAATATATACAATTCAAAATCACGTATATGTATATTGTTGGGATGAACTACAATAAGGAATTAAGTTCGTAGTAGGAAAAATATTTTCAAAATATATAAATATGAAAAAGATTGATAAAAATAAATGAGCTTGCTTTTAGCGTTTATAATTTGCATAAAATACCGGAAAAAGAAATGAAATAAAAAATGGAAAAATGAGGTGCCACCACCTCATTTTTTATTCTATAAACCCAAAAACTATTTCTTATCCTTCTTAAAATTAACCACAATAGCATCATCATTATCTAAAAATATATTAGAAGTATTAGACTGAATAGGGTCAACCTCATCATTTTTATTATCTCTAAAACTAACCTTATTAGGATTAAATCTCTTTCTAGAAGAGCCATCATTGTCATTAGAATCAGAGATTGCATCACTAGAAGTATATTTAGCAAAATCATATTTTTTACCTTTATGTTTTTCCTTATATTTAGGAGCCATAAAGCTTATAATACCGTCACTGTTTTGAGGAGCACCATTGTCTCCAACAATTTTATATGCACATTTATCATCAGTTAAGAATTGCATATTTCCAGCCATAACCTTATCTTTGTAATCATATTTGGCTTCTTTAAGTGATGATGATAAAGTACCTTTTGCAGCATCATAATCACGAGCTTTATATTGCCATTGTTTCCATTGACCAATTTCTTTTTGCCACCATTGTAATTCATCAATAGGTGCTGCACCACCTGTGTAGACTTTACTTGCACAGTTAGAAAGTATAGTGCTATTAAATTTAGACATTGCAGAGTTTTCTTTGACAACATCTCCAAGGCTTACATTTGTAACACCAGATGTACCAAACATTGAAATACTTTGGGCGGAAATTGTTGTTCCAACACAATATTTTCTATACATTGTAAAGATTGTTTCAGTATCTCTAGTTACAAAATCAGGGAATTCGTCAATATATAAGTAGTGAGGAATACGAGTTTTCTCGCTTCCAGGTCTTCTTAAAACTGCGTTTTGCATTGAAATTAAGAAGAATAAACCAAATGCTGTACTTGCAAATTTTCCTGAATCTCCACGGCGTGTACATACAAAAATGAAATCACCGTTTTTTAAGCTTTCGTCAAAGTTGATATTTGTATGCCTATTACATAAAATAGTTTTGATTTTTGAAGAACGTAATAAGTTTTCTAATCTACTAGATATGTAAAATGCATATTTTTCCATATTTTCTAAGCCTTTACCATGAGGGTAGAAATTTTTTTCAAAGAATGTAAGTAACATAGAATATTCTTCAGCAAGTTCTGTATCTTTTTTTAGAATTTCACACATTTTTTGTACTAAACTAAAGTTGTTTAAAAGTTTTAGCATATCTTCCATGTTAGGAAGTATTCCATTGTTCATTTGTGGATATATTAATTTTAATAGTATTGTTAAATTTTCTAATACTTGAATAACAACATCTTCAGAATAATTATCATAATCTGGAGCTTTTATTCCATTTAATGTAGATGAAATTGTTACTGCAATTGTATTTGGATCATCATATACAAATGGGTTAAGTCCTACTGAATCTGCAGGATGTAGTGGATCCAAAAGTACATATGAAACTCCGTAATTATCACAAACATCTACCATTTTAAATATGCTTTCACTGTCTGGAGATAAATATGTCATACCAACATCTCTATAAATAGGTTTAGGTGCATTTGTTAGCATCATTTTTTGCATAAATGTATTATATAATGTTTCTTTTCCAAAGGCTGGTGTTAACATACTTAATTTGAAGTTGGCATTTAAGTATTCGTTACTATATGGACCTGTAAGTGAAGCTATTCCTGTTTTTAATGCTGTAAATCCAAGTTCTTTTGATGCTTCTTTAAAGAAAAACTTTTTCTCTATATCTTGTGCTATCATTGGCTCGAATACTCTCGAGGTTTTACCAGAACCAGAGCCTCCACATACTAGAAGTGACCTATATCTTGCTGTTTCACCATATGTTACTTTTTTTCCTGTATTATAGTCATATACAAAACTTATGTCACACATATATGCATTGTGCTTTATTGTTGGGTCTGAAAGGTTGATTCCTTGATAATCCCATATTGATTTTATTTGTTCTGTGGAATCGTTAATTCCTAAAATTATTTTGTTAGCAATGAATGGGTAAAATGTTACTAAAGGTAGGTATAGTGCAATTGCTGAGAATGCATGTCTAACCATACTTGGAAATTCTGTAATTATATTTGCATAATTAGGTACAGAAGTGAATAGTAACCATAATCCACCATTTAGCCATTGCGAGAACATTGAAATTGCAATTATATAAATGGCTGTTAAATATGTATAAAATAAGGTTACTTTGTGTGCTCTATCATGTGCAAAGCTTGATTTTCCCGAAAATGTAAATGCAAATGCTGGACAGGCTAATGCTAATGTGTATCTAAATGGTCCCCAATATGAACTTGAAACACCTGTAAATATCATAAGTAACATTTCGACTAGTCTGTCTATACATATGTAAAAAGAAATTAAAGTTAATATAAAAGTAAAGAATGTATTTCTATTTACATTTAATTTTTTTAATAAATTGTCTATTAATTTCATCATATATTAATCCCTCTTATTTTTATATTTTTCAGTCCCTTCTATTATCCTACAAATTGGAGAAAATTACAAGTGGAAAAGGGAAAAAAGTGAAATTTAGATTAAATATTACAAAAATTTATTAATTGTGTAACGAGAAAAGCTATTAATGTTTGAAACTAATAAAATAATCTCAAACATTAATAGCCTTTTTAAATACTACCTAAAGCAAGCTCAATCATCTTACTTAATCCTTGCTCTCTCTCCTCTGAAGAAGCATGAACCTTCTTAAATGTAGAATCTACAACTGTCATAAGACAGCTTGCATTTTTTCCTAATTTATAAGCATTATACAAAAGAGCAAAAGCTTCCATTTCGGCTGAAATTGGGTGAAAATCAGTAGGGATTCTATTTTTATATCCATCTAAGTCTATAATATATTCATCAAAAACTTCTGTACAAACAGTATTACCAACAATTAATTTTTGATTTTTTTCTGTTGCAGTGTTAATAATTTTTTTATTTAAAGTTTGACTTGGCTTAATAATATGACAATTTTCACTTGCAAAAGTTAAAGCATAATTTCCTTCTGTAAAAACCTCATTGCAAAGAATTACATCAAACATATCAAGTTCTGGAACCATGGCTCCACAAGAACCAATTCTTATAATATTATCAACATCATAAAACTTAAAAAGCTCATAAGAATAAATTCCCATACTTGGCATTCCCATACCTGAAGCCATAATTGTTACTTCTTTGTCTTTATAGGTTCCGGTAAAAGCATAAATTCCCCTTACATCACTTACTAGTTTATAGTTTTCTAAATACTTTTCTGCAATTAATTTGGCTCTATTTGGGTCGCCGGGCATAATTACATTCTTAGCTATTTGACCGATTTCGGCATTATTGTGTGGTGTTCCCATAAATTTTTCCTCCTTTTTTGATAGTATTATATACAAATGATAGTAAATATACAAGCTTTTTTGAATTGGTTTGAAAGAATTGTAATTTTTGTAATAAAAATGTAATATAAAACAAATGCAAAAATGATTGCAAAAATATACTGAATATGATAACATAAAAGCATGTAAAATGAACAGCCAAAAATTTATGTACATTGAAAATCGAATAAGACTGCTAATTGTTAAGTATAAAAAAGCTAGAAATGGCAAAGATAGATATGTATATAAAAAATGGCTTTAATTTATATAAAACAAAAAATAAAATCTAGGAGGAAGAAAAATGTTAAAAGAAACATTAAGAAGAAACAAAGGTATAACCCTAATTGCGCTCGTTGTAACTATAATAGTGCTATTAATATTAGCAGGAATAAGTATAGCAATGTTAACAGGACAAAATGGAATACTAAATAGGGCAAGTGAAGCACAAGAAAAAACAGGAACAGCACAGACAGAAGAATTAGTAAAATTATCAGTAACAGATGCGTTAACCCAAGGATTAGGAAGCTTAACAGATGTTAATTTAAAGACAGCTTTAAATAACAATATAGGAGCTGGAAAATATGAAATCTCAGGAGATGCCACATCAGGATGGACAGTAACTGTAGATGGAAAGGAATTTAAAATAGATTCTACTGGTAAAATTGGAGGAACAACATCAGGAGGAACAAGTGGTGGAAACCAAGGAGGCGGAAGTGTAGGAACTTTACCAACAGGAGGGGGAACAACGCCATATTTGCCAAATAGTACTTTTTCAAAAAAAGAGGGAGATTTGTCTACAGGATTAGTAATAAAAGATAGTAATGATAATGAATATGTGTGGGTTGAAGTGCCAACAACAATATATTCAGATACAAAATATAATACAAAAGGAACACCAAGTTCAGCAGATGATTGGGAAAAAATAAGAGATTGTTTGAAAGCTTATACTTCTGATTATTCAAATTCACATTATAAAGATACAAACACAGATGGAACAACATATTCTGATGATTATAAAAATATGTTAAAAAGTGTATATACAAATGGAGGATTTTGGATAGGAAGATATGAAGCAGGATTAGAGGGAGATACACCAAGAAAATCGCATACAGAAATATCAGCAAGTGACAAAGCAGTAGTAAAACAAAATAAGATTCCATATAATTATGTGACAAGAGATGAAGCACAAACATTAGCAGAAAGAATGAATTATGATGGAGTAACAAGTAGCTTGATTTATGGAGTACAATGGGATCTAATTTTGAAATTTATTGAGACAAAAAATGCAACAACAAAAGCAAATTTAACTTCTAACAGTACAACAATTGGAAATTATAATAATAATTTATGGAATATAACAAATGCAAATGCGAAATATTCGACAAGTTCAGGAAATAGTTTTACAGCATGTCCATATGAAAAGACTGCAAATGCAAGTGCGTTATTAACAACAGGAGCAGATACAAGTTTTTCATTAATGAATATATATGACGTAGCTGGAAATGTATGGGAATGGACAAAAGAGTTCTACAATACTAGCTTTCCTTGTGTTTACAGGGGAGGCAGCTCCGATAACCTTGGTTCGAGCACTCCTGCCAAGGACCGCGGCGGTAGCAGTATTAGCCTCTCGCGCAGCAGCACCGGTTTCCGTTTTGGACTTTGGAAGTAGCGATGAATCCTGATTGCGATAAATTAGAACTATAGAACACTAGATCGTAAAAATAAAAATTTGAATAGGTAGGTGGCCGAAAAGTTACATTTTAATTTTCCCGAAACTTTGAGGCCCCTACCGGGCGAGCCCTGCTGGGTTCGTTTTTTTTATTTTATGTAAATCTTATGCAAGATTTACATAAAACAAAAAAGATGAACTGAAATGAAAGGATGATAAAAATGAAATTTTTAAAAATAGTAGAGGCTCTGCAAGATGAGAGAAATAAAAATAAAATAGTATTGGTCAAATGTGGAGTATTTTTTGTAGCAATTTAGTTTATAGTTTTCTAAATACTTTTCTGCAATTAATTTGGCTCTATTTGGG
>CAKPNI010000004.1 GCA_934168355.1 uncultured Clostridia bacterium
GTGGCCGAAGCAACCATCCACTACTCGCTTTTTATCTTTCTTGTATAGTGTCGAAACCATTACACCCCCAAGTCTTTTTTATTATATACTATTTTTGATTAATTTTCAACTGCAAATAAGAAATTTACGACTTTCCTAAGTTTCTTATTCATATATCTCTCGCCTATGTTTATATTATTATTATTCATCTTACAAAAATCCCCACTGTTGTTATATTTACAGTGGGGATAATTTTATTTTCTTGCAAATTTCCTCTCAATTTCATACTTAGACATTTTTATTACAGTAGGTCTACCATGTGGGCAAGTAAATGGGTTTGGAAGTTCTAAAAGTTTTGCCATTAAACTATCAACTTCTTCCTTTGTAAGTTTCATATGTGCTTTAACAGCTGCTTTACATGCAACTGTTGCTAAAAATTTTTCTTCTTTTTCTTGTTTAGCTGTTCTTGCAACTGTATTTATTTCATCTAATGTTTCTTTAAATAATTCTTCAGTATCTAAGTCTACACATACATCAGGAACTCCAGATAGTTTTATAGTATTTTCTCCAAATTCTTCTAAGATAAATCCTGCTTGTCTAAACATTGCCATATTGTTTTTTGCTATATCCATTTCCTTATGTGTTAAATTTATTATATCTGGTAGTAGTAATAGTTGTGAAGCCTTTTCTCCTGCTTGATTAAAAAAGTTCTTTTTTACTTTTTCATACATTATTCTTTCATGTGCCGCATGTTGATCCATTATGTATAATTCATCATCTATTTCTAAAATTATGTATGTATTAAATGCTATTCCTATAAATTTATATTGAATTTTTTGAGCATCTGCATTACTTTCAAACATTGATACATTTTTATCTTCCATATTGTCATCTAATGCATAAAATCCATCATCTTCTTCCTTTTTCTCAGCCTCTGGTTGCTTTCTGCCTCCATATGGCTCTTTTCCAAATAATTCTTTATACATTTCTTCGAATGATAAGATTTTTTCTTTGCTATCCTGAGGTGATGTTTTTTCTGATGTTTGTTGCTCTTGGTTTGTTTCTACATTTTGAGATACATATGGATTATTTGGTATTTCATCTTTCTCGTTGTGATTTGTGATTTGATTATTTTCATTTGTATTTTCTCCATATGATACTTCGTCTTCATTTAATACTTGTTCATTTTCGTTATCTTTATCGGAATTATCAAATACAATTGGTATTATTGTTTCATTTTCTAAACTTTCACTATTATTTTTTTCTTCTTGTAATACTTTTGGCAATTCATTTTCGTCTTGTGTGGCTTCAGTTGTTTCTTCCTTACTTTCTTGCTCTACAACAGGCGAAATTATATCATTATATTTTTGTTCCATCTCTTTATATGTATCTGTTAATTGTAGATTTGGATTTTGTTCAACTTCTTTTTTCAAATCTTCTTGTAATGATTTAAGCTTGTCAAATATTTCTTGGTTTGACATTACTGTCTTATTCTCAAGTACCGAATTTACAGGATTTACATCTATTGGACTATTTGCATCTTTTCTACTATTAAATACATCTTCTACAATATTTCCGCTTGGCTCTTGAGTAGCTACTGAATAAGTTTTGGCTGCTAATTCATTTGCGTTTTGTATTTTAAATGCATTCTCATTTGCTTTTTTTATTTCTTCTGTTTTTTCTCTTTCTGTCATAAATCCTGCATTTAATAATGTATCTTTTATAGCATGAAACATTGATTTAAAAGCTATACTTTCTTCTGCAAATCTTACCTCTAACTTTGCTGGATGAACATTAACATCAACCTTTGATGGAGGCATTTCTATATCTAAAACTAAAAACGCAAATTTTCCAATTGGAAGCATTCCCTTAAAAGCTTGTTCAACTGCTGATGACAATGTCTTGTCTTTTATGTATCTTTTATTTACAAAAAATATTTGATTAGACCTATTTGACCTTGCAATAGTTGGCTTTCCTATTACTCCTTTTATTTTCATGTACTCATATTCATAGTCTACATTTATTATATTGTTTGCAACTTCTTTTCCGAATATGCTATATATTACACCTGTTAAATCCCCATTTCCATTTGTTTGAAGAACTATCTTTCCAGAGTTTATAAATTTTATTGCTATTTCTGGGTGAACTAATGCTATTCTGGTTACCACATCTTCAATGTAACCTGATTCTGTAAAGTCTTTCTTTAAAAATTTATATCTTACAGGTGTATTAAAAAATAGATTTCTGACTGTGATTGTTGTTCCTTTTGAACATCCTATTTCATCAAATGACAAAACATCTCCACCTTCAACTACAATTCTATTTCCTATATCTTCATTTTCTGTCTTACTTACAAGCTCTACATTTGCAATCGCTGCAATACTTGCTAATGCTTCTCCTCTGAACCCCATAGATTTTACAGTATCTAAGTCATCAGCATTTCTTATCTTACTTGTTGCATGACGCTCAAATGCTAGCTCTACATCATCTTTTGCTATTCCTTTTCCGTTATCTGTTATTCTTATAAATGAAATTCCTCCATTTTTTATCTCTATTGTAACATGAGTCGCACCTGCATCTATTGAGTTTTCAACCATTTCTTTTATTACTGATGCTGGTCTTTCTATAACTTCTCCTGCTGCTATTTTGTTTATTGTTAAATCATCTAATAATACTATGTTTCCCATATAATTTCATCCTTTCTTTTTTGGGATTTCGCATTGGGGACGGTTCTTTTCGCAAAAAGAACCGTCCCCAATGCGAAATCCAAAAAAATTATATCATTAAAAATTTATGTTTTCAACTGCTGTAACACATTTTTTTTTAATTCATATTATATAGCATACGAAAGTTAAAAAATTAAAAATCTTTAAGCAAGGAGGTTTCTTATATGTGCTGTAACAATGACGAAATTCTTTGGTTCATTATTCTTTTCTTACTCCTTTTCTGTGGCGGATGTGGAAACAGAGGTTGTTGTAACCAAGGGCCACAATCTAATTGCTGCTAATATACTTAAAATTTAGTTTTTGTAGAAAGGTGGTGAATGATTATGCCAGAAAATAGAGGTGGATGCGGCTGTGGATTCGGATTTGGTGATGACTGCTGCTGGATTATAATTCTTATCCTTCTTATATTCTGCTGTTGCGGTGGAAATAGAGGCGGATGCTGCTAGTATTTTGAAACGGGGACGGTTCTTTTTTGAAAAAGGAACCGTCCCCATTTTGAAAAAATTTATAAAAAGTATTGTCATTTTCTTTTTTTTGTGTTATTATAAGAAAGTAATTTTTATAGGAGTATAGTGTCAATGGTAGCACATCGGTCTCCAAAACCGCCTGTGAGGGTTCGAGTCCTTCTACTCCTGCCAATACCTTAGTTTTTTTTTTACTTTCTCCAATACAAAAATGGAACATCAATATATTGGTGTTCCATTTTTACATTAAAATCATTCCTTACTCCCAAACAATGTCAGACACTTTGCTTAAAATAGTAACTAAACCTATTGTTTGACATAATTCACTAGCTTTCCTATTCGTTTCTGTATAATCACTTAGAACTTCGCGTATCTTCTTTATTTTCGCTTCATCTACATCATAAAATTTTGACCGTGTATAACTACTCCCTTCTACCATGTAAATTACAAAAATACCACTGCGTTTTCCCTCGCTAAACCTACGAATTTTAAAGCCATCGATTGGTCTTAATTCAGTCATAATTTTTCCTCCTGCAAATATAAGCATATTAACTGTTACCTTTTAATTCTACCACATTTATATGTCGAAAACAACCTATTTATTCCTATTTTAATAATAAATACTTTTTCTAGAATCTAAATATAATTTTTTATCTTCAAATATTTTCTTAACTTTCTTATTTATTTCTATAATTAGAACTGGCATAACTGAAATTAATATTGTGTATACCCACTGAATTCCATTTAATGGTACTAATTCAAAAATACTAGCAAAATAAGGTACAACAACTACTATCACCTGCAACAAAGTTCCAAGCAGCAAACTTCCTATCAAATATTTATTCTCAAAAAATCCAACTTTAAAAATAGATTCTTCTGATTTTACATTAAAACTATGTACTAATTCAAGCATTCCAAGTGCCACAAATGCCATTGTTCTTCCAACTGTTAAACCAAATAATCTTGTTCCTAAAGAAAATGCAAATAAAGTCAAACATCCAAGCATTACACCCTCTGTAATAATTTTCTGCCAAAGGCCACCAGCAAATATACTCTCTTTTGAATTTCTTGGCTTTCTATTCATTATGTCTTTTTCTTCTCTTTCTAGTCCTAACGCAATTGCTGGGAATGAGTCTGTAACTAGGTTTATCCATAAAAGTTGAATTGCAAGTAAAGGTGACTCCATTCCAGAAAGTAAACCTATAAAAATTGTTGTAATCTCTCCAATATTTGTTGCAATTAAAAAGTGTATTGCCTTTTTTATATTATCATAAATCGTTCTTCCTTGCCTTACCGCTTCTATTATTGTTACAAAATTATCGTCTGCAAGTATCATATCTGATGCATTTTTGGCTACATCTGTTCCACCTTTTCCCATTGCTATTCCTATATCTGCATTTTTTAAGGCTGGACTGTCATTTACGCCATCACCAGTCATTGCAACAACTTTTCCTTGTTTTTGCCATGCTTTTACAATTCTTACTTTATGTTCAGGTGTAACCCTTGCAAATACCGAGTAACTTGCTATATTTCTTTCTAACTCTTCATCTGATATTTTATTTAATTCATTTCCCGTTATTGCTTTTTCTCCTGTTTTTAAAATTCCTAATTCTTTTGCAATTGCTTTTGCTGTTGCAATATGGTCTCCGGTTATCATCACTGTTTTTATTCCTGCTTTTTGGCAAGTTTCTACCGCTTCTTTTACTCCATCTCTAGGTGGGTCTATCATTCCGATTAATCCTACAAAAATAAGCTTTTCTTCCAATTCATAATTTGCCTTGCCAAAATAATCCAATTCTTTATAACCCACTGCTATTACTCTTAAAGCCTCATCTGCCATATTTTCATTTTGCTTTTTTATTTCTTCCATTTTTGATTGTGTTAAATTTTCTATTTTTCCATTTTCATATATCCTATTACATTTTCCAATTAAAATATCAGGTGCACCTTTAGTTATACTTATATATCCTCCATTTTGCTTTTTATGTATTGTTGTCATCATTTTTCTATTTGATTCAAATGGCAATTCACTTATTCTTTGATTTTCTTTATATAATCTGTCTTTATTTATATTTTCATTTAAGGCTTTATTTACAATAGCCGCTTCTGTTGGCTCTCCGCTTGCAACTAATCTTCCATTTTCGTCATTTTTTATTATACAGTCTGTACACATTGAACCTAATTCTAATAATAATTTTGAATTCGAAGAAACCGTTTTTACAACTGTCATTTTATTTTGAGTTAATGTACCTGTTTTGTCAGAACATATTACATTACTACTTCCCAAAGTTTCAACCGCTGGTAATTTTCTAATTATTGCATTTTTCTTTGCCATTTTTGTTACACCAATTGATAACATTATTGTAACAATTGCAGGTAAGCCCTCTGGTATTGCTGCAACTGCTAAACCAACAGATGTCATGAACATTTCGACAGGTTCTATTTTTTTGATAAGTCCAATTATGAAAATTATTGCACATATCGCCAAACACACAATTCCAAGGATTTTTCCAACCTCTCCTAGCTTTTTTTGTATAGGTGTTTCTGGTGCTTCGTCTTCAATTATCATATTTGCTATTTGTCCAATTTTGGTGTTCATTCCTATTTCAGTCACTATTGCCTTTCCTCTTCCGCTTACTACTATACTTGCCATAAATGCCATATTTTTCATATCACCTAATGGAATATCTTCTTTATTTATTACTTGGCTTGTTTTGGTAACTGGTTCTGTTTCTCCTGTTAAACTTGATTCTTCTATTTTTAGGTTAAATTCTTCTATTATTCTACAATCTGCTGGTACATAATTTCCATCCGATAATTCTATTATGTCTCCTTGTACTAGCTCTTCTGCTAATATTTCTTTTGTTTCTCCATCTCTTATTACTTTGGCTATTTGTGGTGTTAATTTTTTTAGGCTTTCTATTGATTTTTCGGCTCTTTCTTCTTGAATTAATCCCATTATTGCATTTAGTACTACTATTGCAATTATTATTATAGAGTCTATGTAGTCATTTTGTCCTTGCATATATGATACTGCTGCTGATATTATTGAGGCTATTATTAGTATAATTATCATAAAATCATTGAATTGTTTTATAAATTTTATTATTATGTTTTCTTTTTTCTTTTCTTTAAGTTTATTTTTTCCTTGCTTTTCTTGCCTTTTTTGTACCTCTTGATTTGTAAGTCCTTTTTGGATATTTGTGTTTAGTATTCTTTCTGTTTCATATGTATTTTTGGTATGCCACATTTTTATCTCTCCTTTCGTTTTGGACTTTGTCCTATTTTTATATATGCTCAGTTGAGAGATTTTATGCAAAATTTCTGATTGGGGACGGTTCCTTTCGCGAAAAGAACCGTCCCCAATACGAAAAAATTACTTTTTAGAAAGATTATGATAAGCCATTGTCTTTATAGCATTTTGTAATATTTCATCAGAAGATAAAGTTTTATTATAGAGTCTTGTGGTATAACAAAGACCGTTTGGCATAACACCAATTGCCCTGTTTACTTATGGTACATCGTCCTATCTCAATAAATTTTAAATACTTTGCTGTGTTAACAAATTTATCGTAATATGCTTTTGTGAGCCATCCTGTATCCAATAAATTTCCATTTATATAAATTGATTGAGTAGGTTTATCTGAATTTGAAGGGTCAAATACAATAGTTAAATAAACATTATCATCAATAAAATTTGTAATTTCATATTGTTGATTATGAGGATATTTAGCTTCTGGCCAACTGCCGCATTCATCAGGATCCTCTAAGGATAAACTATAATGAAGCTTTTTCTTATCATATAGATATCCAAATCTTGTTTGACATTGATCATTAAAATTTCCTGTCCATAAACTAACCAATGGAGTAAACTTTGATTCATAAAAAGAGTATAAAAAAGAATTCAAATTTCCATAAAATTCAAAGGTAAAACCATTAGAAAAATCAAATCCTTCATCATTATAAATTTCAATGTAATTATTTCCATTAAATTTAAAAGCATTCTTTTCTAAATCAATAAAGTCTTTTGGAGTATTAGATAGTTGCCTATCATATCCAGAAAAATTAGTAACATATTTGTACGGTAATTGCTCATTAAAAGCACTTTTTCTTTTGTCATAAGAATTGTATATTGAATCATCATAATAATATAAACTAACATTATCTCCCCAAGTTGAAATATCATCACTTCCAATATTTGCAGCATCTATATTGAATAAGAGTCCATCAGACACTGCAAGACCAGAGGCGGAAGATAATTCGGTAAAAGTGTTTTCCTCTAATTTTATTATTTCGCCATTATTGTAATTAACTAACCAATTATATTTAGTTAAGCCGTAATCAGGAATATTAGTATTTTTGGGAATATAATTCCAAGAGTCGCCGTAACGTTGTTGAGAACTATTTATAACAATAAGATCCCATTGAGAATTATTAAATTTGGGATTATTTAATTTTTTCCCAATAAAGTATTTATTGGAATTATCTAAAGAGTTTTCCATAGAAGCAAGAGTATAGACAAGTTCTATTGCTTCTTTTTCATTGGATACAAGACTTAATTTTTGAGCATCAACAGCTTTGGTTAATAATCCATTTTCTCCAGTTAGCAAAGAAACACTAACTCCGGCTAAAATTATTAGAATAATAATTGTTACAACCAATGCAATTAAAGTGATGCCTTTTTCATTAGAGATTTTCATAAAAATCATTTCCTTTCTTTAAATCATTTGTACAAATAAAAAACCGACTAAACGACCAATATCAATTTAATTATAATGGTTATATAACCAATAGTCAAGTGTCCTACAAAAATTATATAATTAAAATATAAAATTTTAGGAGAAATAAATGGTTAAATTAAAGATAGAAAATGGAGAATTTAATTTTAAGTTAGATGACATATTAAAATTTAAAAAGCTAAGTATAAATAAATTAATGAGAGAAACTAATACAGATTTTAAAGTAATAAAAAGGATAATGACAGGAGAGTTAGTTAGATTTGATATTTTTGTAATAGCAAGATTATGTGATTATTTGGGATGTACAATTACTGATATAATTGAATATATTCCTAATGAAAAGATTGGTTAAATAGTTTTTCGTATTGGGGACGGTTCTTGTAGCTTAAAAGAACCATCCCCAATGCAAAAAATTTATTCAACTAACCTCTTAACCTCTTCATCCTTCTTCATTCTCTCGCTCAAATAATGAAAAGCAACTTTATTTTGTCCAACTGCAATCTTAGCAATTTCCTCATTATCACGAAGCCTAAAACTTGCATACTTCACAATAATTCCCTTATTACTAACAGCCGCTTTCACAACATCATAATCATCTCTTAACTCTGTACTTGCAAAATACAAAGTTTGCCCATAAGATTCTACACTTGATAGTACTACATCCTTATCTGCTCTTAAAGTTTCAGATGCATAACAAGCTGTCCAAGGAGCACCTTTAATTGCAAGTAACATTAATTCTTTATTATCTTTTAGTCTATTACTTGCAAATTCCATTGCTTCACCATCATTTTCTAAAGCTGTTTTTACCACTTCTTCATCATCTCTTAGTCTATCTGATGCCCATTCTAACAGCTTTCCCTGCTCAGCTACTGCCTTTAATACATATTCTTTATTATCACAATTTGCTCTAATTGCTGTAACTTCTGGTGCTTCCATTTATATCACTTCCTATTAATTGCTTTTTCCATATATATCTTTATAAATTTCATAATCTCTTAAAATCTTTCTAACATAATTATTAGTTTCTGTAAAAGGAACATTTTCTATATCTGACCCATCTGCTTTCAAAGTCCCCTTTTCTATCCAACCATCAACATTTCCGCTTCCTGCATTATAGGCTGCTAATGCTAAATTTATATTGTCATATTTTTGAATTAACATAGATATATATTTTGTACCTAAATTTATGTTTATATCTGGTTCTAAAATATTTTCCTCATTTAAATCAATATTTATTCTTTTGGCTATATCTTCTGCAGTTGAATACATAAGTTGCATAAGACCTTTTGCTTCTCTATGTGATACTGCATCAGGCTCAAAATTGCTTTCTGCTTTTATTATTGCATATATTAAGTATTCATCTACCCCATATTCGTTTGCATATTTTTTTACATATTCTGTATATTCTTGTTTATATACTTTTGTGAGTATTTGATTTCTTATTGTTTTAAAATCTATTTTTCCTAAAATTGATAAGACTATTCCGCACTAATATTATTAGTATAATTATTTTCTTTATTAGTTTAATCAATTTTTTCTCCTTTCTACTTACAATCATACCAACTCTCAGCCCTAGAAACCTCAGCCACCAAAGGCACATCAAGTTTAGCTGCAGCCTCCATATTGCTCTTCAAAATCTCTTCAACCTTATCAGCCTCTGCAACCGGAGCTTCAATCATCATCTCATCATGAACCTGTAAAACAATTTTAGCCTCCATGCCCTGTTTTTGCAACTCTTTATAAACCCTAATCATTGCAATTTTCATAATATCAGCTGCTGTACCCTGAATAGGAGTATTCATCGCAGCACGTTTTCCAAATTCTCTAACCATATAATTATTAGATGATAATTCTTTTATATACCTTCTTCTTCCAAACATTGTTGCAGAATATCCTTTTTCTTTTGCTTCCTCAACTATATCTTGCATATATTTATTTACTCCTGAATATTCTTCTAAATATTGTTCAATATATGCTTTTGCTTCTTTTCTACTAATTCCGAAGTTGACCTGCTAATCCAAAATCACTTATTCCATAAACTATTCCAAAGTTTACCGCTTTTGCACTGCTTCTTTCTTCTTTTGTTACTTCTTCAATTGGCTTGTGAAGTACTTTTGAGGCTGCCTGTTTATGGATATCTTCTCCATTTACAAATGCATCTATCATATGTTTATCTTTTGACATATGAGCTAGCACCCTAAGTTCTATTTGCGAGTAATCTGCATCTATATACACCTTTCCCTCATCTGGAACAAATACTTTTCTTAACCTCTTTCCAAGTTCCATTCTTGTAGGTATATTTTGAAGATTTGGCTCTGTTGAACTTATTCTTCCTGTTGCTGTTATTGTTTGATGGAAAAATGAGTGTATTCTGTTTGTTTTAGGATTTATATATGGTCTCATTCCCTCAACATATGTTGAATTTAATTTACAAAGTTTTCTGTATTCTAGTATTTTTTCTATTATTGGATGTTCATTTATTAATTTTTCCAACACATCTTCTGATGTTGAATATCCATTTTTTGTTTTCTTTTTTGATTGTAATCCTAATTTTTCAAATAAAATTACTCCCAACTGTTTTGGTGAATTTATGTTAAATTCTTCTCCAGCTAAAGTATATATTTCTGATGTTAGAAAATCTATTCCATCTTTTAGTGTTTTCCCAAATTCTACAAGTTTGTTTTCTTCTATATGCATACCATTCCATTGCATATTTGCTAATACCTCAACAGTTGGCATATCTATGTTTTGGAATAATTCTATTCCATCTATTTCTTTTAATTTTGATGTTAATATTTCAGATAATTCATATATTCCATATGCATAAAATCCTGTTTTATATTTTAAAACATCAACACTATTTTCTTGGGCTTCAAATAATGTAATTTGCTTTGTATTTTCACTTGCTCCATTACTTTCTAGGTATTCACTTATATTCAAATCCAAATATTTTTCCATTAAATTATCTATTAAATATTTTCCCTCAGTTGGGTCTAATATATAACTTGCAACTGATACATCATATTTTAGATTTTGTACATTAATTCCTATTTGTTTTAATAGAATATAGACTCTTCCTAATTCAAAACCAAATTTTTCTATTGTTTCATTTTCAAAAATTCGTTTTAAAAATTCATCAAATTCGTTTTCAATACCTTTTCTTTTTATATAATAAACCTCTTTTTCCTCAAAATTACAAATTGATATTGATATTATATCTTGTTTTATTATATCCTCTTTATTTTGATTTTCTTCTAATCCTAAATAAAAAACTAGCTTTTTAAGTTTGCCCAATTTTTCTTTTACATCTTTTATTGGTATTTCAGAATTTATCTTAAATAAATGTTCTAAATCCTTTTTATTCTCGCTACTACTTTGGGCACCATCTAGATTAAATCTTTCTATATATTTCTTAAAATTGCATACTTTAAATAACTCTAAGACCTTTTCCTTGTCCCATTCTTCTACTTTTAAAACTTCTAAAGTATCGTCAAGTGGTACATTTACATCTATTTCTCCAAGTTGTCTTGAGATAAATGCCATTTCTTTGTTATTTACAATTGATTCTTTTTGTTTTCCTTTTAAGTCATCTGTACCTTCCTCAATTTGCTTGTACAAATTCTCAATTGTGCCATATTTTTTAACGAGATTAATTGCGGTTTTAGGTCCAATGCCTGGAACACCAGGAATATTATCTGATGTATCACCTTGTAAACCTTTTACTTCTATTAATGACTTTGGCTCTACTCCATATTCTTCTAATACCTTTTGCCTATCATAATCATCTACTTCAGTTTTTCCTTGCTTTGTTCTTGGAATTCTAATTGTTATATTATCACTTGCAAGTTGAAATGTATCTCTATCTCCTGAAAGTATTATTACATCTAACCCTTGAGCTTCTCCATATTTACTTAATGTTCCTAATATATCATCACCTTCGTAGCCTTCTTTTTCTACTATGTCTATGTTCATTGCTCTTAATATATCTTTTATAACAGGCATTTGATCAGCAAGTTCCTCGGGCATTCCGTGACGATTTGCTTTATATCCCTCATATAATTTATGTCTTGCAGTTTTTGCTTTTAAATCAAATGATACTGCCATATAATCTGGATTTAAGTCCTCTAAGTTCTTAAATAATATTGCTAAAAATCCATATATTGCATTTGTGTATTTTCCATCTGTTGTCATTAGCATTTTACTTCCCATTATTCCGTAAAATGCTCTATTCATTATACTATTTCCATCTATTAATAGAAGTTTCTTTTTCACTGTTTTCCTCCTTTTTTCGTATTGGGGACGGTTCTTTTCGTAAAAGGAACCGTCCCCAATGAGAAAAAATGTTGTTGTACCAAAAAGACCCGGTCCCAATGGTACATTTTTATTTTTTCTCTTCGTGATATTCTTTCTCAGTATTTACATTCCAAATATTAGATTTTTCTTTTACTCCATTTTTTATATTTTTAACCGCTTCAAATGCAGTTACCATAGAATGATCCATGTTGTTGTATCTATGTTGACCATTTCTTCCTATGCAATATAAATTTTGAAAACTGTCTAAATATTTAATTAATTCATCCATTCTAGAATATGTGTCAAAATATGCTGGATATGCTTTTTTTACTTTTTCTCTATGTGAATCTAAAATGTTATTTTTTTCTATTATACCCATTTTTATTAATTCTTTAGCAGCTACATCTGTAAACTCTGCGTCACTCATATTCCAGTACTTGTCCCCCTCACTACATGTATATTCTAACCCTATCCATACAGTATTTCTTGGGTCTTTTAACATATATGGTGACCAGTTATTAAAGATTTGTATTCTAAGTAGTTTTGCTTCTGGCTCATGAACATATATCCAACAATCTGGAACAATGTTTCCAAGTGTTTGGATATCTGTTTCATTTTTTAAATTTAATTTATTTACCAATAATCCAACTGTCATGAAATCTCTATATGGTAAACCTTTTGCAATTTCTAGCATATCTTCTGGAACATTTTCTCCTTTTAATCCACAAACTAAGTCTTTTACTGGCATTGTAGATATAAATATATCGCCTGCAATTGTTACATTTTCCCCATTTACCTCACATTCTACAGATACAATTTTTCCATCTTGGATATTTATATTTTTTACTTTATATCCCTTTAAGATTTTTCCACCTTTTTTCTCAACTCTTGTAGCCAATGTTTCCCACAATTGACCCGGACCAAATTTGGGGTACCAAAATTGCTCTATTAAAGATGTTTCTGTGTTTTCTTTATTTTTTTTGCCAAATAATTTATTAAACATATCTTTTATAATTGCTTTTATAGAAACTCCTTTTACTCTTTGAGCCCCCCAATCTGCTGAAATTTCTGAGGCTTTTCTTCCCCATAGTCTTTCTGTGTAGTTTTTGAAAAACATTTTGTATAGTTCTTCACCAAATCTGTTTATATAAAAGTCTTCAAGTGAGTTTTCTTTTCTTTTGAAAATTATGGCTTTTAAGTAACTAAATCCTACTTTGATGGTTCTAATTAGTCCCATATTTTTTAGTGTTTTCCATTTTAAGCTTACAGGATAATCGAAGAATTTTTTTAGGAAATATATTCTTGATACTCTTGTTCTTATAAGCATAACTTCATCTTCTGTATTTGGATTTGGTCCACCTGCATTTAATGTTTTTGTTCTTTTTAATTCTTCATCATCAAATGAATTTTCTCCTTGTATAGGCATAAGCTCTTCCCAATATTTCATTACTTCTGGGTCTTTTGAGAAAAATCTGTGTCCACCTATATCCATTCTATTGCCATTGTATTTTACTGTTCTTGATATTCCACCAATTTCATTTGTTTCTTCTAAAATTGTTACATCATATTTTTCTTTTTCATCTAATAATTTGTCTGCTGCAGTAAGTCCTGCAGGACCCGCTCCTATTATAATTACTTTTTGCATTTTGGTAGCCCTTTCTTAAAGGTTTTTAAATTAGATTTTCAGGATTTAAGCATTTTAATTCATCTATTACAAACATTCCATCTTTTCTTATTAAAACATCATCAAACCAAATTTCTCCTCCACCATATTCTGGTCTTTGAATATTTACAATGTCCCAATGAATGCTTGACCTATTCCCATTATCACTTTCTTCTAAGCTATCCCCCGGTGTAAAATGGAAACTTCCTTTTATTTTTTCGTCAAATAAAGTGTCTCCGATTGGCCTATCTACATATGGATTTAATCCAAATGCAAATTCACCTATGTATCTAGCTCCATCATCTATATCCAAAATCTCATTTAATTCTTTTGTTTTATTTGATGTTGCATTTATTATTTTTCCATCTTTGAATTCAAATCTTATATTGTTAAATAAAATTCCATTATAGGTTGTTTCTGTATTGTATGTTATATAACCATTTACGCTTTCTCTTACAGGTGCTGAAGCTACTTCTCCATCTGGAACGTTGAATGTTCCTGTATATTTTTCGGCAGTTATTCCTTTTATACTAAATGTTAAATCTGTTCCATTTCCTATAATATGTACTTTATCTGTTTTGTTCATTAAATTTTTTAAGTTATCCATTGCATCTGACATTTTTTTATAATCTAAATTACAAACATTGAAAAAGTATTCTTCGAATTCGTCTCTGTTCATTTTGCTCATTTGTGCCATTGAGTAATTTGGATATCTTAATATACACCATTTTGTATGTTTTACTCTCTCTTCAAAATGCACTTGTTTTTGATAATATTTATTATATAAATCCATATTTTCCTTTGGAATTCCATTTAATTCTGATGTATTTGATGTTGCTCTAATTCCTATATATGCATCCATATCTTTCATTCTTTGATAATCATGTTTTGTATACAATTTTATTTGTTCTTCATCTGCATTTTGTAACATAATTCTTAGTAATTCATAATTTACTATGTTAAAATATGGTCTCGCACCTAGTTCTTCTGCTTTTTTTATTAGTTCTTTGGCTAGTTCTAGTCCATCTTCTCCCAATACTTCTATTAAAATATTATCACCTTTTTGGATATTTACTGAATATGTAAGTAAATTGTTGGCTAATTTTTCAATTCTAAAATCAATCATCTTTTGCTTTCTCCATCCTAATATATTTCTTATACAAATAATCACATTGCTCTTCTGTAATATCACCATCAACCCAAGCACTATTAACAGAGCCTTGAACCTCATTTATTAAACAATCTATATAACTGACATTATTTTTCAATCCCTCTTTTAAATTTTTAATGTCATTTTCCAAATAAGGAGGCAAACATTTTTCCAAAATTTCCTCATTATATCTTTTTTTCATCACCTATCACTCTCCTTTATACACTTAAATTCTGCATATATATAACCTCAAACACAACCGCCAAAATCGCAAACAAATAAACCATGCAGCTTACAGCTTTTTCACATTTGATACCTTTTACCCCATCTGCAATAAAAATCATACCAAATAAAATTGTAGGCACAATATACCTAAAATCCATTGTACATGCATAAGGCATTGTAGTATTTGAATATATAAACATTAATATTTGTGTAAAATAAAAAACAATTATCATTTTTATTTCCATTGTTTTTTCTTTGGTTATAAGTTGCTTAATCAAACAAATTAAACTTATTATAATAATTATAGTGTTTAAAACAAGCATGGCTATAGCAATTCCATTCACATTTTCTAAGTGGTATTCGCCAAATAATGAGCTTTTTACTAAATATGCCCATACATTACAATCTTCTGTTGGATAATCAAAAACTTTTAACCATTCTCTTGAAAATGGATTAAATCTTTCAAGTAAACCTCTGTTTCCACAATACACTGCCTGACCTGCTTTTGGTACATAAAATATTGATTGATTAAATAAAATCAAGTTTCTTATACTATAAGATAAACCTATTCCAAGTGCAATTACTCCAAATACAATGAACTTTAAAATATATGCTTTTATTACTTTTTTATCTTTTTCTTTAAAATAATCATTCCAAAATTTGTCTATGAAAACATATAAAATTGGTACTGCAATTATTGTTCCAGATATTTTTGTTAGTGCAATTAAACCTGTTGTAATTGCTAAAATTATCGTATTTTTCATACTAGTGTTTTTATACCATTTTAATACATATAAAATTCCGAAAAATGTTAGCATTATCATTAAAATATCATTATTTATACTTCCTGATAAAATTATAAATGTTGGATGAACAGCTATTATTGTAATTACCAGTAATTTTAATTTGTCATCAATTCCTAATTCCTTTAGTATAAAATATGAAATTACAATTATTACTGATGAATATATAGCTGTTAAAATTTGTAAACTTTCTTCGGCATTTTCTAAACCTATTCCAAATACCTCAGCTAACTTAAGCCAACCAGCTGAAATTATATGATGTAATGGCTGTTGGTAAAATTGCCATTTATTATGTTCAGGTAATTTTCCTGTTTCATAAATTGTTTCAATATATGCTAAATGTCCTACTTCCTTTTCCATATCATGTTGTCTTTTAGTTATTGGTGTGTATGCAATATAAATTATCCTTAATATTATTCCCATAATAATAACAGCTAAAATTATTTTTTTGTAATTTATTTTTTCAAGAATTTTTTCCATACCGAATCTCTTTCTACTAAATCATCCCACTACTTTAGCAACTAATCCAAATGATATTATCATCATTATTATACTTGCCATAAATACACCAGCTACAACTGCTAAAAATGTCTTTTTTCTATCCATTTCTAGTACTGATGCTATAAGTGAACCTGTCCATGCACCTGTTCCCGGAAGTGGAATTCCTACAAATAATACTATTCCCAGGTATCCAAATTTTTCTATTTGACCTTTATGTTTTTCTACTTTTTGGTCTAGCCAATTTGCTATTCCTTTAAAATGTTTACTATTTCTCATCCAATTTAATATTTTATTTATTAATAATAATATAAATGGTATTGGAAGTAAATTTCCAACAATACTTATTATATAACTTGGTATTGGGTCTAACCCTAAAAGTGCAGCAGCAAGCAGCCCTCCTCTTAATTCTAGTATTGGTAATAATGATATTATAAATACTAAAATTTCTTTTCCAAAGGCAATAGCTGTTATTCCTCCAAATGCTCCTATTATTGCGTTTACTAATTTTTCACTCATTTTTTTCTTCCTTTCTCCCCATTTGGGGACGGTTCTCTATTGGGGAACCACGCAGTTATTATATATTAAATCAATATCCATTTCAATACTAAAAGTATATCTTTAATAAAAAATTTAGACTTTTTATAATGTTTTCACACTATAAAAAGTCTATTTTTAGTAAACTATCTATTACAAATATCTCTAATTAAACATCCTATTAAAGATACAATTGATAATACCATCCATACAAAGAAAAATGCACTAAAACCAACACTTAATATTGATGCAATTGATCCTGTCGAAATATCTATAATTAATAGAGCTATTCCTGCAACTATTGTTCCAATTATTGCTGCTAGTAAACATCCTCCGGTTTTACATATGCACCTATCAAATCCGCTACATTTTCCAAATGCTTTTGCTCCTAATATTAAGAGTGTAAATATTATAGATATAACCGCTGCTGCCACTAATGCTACATTTGCAAATGTCACAACAGTTGCAAGTAATCCATTTGTAAATACTATCCCGGCAATTATTCCTATAACTATACTTATTAGTACTTCTATTATGCATGTTCCTTTGCAAAATTTTCTACAAGTATATTCTTCCATTTTAATTTCACCACCTTTAATATATTAATAATTATTTTTATAACTATTACTATATTATATTGATGAATGTTAATTATTGTGAAATTTTATCTTTTGCAATTTGTTTTGAATATCTCTCTTCCTCTGAAAACACACATCCACAATATTTTTGCATGTAAAGTCCTATTTCTCTTGCCTTTGCTTGACCTTCTCTAAATCCTACTCGAAAATCTCTGTATAAAAATTCCAATCCATATTCTTTTGCAATTTTATCACCTAAATTATGAATAATATCGTGTTTTTGATATGGACTTACAAGTAAAGTTGTAGAAATTGTATCAAAGCCATTTTCTTTAGCATATTTAGCTGTTTGCTCCAATCTTACAGGATAACAATAATCTTGACATCTTGTGTCTAATCCATCTACCACATTTTCGCAAAATTCTTTTAAACCATAATTTTCTTCAAATATGGCTTTTATCCCTATACTTTTTGTATATTCTTTTAAACAATCTCTTCTTGCTTTGTATTCCATATATGGATGAATATTTGGATTAAACCAATATACTGTTGGTTCTATATTTTCACTTCTTAGTTCGTCTATACAATATACACTACATGGAGCGCAACATGTATGCATTAATAATTTCATTTTTTTCATCTTCCTTTTTTATTTTTTTAAAAATTTTTTTATATTATCTAATATCTTTTTAAATATATTTTTCTTTACTAAAATTGGTAATTTAACATCTTTAACATTTGTTTGTGTCTTTTCTTTTTTTCTTTCCTCAAAAATTTTGTTCATATCATACTTTTGTTTTAATTCATCTTGAAAAAGACTGTCATTTTCTTTCCATATTTTTAATATTTTTTCTTTCTCGTTTTTATCTACAATATATGTATAATATATTAATGCAATAAAATCTTTACTTTCTTCTGAAATTTCTTGTTCCTTTAATTTTTTATTAGGATCTACTTTTACTTCAATTTCAGATGCATCTGCCAATTCTTTTAATGATTTTATAAACTTTTTCGAAATTTTAGATTTATAGTCAGAATTAAAACATTCTAAAATTTCTAAAGTTTCTTTTGCTATATCACGTGTTTCTACCATTCTTTTCTCCTGTTTTATCTTTCTTTATTATTTTTTTGTTTTCGCATTTTTTGTATTGCCATATATATTTTATTTTTGGTTTGCTCAACCTTGCTTAATTTTCTTCCTTCTGTTCCATTTTCGTAAACCAATTCTTGTATTGATTTAGTATCAAAAAATTTTTCAATTCCATCTAAATTATTAATTTTATCTTCTTCCATCGTTTCTCCATTCCACTAAGCTCTTTTCTTAGTACATTTTTGTCTGGTAATCATACCCCATATGTTCATATGCCGCAGGCAATACCACTCTTCCCTTTGGAGTTCTTGCAATAAAACCTATTTGTAATAAATATGGTTCATATACATCTTCAATAGTATCTATTTCCTCACCTAAAGATGCTGCTAAAGCTTCTATTCCAACAGGTCTTCCAGAATATTGAACAATCATCATTGACAACATTTTTCTATCTGTTTCTTCCAAACCTAGTTCATCAATTTCTAGTTGGTTTAATGCATATTTAGCAATTTTTAAGTCTATTTTTCCATCTGATAATACAAGCGAAAAATCTCTAACTCTTTTTAATAATCTGTTTGCAATTCTAGGTGTCCCTCTTGCTCTTCTTGCAATTTCTATGCTTGCATCATCATCTATTTCAACTCCTAAAATTCTACTTGAACGTTTTATAATTGTACTTAAATCTGTTACAGAATAAAGCTCTAATTTTTGTACAATTCCAAATCTATCTCTAAGTGGAGTTGTAAGTGAACCTGCTTTTGTAGTTGCTCCAATTAATGTAAACTTTGGTAAATCAAGTCTTATAGACTTCGCCTCTGGTCCTTTTCCTATTGTTATATCTAGCACAAAATCTTCTAAAGCAGGATACAAAATCTCCTCTACCACTTTACTTAATCTATGTATTTCATCAATAAACAAAACATCATATTCTTCCAAGCTTGTAAGAATTCCAGCTAAATCTCCCGGCTTTTCAATTGCAGGTCCTGATGTTATTCTTATTTTAGAGTGCATTTCATTTGCAATTATTCCTGAAATTGTTGTTTTTCCAAGTCCCGGTGGTCCATAAAATAAGCAATGATCAAGAGGCTCTTTTCTTTTTTTTGCTGCCTCTATATATATTTTCATACTTTCTTTTACTTTAGTTTGTCCAATATATTCGTCAAGTGTTTGTGGTCTTAATGTAGTTTCTAGTCTTTCTTCTTGCACATTTGCCACTTCTGGACTACTTATGTTTTCATTTTCCATTAATATTCACATCCATTTTAAACTTTTTCTATAAAATCTTCTATTATTTTTATCATCTTTTGATTATTGTTTTTATATTCTTTTGACTCAAAATGTTCAGCTTCTTTTATTGCTTCTGGTAAATCTTCTACATTTTGAATTCCTATTAAATAATTTTTTTCACTAAATACTTTTATTATTTGTCTTTGATGGTCATTTACATGTTCTCCATATTCATGAAGCCTTGGAACTGCTATTACTTTTTTGCCTTTTTCTAATGCCATTATTATGGACCCTACTCCACCATGTGTTATTATTAGATTTGCCTTTGACATGTATTTGTCTAATTCTTCTTTTGATATCATGTCAAATATTTCCATTTTGTCGCTTTTGTATTTTGTGAAACCTGCTTGCACAATTACTTGTTCTTTTATTATTTTGTTGTTTATGCAGTTTTCTACTTCTTGTATTAGTCTTGTAAATTCATTGTGTTGTGTTCCTAGTAGTACTAAAATCATTTCTTTCTCTCCTTTTTTTGAATTGGGGACGGTTCCTTTTTGAAAAAGGAACCGTCCCCAATTCAAAATTTCAAAAAATCGAACCTCCATATATTGCTTTTGGATAAAGTTCAAGCATTTCTTCCCACTGTACAATAAATAAATCTGCAATTGGATATATTAGTCTTCCGGTTGCAGTTTTTTTATTTATGTTTGCAAATGTTTCTATATATATTATTTTGCTTCCGAATATTTTTCCTAAGTAACACATTGGACCCGCTGTATGTGTTCCAGTTGTTATTATTACTTTTGGTCGTATTAAAATATATAAATATATTGTTTTTAGTATTAAATAGAAATATATAAATATGTATTTTAACAGATGACTTCTTGTGCCATATGGTAAATATTTTACTTTTTTTCCATATTTTTCTTTTAGATACTCATTTGTTTTATCTTTTTCTGTAATTATATGATAATCGTATTTTTCAAATAGCGGACTTAGTTGTAATAGTTCGTTTAGGTGTCCTCCTGTACTTGATATAAATAGTACCTTCTTTTTTTTCATTTTAATCAGCTCTTCCTAATATTATTATTCTATTTTCATCACTTGCATCTGTACAACATGATAATGCTATTGTTGGTACATCTACATTTGTATTTAAAAATGATGTATCGTCAGATGTTGTTATGAATTTAGAATATATTGTGTATTTTTTCTTATTTCCCTCATAGTCTGTAAAGTAGAATATGTCGCCCTCTGATAGTTTTTTGTTGTTTGAAAACATTTTTCCGTTTCTTCTATTATGTCCAACAAATAGTGTTATTCCTACTTGATTTAACCCTCCAGATGTGTATAAAAATGCTGGCATTTTTTCCATTTTTTGTGGGTCTGGATTGCAATATACTTGTGTATTTAATTTTGTTTTTGGGATGTATAGAGTTCCTATTGTTGTATTCATATTGTATATTTCTTGAGTTAAGGCTGAGGCGTCTTTTGCCGGCTTTTCATTTTGATTTGTTTCTTGTGTTGGTTCAGTTGAATTGGTTTGGTTTTGCTCGGTTTGATTGTTGTCTTTTTCTGTGTTTATTCCTATTACCATTACATTTTCTTCTGATGTATTTTCTTTTTCATCTATTGGTGCTGTTGTTTTTTTTGATTCATTGAATTTTATTATTGCTATTGCCACAGTTGCTATAATTAAAATTGCTATTAAAGTTATTATTGTGTATTGTATTTTTTTGTTCATAACTTTCACCTTCTTTTTCTTGCTTTCTCCATTTATTATTATAACATTTTTTTCTTTGTTTGCAAATGGTTTTGTTGTTACTTATGAAAAAAGATTAGCTTTAAAAACTAATCTTTTTCATATAAAATATTTTTTACAATTCTTCAATATAATATTTATCAAATCCCTCAAATACAATAATAAATTTTTTCAAATTTGCTTTGTCTTTCATTCTTTTATCTTCCAAGTATCTTTCCAATTGTTCTCTTGCTTCTTTTATAGATTTCTTAAAATTGAATTTTCTAGCTTTTTCTTTGTTCAAATATTTAAGCTCTACAACCGCTTCATATGTTGCTAAACTATTTGCTGCCTTTGCAATGTACATATCTGCAAAGCCCTGTCCTGCTGGATATTCTCCATAAACTATATATTGAGTTGTAAATGCCAAAATCATACTGAATACATGTTTTAAGTTCATTTCATTAAAATTTTCTCTATCTCTCACACTACAATGAAATAAAAATTCTTGAACTTTACTCGTAATTTTTTCTATTTTTCCGTCTTCTGCAAGTTCTTGCATTCCTTCTTCTATTTCTGTTGTATCTATCCTGTATTTATCGTGTCTATCTACTAATCTTAAGAAATATGATGCATATAATATTTCTGTAACATAATTTGGGATTTTTAGTTTATTTCTTACTCCAACCGTACCTATTGTTATATATCCATTGTAAAATAACATCGATAAAAAGTCATTTTCGTTAAAATGGTTTTCAAGTTCAAAACTGTCTACAATAGTTCCTTCTATTTCTCCAGCCATTAGTAGTTCATCTAATATTTTATAATTTGCCTCTTTGTTTATTAATCCTGCTATATTTTCTATTTTACTTCCTGTTGCTGCTAAGTTACTATCTACTAAGTTTCTTGGAGGTAATCCTATCATTTGTAAAGAATTTAAGTAATACATTACAAGTGTTGTATTAAATAAATGTGTTTGATCCATTTCATTAAACATATACCCATCATAGTTCTTCCTCATCTGGTTAAATGTTTCTTCTGGGTTTGGCACTTCAGATTCTTTTATTGCATATTTTACTTCTTCTTCTGTTAGTCCACACATTGATGTAAATATCGGATTATTAGTTATTTTTGTTGCAATATTAAATCCTGATGTTAAACTGTCTAATGTAACTGGTGCAACTCCTGTTGCGAAAAATCTTCCTATTGGAGGGTTTATTGTTTCTAGTTTTTCTTTTATTACTTCATAAAAAGACCTTACAAACCCACTTGCTCCTAAAACTGTTAAGAATTTTTTGGCATCTCCTTTTAATATTCCATTTGTAAAATGGTCATATTCATCTATCATTATATATATCTTTGTTTTTCTGTTTTGTTGTTCAAATTTTGTTAAAAATTCTCTTAATATTCCAGCGGCATTATTGTCTTTAGTTATTTCTATATTTAAGTCATACATAGATATACATTTTATTACTCCATAATAAATAATTTCTGAGAATTGTCTATGCATTTCTTCTATACTTACATTTGCTCCTGTATCTATTCCTGAAAAATTAAATTGTAATATATAATAACTGTTTTTATATGGTGTAGGGTGGTCATATACATATAGTCCTTTGAAATTTTTTTCAAAATTTTCTGTTTCATTTACACTATAATAATATGCTAGCGTACTTGTTAGCATTGATTTTCCGAAATCTTCTTGGTCTTGTAAATATAACCGCTCTTTGTGCTTCTAATTTTTCTATATACATTGTTTTATCTATATATAAAAGTCCATCTTCTCTTATTGTTTTAAAATCTGCTATTCCATATGGCACTCTTTTTCCCATTTTGATTACCACCTTTCTCTTTTTTGGCTTATTATATTGTACTAAAAAAATAGGAAAATAGCAATGTTTTTTACTATTTTCCTACATATTATTTTTTGATATTTAACTTAAAATTTATATGTTTAAACTCTCTACAAAACAATCCATTCTTTTCAACACCGTATAACTGTTTCCTCTTTTCATATGCCCTTTCCAACTACAATATGAATTAATAGCTTGTTCTTTAGTCATTTTTTTATTTTCTATCCACCTATTAAAAGTTTTCATCTTTCTTCTCATTCTAACAGCCGAATTTTTATTTATTTTTCTTACTACTTTTCCTGTTTCTGTGCAAATGAACTTGGTTTTTAAAAACTTAAAACCATTTTGGAATTTTCTAATTCTCGTTTTTTTATTATTAAACTCTAATCCCATCTCTTCTGCTTTTCTTTTTATTTTTGATAGTAAATCTTTAGCTTCTGCCAATGTTGGTGCAAAAAAATAAAAATCATCAACATATCTGCCGTAAAATTTTACTCTTAATTTGTCTTTTATATAATGGTCTAGTGGACTTATCCCTATGTTCGTATATATTTGAGATGTATGTGCTCCTAGTCCAAATCCAACATTTCCATAAATTTCCATGCACATATTTGCTATTTTTCTAATCTTTGGGTTAAAAATTCGCTTTTCATTTTCTTTGTAAACTACATTATGTGGTACACTATTGAAAAAATCATGAAAATCGCATGTGACTACATACCCATTGTTTCCATATTTTTTAAAGTATCTTTGCATATGACAGTTAACCCTATTTAAAGTATGGTCCATACCTTTCCCAACTCTATTTGCTGCATTGTCATATATAAATGAATTGTCATAAAGTGGTACTATAACATTATCACATAAAGCTCTTTGTAGTACTCTTTCTACTATTTTTTGTGATTGTATTTTTCTTTCTTTTCCTCTTTCGTTTATCCAAAATACATGTGGTTTTGAAAATTTGAATTTATCATTTTGAACATCTTTGTATAGTTTGTATGTGTTTGAAATCATCTTTCTTCTATAGTTTTGTACAGATGCTTTCCATGATACTCCTCTTACACACTTTTTTCCGGCTTTATATAAATTTTCATAAGAGAATACTTCTTCCAAACTTCCACATTGCATACTTTTTAATTTTCTTTTTTCTTCTCTTTTTTTCTTTCTTCTTTGGTATCTTGCCTCATGTCTTTCAGCACTATTCATAATTATAAACCTCCGTACTTTTTAGCGAAGTAGAACTGGCTATGAAATTGGTATAAACCAACCATGCAAGAAGCGTCCAGCCATCTACATCGAAGATTATTTTTGATCTGTTTCTCACAAATTCAGGAACAAGTTCCCCTTTCACAAAAGTGTTGCTTCACCTTTTACAGTTACTACGTCTTACTTATAATTTTGTGAAATCCCGGGGCTACGCCGTAAGAGTTGTTGCCATTGTTATTGTTGCAATTGCCGTTGTTGTTCAAATTGCAGAAATTGTTGCTATTGTTGTAATTAGGCGAACGAAGCCAGCAAGAAACTCGGAAACTACGCAAGCTCTCTACACAGTATACGGAACTTGACCTATATTTTTATATTTCTTTATATCTTTCTAAGTCTTTTCTCATAATCCCTTTTAAAAGATTTTGTTCCTCTAATAAAAGCCTTCCCCATTCTTGAAAAGCAAATTTTTTCCATTCTTTACTTTCTTCTGGGTTCATTTCTAGTCTTTCTTTTAATTCTATCAATGGTAATTCCATATTTTCACATGCAGCAAGTGCTAACTGAAAGTGTTCTCTTCTATTTTGAACATCTTTGCTATTTCTTGGAACTATATTATTTGCAGTATTTGCTTCATAATATACTTTTCTTGCTAATGTGCATATATCTTTTGTTATGAAAAAAGTTAATCTTTTAGGAGATTTCAAGCAATATGTTAATGTATGCGCAGATAATTTCCTTGCGGTTTCCAAAAATGCTACTTGACTTTCTCCTCTCTGACTTACATATACAGACATATCTTTTCCCCCTACAATAATTTCGCCCTTCTTTCGAAGGGCTGATAGTATTTTTATTTTTATTTTATGTTAACTTGATGCTAGATTGCAAAGCCCGGGGCTACGCCGCAAGAGGTGTAGCCACCGTTACCGCCGCAACCGCCGCTGCCGTTCAAATAGCAGAAATAGTTGCTACTGCCGGAACCAGGCGAACGAAGCCAGCAAGTTCTTGTTGAGTTACTAGTATTATACTTACTTATTTTTGCGTTTGATGAATTATATGTTGCATTAATATCTTTATAAAATTTGTATTGTTCTCCCTCACTTGTTGCCGCATATCCATAGGCATTTTCCTGATATCCATTATTCCAGATTTCTGAACAAGCTAATAACCATAATTTGTCATTACATGTTTCTACCGTTGATTTTGATGCATTATATGAACTATCTTTTTGGTCTATATAGCTCTTCGTAACACTCTTTATTATTCCGCTCTTTCCCATTGCTGTTTCTATATCATATAAATTTATTTTTCCACTTTCTGCTGTTGCTGTTCCATTGTTTAACACTGTTTCTAATTCTCTATTTGCCCATCCTCCAGCATTATAGTAATCTGAAGTACTTCCTTTTTTATATAAGGTTGAATCAAATAACGATGTTACAAATTCAAAGCTTATTCCTGCTTTTGTTATTGTTGAGTCACTATATGCTGTAGCTCCACTTTCTAATGTATCATGATTAAATCCTAATACTCTTACTCTATAATTTTGTCCATTTATAGTAAGTACTTTTTCATCTCCAGCTTTTGCTGTATAATTCTTTCCATTTACTGTTTTTGTCACACTCAATGTTTCTTTTGTTATTGTACTATCTTTTGCTATTTCTTTTGCAAAATCTGCTATTTCTGTCCATGTATATTCCGAGAATTTTGGAGCTGTTACTGTTATACTATATGTTGCTGTCTTTCCAGAGTTTTTAGCTTTTGCTGTTATTACTGCTGTTCCTTCACTTACTCCTGTTACTGTTGCCTTACTTTCATCTTTTTTTGCTACTGTTGCTTTTGAATTATCATTTACGCTCCATTCTATTTCTTCATTTCCTCCACCTGCTTGGGCTACTGTTAATTCTATTTTTGCTCCTGATGCTACTGTTGTTTCTCCTGTTATATTTAAACTACTTGCTAATGTTATTGTTTTTACTGTCACTTCACATTTTGCTTCTTTTCCTTTACATGTTGCTTTTATTGTTGCTGTTCCATTTCCCACCGCTTTTACTTTTCCTGTCGCTCCATTTCCTTCTACTGTTACTACATTTTCATTTGAGCTTGTCCATGTTATTGTACCTGTTATATTTGTTAATGTTGCTGTTAATGTGAACTCTTCTTTTTCTGTTCCTACTATTGATAGCGTTTTGGTTGTTTCACTTAATCCTATTCCATCTAATCTTGTTACTGTTCCATCTGTTGCTACTGAATATAGTGTTCCTTTGTATGTTATTGTTTTCGCTCCACTATCTAGGCTTACATTGTTTGCTCCTAATATTTCTTTTAGTTTGTCTTCATTTTCAAATATATAATCTGAAAATGTTCCTACTCCTCCATTTAAATGGTATTCCATCGCCATTTGGCTTATTGCCATCTCTAGCTCTTCTTTGTTTTGCGCATCTGATGTTTTACTTTGCGCCTCGCTTGCCCTACTTAGTATTCCATTTTGTCCCGTTAGCATTGCTATACTTATTCCTGCTAATATTAATAGTACTATTATTGTTACTACTAACGCTATTAATGTTATACCTTTGTTTCTTTTGAATTTTGGTTTAAAATCCATTTTTCTTCCTCCTTCTTTTTTTATTCAAGGTATTAGTGCTTTTAAAAACGCCGAAAAAGCAACACAAACAGACCTATATTTTTATAGGTTTATTTGTGTTGACTCCATATATTTTATTATTATTTTTAAAGTATCTGTGTTTGCTCCCACAAGGGTTTCAGCTTTTTTTATCATTTGCATTTTTATACCTCTTTTTTTATTTTGATTTTATGCATTTATTCTATACTATTTTTTTATTTTTGGCAAGAGTTTTTTCGATTTTTTTGTATTTTAATTCATTGTGCAATGATTATTATTAATTATTATTTCATTGTAAAAAATAGAACAGACATTGTCTGTTCCACTTATTAATTTGTATACATTATTTTAATAAACTATCTCCATTGAAAATTTTTGACGTTTTCGTCACTTTTTTTCAATCATATTATGTGCAAAGTTCTCTTTCTTATTCTCTAAACCCATCTGCCAATTTCTCAATAGCCTTAGTTTCAATCCTCGAAACATAGGAACGAGAAATCCCCATCATTTTAGCAATCTCTTTTTGAGTTTTAGGTTTTCCGCCTCTTAAGCCAAATCTAAGTTCAATAATAGTTTTTTCCCTATCTTTCAAAACCTCCTTAATTTTATTATACATCTTTTTAATCTTCATTTTAGTATCAACAACATCATCCAAACATTTATCATCATTTTCCAAAACTTCCTCTAAAGTTATAACATTATCATCTTTATCTTTTCCAATTGGCTCATTCAAATGAACCTCTGCATTAAGTTTTTTTGTTGAACGAAGCATCATTAAAATTTCATTATCCACGCATTTTGAGACATATGTAGAAAGTTTTGAACCTTTTTCAGGTTTAAAGCTATTTACCCCCTTTATCAATCCAATTGTACCAATTGAAAGTAAGTCATCTTGGTCAAGATTTGTATTTGCATATTTTTTACAAACATGAACTACAAGCCTTAAATTTCTCTCTATAAGCAAATTTCTCGCTTCTTCATCGCCATTTGCAAATTTTTCCAATGCTATTTTTTCTTCTTCTGGAGTTAATGGTTCTGGAAACAAAGTTGTTCCAGTAATATATCCGAACAACCAATATGGCTGTTTTTAAAAATTGTAAGAAACCAGTCATACAAATGCCAAACATCATAAAAGCACCTCCATTTTTCTCTACACAATTATATGTGAGGAAAAATAAAAAGTGCCTGACCTTATTTTTTATTTTGATTGCAAGCAAATCTTAGTATATTTTAAAAACTTTTACATATATTTATTTAAAAGGAGCTGATTTTTTGAATTTTTTAAAGAGCTTTTTTCAAGGAATACTAATCGGCGCAGGTGCAATTTTACCCGGAATAAGTAGTGGTGTTTTGTGTGTTATTTTTGGAATTTATGAAAATTTGCTTAATTGTGTTTTAAACTTTTTTAAAAATATAAAAGAAAATTTTAAGTATTTATTTCCAATTGGTCTTGGTACCTTTATTGGAATTGTTTTGTTTGGAAACATTTTAAAATATTTATTTTTTGCATATCCTATTCAAATAAAATTTATTTTTATTGGTTTAATTTTAGGCAGTATCCCAGCATTAATTAAGACTTGTACATCTAAAGCAAAGTTTAAGCCATCATATTTAATTTTTACTTTTATAACACTTCTATTTGGAATTTTTCTTGTTATTTTAGAAAAAAAGATTTCTCGATTTAATGATGTTGACTATAATTTTCTATTTTTAATTGTTTCTGGAATTCTTATGTCAGCAGGAATAATCATACCGGGTGTTAGTAATACCTTAATTTTGATGCTTTTGGGTATTTATGAACATTACTTAGATGCTGTGTCTATCATATATTTACCCTTTCTTTTTCCGTTAGGAATTGGAATTATAATTGGTAGTATAGTTTTTATGAAATTAACTAAATTTTTATTAGATAGATTTTACCCTCAAACTTTTTTTGCAATAATTGGCTTTACTCTTGGCTCAGTTTTTATATTATACCCACGGATTTACATTTGATTTAACAGGGTTTGTATCAATTTTAAGTTTAATTTTAGGATTTATTTTAGCTAATTTTCTTGGCTAAAATAAATCCTATTTAATTTAATGTGTCATCATTTTTTATCCATTCTTCTACATATTCAATTCTGTAATTTTGCTTGTCATCTCTCATAACAACTTTTTCTATTCCGGCATTTATTATCATTCTTTTACATAATGTACATGGATAATTATCTGCTATGTATTCACCATTTCTTTTATTAATTCCAACCAAATATAATGTTGCACCTAGCATATCTCTTCTATTTGCACTTATTATAGCATTTTGTTCACTATGTACAGATCTACACATTTCATATCCAGCACCACTCAAATCTGTTTTTTGTTTACGTATACAATATCCCAAATCAAGGCAATTTTTTCTGCCTCTTGGTGCTCCACTGTACCCTGTTGATATTATTTCGTCATTTTTTACTATTACACTTCCATAATTGTTTCTTAAGCATGTTCCTCTTTCTAGTATTGTTTCTGCTATGTCTAGATAATAGTTTGTTTTGTCTACTCTTTCCATTTTTGCTCCTTTTTTCCATTTGTCCTTTTGGGACCAGTTCTTTTGGGACCGGTTCTTAAAAGAACATGTTCACAAAAGAACCGGTCCCAAAAGAACATTAATATTTCAAATCTCCCATCCTAGAAGTTGGTACAAATCCATCTTCTGCTTTTATCAAATCAGGTATTCTGTTTACAATACTTGCACAAGTAAGTTCAACTGTTTTAGGTTCAGTTATAACAACTCTTGTATCTGGTTCTCCAAATATTGTCCAGTCATTTGTATCTACATCATCTTTGTCATATACTTTTCCTATGCATTCCGCTTCTATTATAACTCCTTCTTTAGTTTCTGCAGTAACTACAGCACTCATTCCAGTTGCATTTCCTGCTTTTATGTCCATATTTAATGTATTTGAGTGTATATCTTCTTTAGCAACTATTGGCACACATTTTTGTGTCATAGATGTTATTGTAAATCCGAATTTGTCTGCAAGCCAAGGAACTACATTCCACATATATGATGGTGTATATGTTCCGCTTTCTATTATTTTTTGTCTTTCTTCCATACTTATTTTGTCTGCTGCAGCTATTTTTTCGTCAAATTCTTCTAATGTCATTCCTGAACCATGAACTTGAGCAAGCGCTATTCCATAGTCCTCTACATTGTATGACGAGCTTCCTTTTATTTTCGTTATTTTATGTGTTGCACCAGCTAAAGTGTAAATTAAATTTCCCCAAAATACATCTTGGTATCCACTTCCTGTTATTGTACAATGATTTTCTTTTGCTAATTTATCTAATTTTTCTGTTAGTTTCGGATTTGATGCTTCTGGATAAAATGCTTCCTCACATGTTGTTATTGCATTTATTCCAAGCTCTGCACATAATGTAAGTGCTTCATCTAGGTCGCTTATTAAACTCATTGTTGTAACTATACATACATCTGGCCTTGTTTCTTCTAAAACCTTACGTGCATCTTTTACATCCGCAACTTTTACTCCTTTTTCCCCACAATTACATCCAATGATTTCTGAAATGTCTTTTCCAATTACATTTGGATTGATGTCTAATGCTCCTACAATTTCATACCCTTTTTCGATGGCATATCTCATTGTGTATGCACTCATCTTTCCACATCCATATTGGACAATTTTTACTTTTTCCATAAATCTTACCTCCTAAAAATATTTTTCCCGCATGTTGTTTTTTTAATCGGGATTTTTAGGTCTTTTCATAATTTGTATGATTTTTTTATATCATATTGATTAAAAGTTGTCAATAGTCTAAATTTTTATTGATTTTTAAACGTTTTTATGATATCATAAACATAATTTTTTGAAAGGACAAATTTTTATGGTATTAGGTATTATTGCTGAATATAATCCATTTCATAATGGACATTTATATCATATTTTAAAATCTAAAGAACTCACAAAAGATGATTATGTAATAGCAATTATTGGTGGAAACTTTACCCAACGTGGTGAAAGTTCTATTGTAGATAAATGGACAAAAGCTGAAATGGCATTAGCAGGCGGTGTTGACTTAGTTATTGAACTTCCTACTTTGTATTCTATATCAAGTGCAGAAAATTTTGCTGATGGTGCCATAAAAATCTTAAATTCGTTAAAAATTGTTGACCATATCTCTTTTGGCGCCGAATGCCAAGAGCTTAATAAATTAAATATAATTGCAAATGTTTTATATGAAGAACCTAAAGAATTTAAAGCATTTTTAACTGACGAATTATCTAAAGGAATCTCTTTTCCTAAAGCAAGAGAAAATGCTATTTTAAGCTATTTGCAAGATTTTTCTTACAAGAATATTTTATCAGAACCTAATAACATTTTAGGAATTGAATATTTAAAAGCTTTGAAAAAATATCGTTCTAAAATAAAACCTGTTTTAGTTCCAAGAAAATCTTCTGGGCATTTAACAACAGATTATACAGGTTCTATTAGTAGCAGTACCGCTATTAGAAATATGCTTAAAACTGGTAAAACCGCTTATCTTAAAGATGCTCTTACTCCTAGTTCTTATACTATTTTGAAAGATGAAATTAACAAAGGTCATTTTGTTGTTGATTTTTCTAAGTTTGAAAAAATTGCTTTATATAATTTGCGTCTAATGAGTTTAGATGATATCAAAAAACTCCCTGATGTTTCTGAGGGGCTTGAACATTTGATTAAAAGAGCTGCTCTTTCTTGTAATACTTTTGATGATTTTATTAATATTGTTTGCTCTAAAAGATATACTAAGACTAGAATTAGAAGAATTCTTTTGTATTCTATTTTGGGAATTACTAGAAAGGATATTGATATTTCTAAAAAGATAATTCCTTATGTTAGAGTTCTAGGCTTTAATGATAAGGGGAAAAATTTGGTAAGTAAGATTAAACATAAAAATCCAAGTGCTAAAATTGTTACTTCTGTTAAGAAATTTGTTGATGGTAACGGAAATAAGAATTTGCAAGTTTTGATGAATAAGGATATTTGGGCTACTAATGTTTATACTTTAGGATTCGAATGTGATTCTTGGGGGAATTTGGATTTTAGTAGGAAAATTGTTGTAAAATAAAAAATCGGTATAATAACTAATACCGATTTTTTATTTTAGTCTACAATCTCAAAATCTACCTGTCTAAGCTCCTTACTTGCATCCTTAACTCTAATTTTAACAATATCACCAATCTTAAAAGTTTTTTTGCTATTTTCCCCAACTAAAATCTTTCTATCTTGGTCATAAATAAAATACTCATTTCCCATATCTCTAAAGCCAACTAAGCCCTCAACTGTATTTTCCAATTCAACAAACATACCAAAAGATGTAATGCTAGATACAACACCTTCATATTCTTCTCCAATATGTTTTTCCATAAATTCTGCTTTCTTAATTTTATCTGCTTCTCTTTCTGTTTTAGTTGCAACTTTCTCTCTTTCAGAAGAATTAATTGCTGCTTGATTTGCAAGTACTTTATACTTTTCTATGAAGTCATTATCCACATCATATCCACAATCTAGGTAATGTGAAATAACTCTGTGTATAAATAAGTCTGGATATCTTCTAATAGGTGATGTAAAATGACAATAGTATTTACTTGCAATACCAAAATGTCCCATATTTTCATCACTATATCTTGCAAGCTTTAAAGTCCTAAGTAGTAAATTTGACACGACTCTCTCTTCTTCTTTTCCTTTTACCTCATCTAAAACCATTGCAAATGCTTTTGAATGAATTTTGTCTTTGTTTGCTTTTATTTTTAAATTCATATTATATAAAAATTTATTAGCTTCTTTTATTTTATCAATATCTGGTTCTTCGTGTATTCTGTATATAAAAGGTGCATTTAACCAATAAAATTTTTCTGCTATTGTTTCATTTGCTGTAAGCATAAATTGCTCTATTATTTCGTTTGAAAAATGTGTTTCATATTTATGAACATCAATTGCCCATCCGTCTTGGTCTAGCTCGATTTTACTTTCTGGTAAATCTAAGTTTATATACCCCTTTTCTAGCCTTCTTGCCTTTATAATATTTGCAAGCTCTGCCATTAATTCAAATTCTGGAATATATTTTTCATATCTTTTTAGAACTTTTTCATCAGATTTATCTAGTATTTTTTGAACATCGTTATAGTTCATTCTTTCTGTAACTCTTATTAATCCTTTATATACCTTAGAATCAACAACTTCTCCTTTATTGTTTATAACCATTGAACAACTTAATGTAAATCTATCTTCATTCATATTAAGACTGCAAATTCCATTTGAAAGTTCTCTTGGAAGCATTGGTATAACTCGTCCTAGCATATAGATACTTGTTCCCCTTAAATATGCCTCTTTATCTAAAAGTGAATCTGGTTTTACATATTCGCTTACATCTGCTATATGAACTTCTAACAAATAATTTCCGTCTTGCAATTTTTCTACTCTAACTGCGTCATCTAAGTCTTTTGCATCCTCTCCATCTATTGTAAAAATCTCTTTATCTCTTAAATCAACTCTACCGTTTATTTTGTTTTTATCTATTTTATCTCCTTTACTTTTAGCCTCATTTACAACTTCTTCTGGAAAAACTGATGGCAAACCATATTCTTTTATTAATGATAACATATCTACTCCAGCTTCGTTTGGTCTGCCTAAAACTTCCAAAATCTTTCCCTCAGCATGTTTTTTTCCATCTGGATATTTAGTAATTTCTACTAAAACTTTGTGTCCATTTCTTGCTTTTCCTATATTTGATTTAGATATAAATATATCTGTTCCAAAACTCTTATCATCTGGAACTACAAATCCAAAATTCCTATTAAATTCAAAGGTTCCCACAACTGTATTTTTAGCATGTTTTACTACTTTTATAACTTTTCCTTCTTGGTTTTTGCCTTTATTTCCTTCATCTATAATTTTAATTATTACTTTATCTCCATTAAATGCTTTATTTGAGTTTTGTTTTGAAATATATATTTCCTCTTCTTCTCCATCTATTTTTACAAATCCGAATCCTTTACTGTTTCTTCTATATATTCCCTCTAAAATCTTCTCATCATTTATTCTATATCTATTTTTTCTGTTTTTTACTATTTTTAGGTCTGATTCTAATTTATTTAATACTTCTATTAATTCATTATATCTGTCTTTTGAAATATTTAAGACCATTGCCATTTCTTTTGCTTTCATTGGCACATAATCTTCATCTTTCATAAAGTTTAAAATCATCTCTTCTTTTTCATTCATAAATTTTTCTCCATTTCTTGTGTTTATTGTTACACTATTTATGATTTTTATTTATTTTACTACATTTTTTTGCAAAAATAAACAGTTTTCCGTTTTTTATGGTATACTATTTGTATATAATAAAAAAAGGGGGTGATTTATTTGCAAAAAAAGATTAACTTTTTACCGTTTTTTAGCGGCTTCATAAATATATTTTTGATTTTATTTATGTTATATTTTGTTTTTAATAATTTTCAAACACCAATAGATTCTAATACTACAAATGAAGTCGGAGATTATACTTATGGCTATGTACTACCTGTAAAAATGTTTTTGAGCTTTTTCTATATGTCTTCACTTATTTTTACTTTAGTGGCTTCAGTTGGTATAATTCTTATATCTATCGCTATATTTATATTTTCTCTTCAGGCTAGATTAACATTAACCGGAAATTTAGATTGCAAAAAGTATAAAACTTTTAAAGTATTTATAATTATTTCTGATATATTATCTATTATAAATATTTACTTTATATTTAAATTTCATAATACATTCTTGTTGCCATTTTCGAATAATATATATACAATCATAACATATACAATAATGGCCTTGCTTTTTATTTTTATAGTTTACAGTATTTACTTAATTTTCATTTATAGATATTTAAATAACACTAAAAAAGACAATTAATATATTATTGTAATATAATTAAATATTTCTATTTTTGAAAATAAGATTGAGCAATCTCCTACTTCAAGAGATTGCTCGTTTTTTATCCTTTATTCTTAATGAATCCTTATTTAATTCTATTCTTATCCAAACAACCCGCGTTTCTTCACTGGTGGTTGCTCATTCATAGTTTTAGCAAGTTCAATCATAAGTTCCCTTTGTTCTTTAGTAAGCTTTCTTGGAGTCTGAACAACAACTCTAAAAATAAAATTACCCTGAGCAGTAGAATTTAAACTCTTAAATCCTTTGGCACGAATAGTAAATTGAGTACCGGTTTGAGTTCCATCAGGCATTCTGTAAACTTCTTTAGTTCCATCTACCATTGGAATTTCAAGTTCAGCTCCTAATGTTGCTTGTGTAATTGTAACAGGAATATCGCAGTATACATTATTTCCATCTCTTTTATAAATACTACTTTTTCTAACCCTAACAGTTATGTATAAATCTCCTGCAGGTCCACCTTTTATTCCCGGATTTCCTTGACCTCTTAATACCACTGTTTGGTTATCATTTATTCCTGCTGGAATTTTAACTTTAACCTTTGGCGTTTTTCTAACAGTTCCTTTTCCATGACAATGTTCACAAGGCTCTTTTATAATTTCACCTGTTCCCCTACATTCTGAGCAAGGTCTTGTAGTTTGAACTCTTCCTAATATTGTATTTTGGAAACTTGTTACATTACCTGTACCATTACATGTTGGACATTTTATTGGACTTGTTCCTTTTTTAGCTCCTGTTCCATTACATTCTGTACAAGTTTCTTGTCTATTAACTATAATTTCTTTTTCTGTTCCTAAAAAAGACTCCTCAAAAGTTATTTCTATACTTATATTTAAATCTTCACCTTTACGAGGTCCATTATTTCTTCTCGAATTTGCTCTTTGACCTCCAAATCCTCCGCCAAAGAATGATGAGAATATATCTCCTAAATCACCGAAATCACCAAAATCTGATGATGTATATGAATAATATCCATTTCCACCACCAAATGGTCCTCCTGCGCCAAATCCTGCTCCACTTGGGTCTGCTGTTCCAAATTGGTCATACATTTTTCTTTTTTGTGGATTTGATAATACTTCATATGCTTCATTTACTTCCTTGAACTTAGCTTCTGCTGCTTCTCTATTATCCGGGTTTGCATCAGGGTGATATTTTTTTGCCATTTTTCTATATGCTTTTTTTAGTTCGTCATCTGTTGCATTTTTACTTACTCCTAATAATTCGTAGTAATCTTTTTTTTCTGCCACCTTTTTCACCTCCAACTAATTTTTCGTCCTTTATCAAAGTTTGAGGTTGGACATTTTTGTTTCCAACCTCTTTTAACTTTTTTACAATTATTTATTGTCATCTTCTACTTTGTAATCAGCATCATATACATTTCCATTATCATTTGCTTCATTTCCAGCATTTGGGTCTACACCTTCTGTTCCTTCAGCTCCTGCATTAGGATTTGCATTTTTGTATAGTTGTTCACTCATTTCATAGAATACTTTTGTTAATTTTTCTGTTGCTTCTTTAATTGCTTCAGTATCATTTGATTCTAAGGCTTTTTTAGTTGCTTCAATTTCATTTTCAATTTTAGCTTTTTCTTCTCCACTAACCTTGTCTCCAAGTTCATTTAGAGTTTTTTCACTATTATATACTAAGCTTTCAGCATTATTTTTAACTTCGATTTCGTCTTTTCTCTTTTTATCTTCTTCAGCATGTGCTTCTGCATCTTTAACAGCTTTTTCGATATCCTCGTCTGTTAAGTTTGTTGATGCAGTAATTGCAACATTTTGACTGTTTCCTGTAGCCATATCTTTTGCTGAAACGTGAACTATACCATTTGCATCTATATCAAATGTAACTTCTATTTGTGGTACTCCTCTTGGTGCTGCAGGAATTCCTGTTAATTGGAATCTTCCTAATGTTTTGTTATATGCTGCCATCTCACGTTCACCTTGTAATACGTGAACTTCAACTGATGTTTGACCATCTGCTGCTGTTGAGAATATTTGTGATTTTTTAGTTGGTATTGTTGTATTTCTTTCGATTAATTTTGTAAATACTCCACCATAAGTTTCAATTCCAAGTGATAGAGGTGTTACATCTAGTAATACTAAGTCTTTAACATCTCCAGATAATACACCACCTTGAATAGCTGCACCAATTGCAACACATTCATCTGGGTTTATACCCTTATCTGCATCTTTTCCAGTTATTTTCTTAACTGCTTCTTGAACTGCAGGTACTCTTGTAGATCCACCAACTAGTAATACTTTGTGGATATCTGCTGCTGTTAATCCAGCATCTTTAAGTGCTTGGTTAACTGGTCCTGCTGTTGCGTCTACTAAGTCTTTTATTAATTCTTCAAATTTTGATCTTGTAAGTGTTACATCTAAGTGTTTTGGTCCTGTTGAATCTGCTGTGATAAATGGTAAGTTGATATTTGTTTGTCCAACACCTGATAAGTCTTTTTTAGCTTTTTCAGCTGCTTCTTTTAATCTTTGCATTGCCATTTTATCTGTGCTTAAATCGATTCCATCAGATTTTTTGAATTCTGATACTAAGTAATCTATAATTTTTTGGTCGAAATCGTCTCCTCCTAAGTGTGTGTTACCATTTGTTGCTAAAACTTCGAATACTCCATCACCAATATCTAGTATTGAAACATCGAATGTTCCTCCACCTAAGTCATATATTAATATTTTTTGGTCTTGTTCTTTATCCATTCCATAAGCTAATGCTGCTGCTGTTGGTTCATTTATAATTCTTAGAACTTCTAGTCCTGCTATTTTTCCTGCATCTTTTGTAGCTTGTCTTTGGCTATCACTAAAGTATGCTGGAACTGTTATAACTGCTTGTGTTACTTTTTGTCCTAAATAATTTTCTGCATCTGTTTTTAATTTTTGAAGTATCATTGCTGATATTTCTTGTGGAGAGAATGAATCTCCTTCTATTTTTACTTTTTCACTTGTTCCCATTTTTCTTTTTATTGAGATAACTGTGTTATCTGGGTTTGTAACAGCTTGACGTTTTGCTATTTGTCCTACTAGTCTTTCACCATTTTTTGAAAATGCAACTACTGATGGAGTTGTTCTATCTCCTTCTGCATTTGGTATTACTACTGGTTCTCCTCCTTCCATAACTGCTACACATGAGTTTGTTGTTCCTAAGTCAATTCCTATAATTTTTCCCATTTTAAAATTCCTCCCTTTTTATAATGGGGTTCTTTATTTTGCCCCTTTTTATATTTATTAATTATTAACTACTACCATTGAATGTCTTAATACCTTGCTTCCTAATTTGTATCCTTTTCTGTATTCTTGTACTATTTCTTGGCTTTGTTTGCTTTCGTCTTGTACACTTCCTACTGCATCATGTAAACTTGGATCAAATATTTGTCCCTCTGTTGGTATTTCTTCGACATTGTGTTTATTTAAAAATTCTTTGAATTGTTTTTCTACAAGTTGAACTCCCTGTTTGTATTGTTCATCTTTACTTTCTGCTTTTACCGCATTTTCTAAGTTGTCTATTGCAGGTAACATTCCTGTTATTATATCCCCTAAAACAGAATTATATAAGCTTTCTCTTTCTTTTTGACTTCTTTTTTTGAAGTTTTCAAATTCTGCTAGGACTCTTTTATATCTATCATTTAATTCATCGTATTCTTCATTTGAATGTAATACTTTTTCTTGATTTTCTTTTATCTCTATATTTTCTACTTCTTCAGTATTTTCTTTTTCTGCCACTTTTATCCCTTCTTTCTTTTTTAGTGTTATTTTAGCACTCAAAAGTAAAGTTTGCTAAATTCTTGTATATAATATACTTTTTTTTAGCAGTTGTCAAGTATTTTTGCTAATTTTTATTTAAAATTTATTTTTGGACTAATGAAAAAAAGCCCTGCTCAATGCAAGACTTTTTAATACTAATTTATTTTTTCATCTCTTACCATTTAACAAAATACATAACTATATCCCCATTTTCTTCATTCTTAAATCAGTATTCAACTTTAAAATTCTTTTATCAACATAATTTATCCTATCCAACACTGCTTTTTCAACTTCATTTAATTCTTCTAAGCTCATTTCATCTAAAATGTTTAAATCTTTCCTTATAGAATTTATTAGCTTTAATCCTTTTTTATCTTCCCTAAAGGATATATACTCATTAAACTTTTCTTTTTGATTTGATATATTCTTTGTACTTGGTATAGTTTGTTTTATTTCTACCTCTGTCTTTTTATTAAAAATAGAACTAAAAAAATTCTTTATTTTTGAAAATATGTTTTCCTTATAAACTATAATTTCTTTTTTATCTTCCATTTTCTTTTTCCTCCGTGCTCTTTTCTTCACTATTTTCTTTATCAATAGTTTTAACCTCGTTATCTAACCTTATCATTTCTTCTTCCTTCAAATCCAAGATGTTTAAATATTCTTTTATTCTTTGCCTTTTAGTTTCCTTTTCATCTAAATCCCCCTCTTGCTGAGGTGTTTGAAAGCTTTTCATATCATCATCTAAACGTTCTCTATTTTCCTTTTCAATATCATCTTGAGTTTTCACTTTAACATCTTGTCTTATTTTGGAATAATCTTCATTGGTTAATTCCTCTTGGTTTAATTCCTCTATGACATTATCAATAAGTGTTCTTCTTTCTTCTTTTTGTTCTGGTGTTTGGAATTTTGGTGCCGAGCTGTTTTTTTTCTCATCTTTATTTTCTTCACTCCATTTTTCATACTCTTCTTTTGTAACTCTCACAACCTCGCCATATTCATTTATAATAAAATTTTTTTCTTCTCTCATTTTTTTCTCCTCTATATTTTTTTATTATTAATATTGTGTTAGTTATATTCTATATTTTATTCATTTTATTGTCAACAAATTTTATAATGTTTTCTGTGATTCGTAATAAAATTTTAAAAAATGTAGAGTAGGTTTCAAAATAGATATCATTACGAATTGCAGTTATGTTTTTTATACATTTTTGTTATTGAATTTGTATCAAAAAGATGCGTTTTCTAATATTTTTAATACAAATTCTATAACTTTACAAATACAATTAAACATTATCTATTATTTGTAAATTATTTTTTTCATAAAAAATAAAGCCTTGCCTAACACAAGACTTTATTCCTTATTCTCCTCATTCAATTTCTTACTAATATACTTCATAACAGAAATAACCTTAGAATAATCCATTCTCTTAGGACCAATAATACCAATAGTACCCATATCCTTATTACCAATCTTATGCTTAAAAGTAACAACACTAAAATCCTTAAGTTGTTCCTTCTCATCCTCTCCACCGATATAAACATTAATATCTTCAGCAAAACCAGAATTAAGCATATCTGCAATAAGTTCCTTTTCATCTAAAATATTCATAAAATTCTTAGCAACCTGAAGAGAATTAAATTCTGGCAAATCTAATTCTTTTCTAGCGCCTTGAAGATGAATTTCAGTTTCCTCAAATAAAACCTTCTTAATTTGAGTAATTATAGGCTTAATTACTCCAACCATGCCTTTCATCTCATTATACAAATAATCTTCCAAAGGCTGGTTTATAGTTTCAATTGGTTTACCTTTAAGTTTATTATTAAACATATAATTTATAGTTTCAACTTGTTTTTCAGTAACATCTTCATCAAATTTTATAATAGTTTCTTTAACCATTCCTGTATCTGTCATAATAACCGCCAAAATCATTCTTGAGCCTAATAATACAAATTTAATTTCCTTAATAATTTGTTCATCCGTTTTTGGTCCTATTGTAACAGTAGTATAATGAGTTATTTCAGAAATAGTACTAGCCGTTATTTTAGTTAAATCTTCAATTTCATTAACCTTTGTTTCAAGCTTATCGCTTATGTATTTAACTTCTTCTAAGCTTATGTTATCATCTTTAAGTAATTCGTCAACATAGTATCTATAACCTTTTGCTGATGGTACTCTTCCACTAGATGTATGCATTTTGTCAAGTAAGCCTTTTTTCTCAAGGTCTGCCATTTCATTTCTTATTGTTGCGCTACTGCATTCTAAGCCATATTTACTTATTAAAGCATTTGAGCTTACTGGTTCTGCAGTGTTAATATATTCTTCAACTATTGCTTGCAAAACCTTTTTCTTTCTATCATCTAGCATTTTCTTCCCCTCTTTTCTATTTTATTTCATTTAAATTAATATTTTTTATTACAATATTTGAAAAATCATCATCTTCCTCAAATTGTAATTTGTTTATTTCTCTTGTTTTATCTTCATGTACAGTTACATTTGATAAATCCACTAAAATTTTATTTGATAAATTCATACCAAGTGGTAATGTCATGTTTTTATTATCAAAGAATATGATATTTGTAAATGCAATATAATTTGTTCCTTTTGGTAATTTTATTTTATACAAATATAATTTATCAATATTTTTTTCTTGTTTCAAAAATTCATCTACTTCTTTTTCAGAATCAAGCGAAACTGCTTCAAATGTGTTGAATTCTAGTTTTTCGGTGCTTGCTTTATATACATACATATCCTCTGGTAAGGAATTCTTTGTTATAGCACTTTTTAAGTCTTTTATAACTCTTTCTAGATTTCTTTTTAGTTCTAATCCTCTTGTTTCTTTTTTTACTTCAAGTATTTCAACTCTATCACGAGGTTGTTCTCTATGTGTCTTATTTCCTAATGTTCTTTCTTTGTTATTTGTTTGTCTTATTCTTCCAAAAATATTGAAAATGTCGTCATCATCCTCTTCTAGGTCTTCGCCTTTTGCTCTCGCAAGCTTAATCTTTTTTAGTTTTTCAGATATTTCTTTATTTTCGGCAAGTTTTAAATTCATTCTGTTTAAAAGTGGTAAAATATCTGTTGTTGCAATAAAGCAACTATCTAGTTCAGAGTCTGTTAGTTTGTTTCTTTGGAACTTATCTGCTTCTATTCCGAATTCTTCAAAATCATCCTCATAATTAAATACTTTTTCTAATTTTTTTACATTAAATTCTTCTTCTTCTCCCTCATCTAATGATGCAACTGCATCCTTATTTGAGTATTTCCAGAATTCGAAAATGCTCTTTTTGTGTTTATTTATCTCATCTATGTAATTACTTGCATTTTCAATTTTCTTTTTAAGGTTTTTGTTCTTTAGTTTTAAAGCATTTATATCCATTACAATTTTGTTTGCTTCATCTTCTTTTCCTTCTAGTTCTTTAAAACTTTGTTCAAGTTCATATAAAGTATAATTTTTTTGCTCCATTTTAAATTTTTCTTGTTTATGTTTTACTTTTCTTTCTGGCTTTTCTGCTTTTTCCTCTTTTTTACTCATCTGTTTTACAGATTTACCTGAACTTGTCTTTTTTCCCCCAAACTTGAAGAAATATTTAACTTTGCCAAAAAACGTTTTTTTGCACTCTAAAAATGTTGTTATTTGTTTTTCTTTCGCCATATATTCTTCTTCTAGTGATTTTGCTTCTTTTTGTAATTTTTCTAATTTTACTTTTAATTCATCTAAATCATCAATAGTCTTATTTTTTAGGCTTACAGATTTTAGATATTGTTGCATTATAAATTCTGGTAATACCCTATATTTTACATTTGAATTATCTAAGTAAAACTCTAAACTTCCATTTTCATTAATGTTTGTACTAAATTTATAGTAACGAGGAAGTTCTGTTTGTAATATAAATAATGCTTTTACTAATTTATAAAATTTTGCAGCTTCTTTTTCATCTTCTAACTTTACTTTATATAAAGTTTTTATTTTATCAAAAAGCTCTGTTTCTCCAATAATATTTAAACTTACATCGTCTTTTTTGTTCCATACTTCATATATTGTAGGATAGTCTTTTGTAAATAGCCATAAGTAGTTTTCTAAATCTTTTATCTCGTCTTTTCTTAAAATTTTACCATCATAATCTACTAAACTTACAGGAACGAATATCTTATCATTTTTCTTGTTTGCAATTTTTCTTTTTAACACATAGAAAAATGTAGAATAGTCTGTATCATCTGTTGGAACTATCATAAAGTATTTATTAGATATTTCAGAATAATATATTTGCCACAAATAATTTCCTGTAAATTTCACTTTAAAAGGTAATTCTTTTGATAGCATCTTTTGCTCAGCTTCTACATTTTCTATTTGTGGTATGCTTACTTTATTTAACATATTTAAAAATTCGGTAAAATTCATTAAATTTTCCTCATTTTTAGAATCTAAATAATAGCATAATGGCATTGCTTTTTCGTATTTTTCTTTTATTGTATTTATTCTGTTGGTTGGTGAAAGTAATATTTCAATATCATTTACATTTATAAATCTATATTGCTTATATTTTTTTTCATCATATCCTCTTAAAGTCCTAAAATTTATGTCTGAATATTCTTTTAATGACTTTGGTATTTTTTCCAAATCAAGTCCAATATAATCCAACTTTTCTTTTAATTTAGAATCCACTTCTGTTTTTTTCTTTCTAGGCAATTTACATACTTCCTCTCTTTAGGTCTTTTAATTTTTCATTTTATTTTTTATAAATTCAATTTCTTCTTCTGCATTTAGTCTCATAAATAAAGGCTCACCTTTTTCAATTACTTTTGTATTTTCTATTTTTTCATAATTATCAAGGCTTTCCCATGTCTTTAATTCTGGATTTGCTATGCCTAATTGGTTAAACATTTTTTCAGATGTTGATTCCATAAATGGACTAATTAGAATTGCTATTCTTCTTAAATTTTCAATTAAGTGATATATACAAGCTTCAAGCTTTTCCTTGTTCTCTTCTTTTGCCAATACCCAAGGTGATGTTTCATCTATATATTTATTTGTTCTTGAAACTAAGCTCCATATTTCTTGAAGTGAATTTGATATTTCAAATTCTTCAAATGTTTTCTCAAATTTAGATGTTACATTTTTTGCAAATTCTTCTAATTCTTTATCTACATCATTTTTGCAACCATTGTATTTTGGAACAACTCCGCCAAAATATTTGTTACACATTGCAATTGTTCTATTTAATAAATTTCCTAGGTCATTTGATAAATCGAAATTGTATCTTTCTACAAATTCTTCTGGAGAAAACACACCATCTGTTGAAACTGGCATTTCTCTAAGTAGGAAATAACGCGTTGCATCTAATCCATATCTATCAATTAATAATTCTGGATAGATTACATTTCCTTTTGATTTTGACATTTTTCCGTCTTTCATCATTATCCAGTTATGGACAAATATTTGCTTTGGAAGTGGTAAGTCTAATGCCATTAGGAATATTGGCCAATATATTAAATGGAATCTTGCTATGTCTTTTCCAACTATATGTAAATTAGCTGGCCAGAATTTTTTGAATAATTCATCATTTTCTGATTCGTATCCAAGTGCTGTTAAGTAATTTGTTAAGGCATCAAGCCATACATATATTACATGTTTTGGGTCTTTTAATACTTTTATTCCCCAGTCAAATGTTGTACGAGTTACACATAAGTCCTCTAATCCCGGTTTTATGAAGTTATTTATCATTTCTGTTTTTCTATAATCTGGCTTTATAAAATCTGGATGTTCTTCATAGTATTTTAATAGTCTTGGTGCATATTTTTTCATGTTGAAGAAGTAACATTCTTCTTTCATCAATTTTACTTCTCTTCCACAATCTGGGCATTTTCCATCTACTAGTTGTGTTTTTGTAAAATAACTTTCACATGGTACACAATACCAACCTTCATATTCTCCTTTATAGATATCTCCTTGGTCCATTAATCTATCAAATATTTTTTGTACTACTTTTTCGTGTCTGTCTTCAGTTGTTCTTATGAAATCATCATAATTTATATCCATTAATTTCCACAAGTCTTTTGCTGCTTTTGCTGCTTCGTCTACATATTCTTGTGGTTTCATATTTTGTTTTTTGGCTACTTCTTCTATTTTTTGTCCGTGTTCATCTGTTCCTGTTAGTAAATATGTTTCATATCCTCTTAATGTTTTGTATCTTTTTATTGTGTCTGCTAAGACTGTTGTATAGGCTGTTCCTATGTGAAATTTTCCGCTTGGGTAATATATTGGTGTTGTTAAATAATATGTTTTTTTCATAATCTTTCCCGCCTTTCTCTTCAAATATTTTACATTATAATATAATTTTGTAAAAATTTCAATCCTTTTTTCGTATTAGGGACGGTTCTTTTCGCGAAAAGAACCGTCCCCAATCTAAAAAATCACATTTTCTTTATAAATTTACAAACCACAACACTCATATCATCCTTAATTTTTCCAAAATTATTATCAACTGACTCATTCAAAATAATATCAGCAATCTTTTGTGGATTTGTAACTTCCATATCCTCTAAAAGGTATTTAACCCATAATTCCTTATTTTTATACTCAATATTAGAATCCAAAATTCCATCACTACACATAACAATAATATCATTATTTTCGATATCTTTATCAAAAACATCTGTACTTGCACTCTTTACAATTCCAGCAGGTAATGTAAGTGATTTTATTATTTGAATTTTTCTATTATTTTTTATGTATGTAGGACATGCTCCATTTTTTATAAACTCAATATTTCCTTTATACAAATCAACTATTGCAATATCTAATGTTGCAAAAACATCATCTGCTACATTTAGTAAATTTGCATTTATTAAGTCTACTGATGTATTTCTTTCAAAGCCTGAATTTAATAGTCTTTTAAGCATTGATGTAACAATTTGGCTACTTTTTCTGGCCTCTGGTCCTGAACCCATTCCATCACTTATTGCTATTAAGCATTTTCCGTCTTTTAATTTTGTTTGTATTATGCTATCTCCTGAAACTGACATATTGTCTTTTATTGCTATACTATGTCCCACATCTAATATGTACTTGTCATCTGATAAAAGTAAATATCTTTCTGAATTTTCACTTTTTATCTCATTTTTTTCTTGTAAAATGACTTTTTCTTCTAATACTTTACTTATTATATTTGTTATAATGTTTTCTACATCTTCATTTTCATTTTTTTCAATATATAACTCAATTTTATATCTATCATTTTCTTTTTTATTTATAACTAAGTCTTGTACCAATATTTCTTTTTGTTTTAAAAGCAATGTTATTTGTTCTCTTTTTTCATTAAATAAATCATTTTGTGTTAGCTCATTTTCCATATTATCGGCTATTTCCGAAATTGCTTTTGATACACCATTTAGCTGAGTTTCGAAGTTTCTTTTTTCTTCATTTAATCTTTCTGACCATATGAAATTCATTTTGCTTATTCTAAATGCTGAATTTATTGCTTCCATCATTTTTTCTACATCTCTTGTTGTTTTTTCGTCATTTTTGTCAAATCCTACGACGTAGTTATTGTTTCTTGCTAGAATTCTTAGTAAATCGCTTTCTCTTATAAATTGTTTTTCCATAAGCTCTAAAAATATGTCATCTACTATTTTTCCGTCTACATTTTCTATTGTGTCATATAAGATATTTTCTTCCATATATTCTATATTATTTAACAATTCAGTTATGAATTTCTGTTTATTTTTTTCCTTTATATCATCTTCTGTAATAGCAGTTGCTGCAACATTTTTGTATGTATCTGCCATATCTTTTACAACTTTTGATACATTGTTCAATTTGCTTACTGTCTCTTTGCTTCTATTTAAACCTCTATTCGTTCCAGCTGGTAAGAATTTATCTTTTCCTATTATATTTTCTATATTTAAATTGATATTTTTTGGAACTGCTAAAAGTGCAATTCCTGCAATTAGTATTTCTTTAAATAATATTAGATTTTGTACCATTCCATTTGCTACATATGAAAGTATTACATTTCCAAGTACAAATCCTGCAATTACTCCTATTTTACCGAATTTGTTTAATATTCCTGCAATCATTCCTGATATTGCATATGCAGCCACCACTATTGGCTCATTGTTTGCAATTATTCCAAGTGTTACTCCTATTGTTGCCCCAGCTGTCGTTCCTATTAGTATTCCATTTTTCCAGCCTAATACTAATACAATAAATATTGATAGGACATTTCTTATAGAAAATCCAAAGATGCTTAAATCTCCTAGGCTACATAATGCAATTGATAGAAGTAAGCTTGTTCCCAATACTTCTTCTATTGAAAATGCCATTTTTTCGTTGTAGCTTGTAATTACTGTAAGTGAATTTGCAAATATTTTGTAAAAAATTACTGCAACTATTGACATTGCTATTGCTGTTAATACATCATAGATTAAAAATTGTGTCATTAATATTTTGGCTATATTTACAATTAAACTCGAAAAAAATATTCTTCTGGATAACATTACTTTTTCATTTCTACTTACATCATTGTATTTCGGCTCTCTTATAAAAATGCTTGCAAAGAATATTAATAATGTAACAATTAAGCTTATGGTTCCATTTAATCCTGATGTTATTCCATTTCCTATTAGTGCTAAGCCTATTACTGCAATTATTGGGATTTCATTTGCTATGCTTGCTCCTATTATTGCTAGGCTAAATGGAGATATATTGTATCCCATATTTACCATTGATACCATTAAAGTTACTATATATAAAATTATATACTTTTTTGAAATTACATTGGCTAATATATTTTTTTTGCCGTTTTCTTCTTTTGTTTTTTCTGTTTCAGTTATATTTTGAAACACTTTTACCACCTCTTCTTTTTTTAATAACATTTTACTACTTGTCCTTTGATTTTTTTGTCTTTTTTAGTATGCTAGTTAAAAAAAGTTTTCTACATATATTGCCTTTTTTATACTACCTTCCCTTTCTTCTTTGGTTATGTGGTTTTTATTTTATTATAGATTGTCGAAAAATACAATATTTTTTTGGAAAAAAGCAAAATAAGTAATGCAAAAAAATAAAATGTACAAAATCTGCACACTTTATTTTTTGCATTAGTTAAATTTTTATTTAACCTTAAAAGCCCTACCATCATACTTATCCAAAAATTCCTTAATACTGCCATTCACCAATCTACTAAAAGATATTCCAGTTTCATCTCTTAACCTAATTAATTCATCAAAAAATTCTTTTCTAAATAATATAGAACGATAAATCGAGTCTGTTTTATAAGGTTTCTTATAAAATTTAATTTTATCTTTATGAAGCAACATTGTTTCTACACAAATATTTACCAATTTGCTTACAGATGCATCATATACATTGTCACACAAATATTGTAATTTACTGTACAAATCTTCATCTATATGTAAACTTCTTGTCTCATTTTCATCTTTCTTATATAGTCTTTGTATTGGTTCCATATTGTACCTCCTGTTATACAATAATATATTAAAATTATATAAAATTATTTCATCGAATTATACTAATAATTCCAGTGTATCATTGTATACCAATCGGTTCACATTTAAAATAAAAAGCACCTACCGATTTACTCGATATAGTGCTTTTTATTTTATTCATTTTTATTCAGTAACTTCTGGTTCAATTTCATTGTTTTCTTCCGTTTGGTTATTTTCAGTATCATCATTTGAAGTTTCTGCTTTGTTTTCTCCTGTTGTATTTTCAGCTTCATTTGGTGTTTCAGTAGTATTTTCTTCAGTATTTGTTTGTTCTTGTGCAGCTGAAGTATTATTTGTTTCATTTGAATTTTTATCAGATTTATTCATCCAAACAATTCCTACAATTAATAATATTAAAATTACTACCATTGCTAAAATTTTTAATAATTCAATTTTTGTGTCTTTGTCCATTTTCTCTTCCTCTTTCTTTTTATTTTTTTACAATTTTAGCATAAAGATTTTTCTTTGACAAGTATTAATTTTATATTTCACAAAATGTTCACATTGTTTTTACATACACCTTTTTAAATATTTCCATTCCAATTATTAGAGGAATTGTACCCAAAAAAAGCATCCCAATATTTTGAATAGGAATAGTCGTAAGTCCAAAAAATCCAGCCGTTTCCGGTATTCTTAGAATTATAGCTTGTATACACAATGTTATTATTATAGAAATTATCAAAAATCTATTATTAGTTCCAGATATCTTAAACATTGATATACTTTCACTTCTACAATTAAATATTTGAATATTTTCCATAAAAACCATAAAAGTCAATAAATACGACCTTACAAGCACTATATCTAAATTTTTTATCTTATATAAATATACATAAAAAACAAATTCTATTACAGACATAATAATTGCAGAAATTGTTATTTCTTTTATCATTAAATTATCAAATATTTTTTGCTTTTTGATTTTTTTATTTAATACATTTTCCTTATCTTCTTCAAAAGCAAGTGCATCTCCCTGTATACCATTTGTTATTAAATTAAGCCATAATAATTGTATTGCAAGTAGTGGTATTGGAAGATTAAATATAATTGAAAGCACAAATAAAATTATTTCAGAAAAACCTGTTGATAGTAATAAATATATTACTTTTCTTATATTGTTATATGCTTTTCTTCCCTCTTCTACACCTTTTACAATAGTAGAAAAATTGTCATCTGTTATTATCATATTTCCCGTATCTTTTGCAATATCAGTTCCACTTCCCATTGCAACACCTATATTAGCCGCCTTTAAAGCAGGAACATCATTTACTCCATCACCAGTAACAGCCACAAATTCATCATTAGCTTTTAGGTTATTTACAATTTCCAATTTTTCCATAGGTGTTACTCTTGAATATATTTTATTAATACCCAATTTCTTACCAATCGCCTCTGCCGTATTTTTCTGGTCACCTGTTATCATAATTGTTTTTATTCCTGCATTTTTGCACATTTGAACCGCTTCTTCTACATCTTCTCTAATAGGGTCTATAAAGCCAACTAACCCTAAAAACGTCAATCCTTTAATGTCATTTTCTTCATACACTTGCTTTTGTTCTAAACTATTTTGTCTAAGTTCTGCAAGTCCTATAACTCTAAATCCCTCTCCTGCTAAAAGATTATTTTGATATATTATTTTTCGCTTATCAATTTTCTCATTTACTCCATCAACATCCATATATTCACAAAAATCCAATATTTTTTCAGGAGCACCTTTCACAGTAACTTTTATATCATTTTTTTGCCTAAAAAATACCGCCGAATACTTTAAAGCAGGCTCATATGCAATTCTATATTCTACCTTTGGTACAGCTCCTATCGAAGCTTTTAAACCTAATGCTAAAAATGCACTATCTATTGCATCTCCTGTATGAACCCATTTATGATTTTCTAGTTTCAAAGATGCTTCATTATTTATTGTTCCCATTAAACTTATGTTTTTTATTTCTTTAGCAAGATTACCATCATATTTTATTTCTCCAACATCATTATATCCAATTCCTCTAATGTAGGCTGTTTTTTCTGATGGAAAAATAATTTTTTTTGCAGTTTGTTCATTTGCCGTCAAAGTTCCCGTTTTGTCTGTTGCAATGACTGTACAACTTCCCAAACTTTCTACAGAATTTAGCTTTTTTATTATTACATGTTTTTTAGCCATCTTGTTTGATGCAATTGACAAAACTATTGTCATTGCTATTGTAAGTCCTTCTGGAATAGCTGATATTGTAAGAGCTATAACAGCTGAAAATATTTCCGAAATTTCATAATTTTTTAAATATAAAATTATCGCCAAAGCTATTGCTAGAATTATAAAACCTACACTTATTTGCTTAGAAAATTTAGTAAGTTTTATTTCTAATGGTGACTTAGTATCCTCTGTTTGTAATACATTTTCTGCCAACCTTCCAAACTCTGTGTCTTTTCCTACACTTATAACAACACCTTTTCCCCTTCCATTTGTAACAACCGTTCCCGCAAAAGCTATATTTAGTCTTTCTGCTAATTCTGTATTTTCTGGTAATGTTTCTGTTATTTTATTTTTAGGGTTTGTTTCTCCGTGTTAATATTGATTCATCTATACTTAAATTTTTACATTCAATTAATCTTAAATCTGCTGGAATTTTACTTCCTGATTCTAGGTCAATAATATCTCCGAACCACTATATCTTCGGAATTTATTTCTATTATATTTCCATCTCGAATTACTCTTGTTTTCATTTTTATCATATCTTGCAATTTTTCAGCACTTCTTTTAGAATTCCATTCTTGGGTTGTTCCAATTATTGCATTAATTCCTATTACAATTAAAATAAATATAGCATCTGCATAGCTTTTTATTATAATTGAAAATATTGCTGCAATTATTAAAATTAGTATTATTGGGCTTTTAAATTGTTCAAAAAATATTTCTATTATGCTTTTTTTCTTTCCTTTTGGTATTTCATTTTTGCCATTTAGCAAAAGTCTTTGTTCTGCTTGTTTTGGGCTTATTCCATTTGCATTTGAATTTGTTTGTTCTAGGGTTTGTTCTATTGTTTTATTCCACATATTTTTCCCTTTCTGTTAAATTTTTTTATATTATTTCCCAAAAATTATTTTTTATGTACCAAAAAGAGCCGGTCCTTTCGGTGCATTTTCCTTGGTGCTATCCTTTTGATACAATTAACATTTTTCGACAAAATTCATAGTATATATTAAGCAATTAATTGCTAAAAAAAATATTGGAGGAAAAAACAATGGAAGATAAAAATATCGGAATGGAAATGAATATGCCAAGACCACCACACCCACACTGCCCATGCTTCGACGTAAACGGTCTAATAGCTAATGGAAAACAATTTGATTTAGACATCACTTTACCAGAAGATGCAAGAGACGTTGTATTTGGAACAATAAAAAATGTATTCAAAGAGCCAATAAAAGATGCAGTTGTAAAACTAATAGAGATAGATTTTGGAAAAGATGGAAGAAAGAAAAGAATTCCTGTATCTCATACTTTTACAGATGAATATGGAGAGTTCGTTTTTGGACCTCTTTGCCCAGGAAAAAAATATGCAATTGATATTTGGGTAAATGATGTACGCCACTATAATATGGAATTCAAAGGACATCATGAAGGTAAATGCCTAAAAGGTAAACCTGGCGAGAAATGCGAATGTCAAATAGATGAAAAACCTTGTAGAGGTTAAAAATTTCCCAATGAGGAACCGTCCCCAAATGGGGAATTCCCCATCAGAGAACCGTCCCCCATTGGGGATTTTTTATTGTTTTAACCTTAAATATCCAAGTTCTTCCCAAAAGTTATATGCTAGATTTAATCTTAGTAATACTTTTGGTTTTGCACCTGCCCTGTTTTTGTCAACTACACATGCGTAATATCTAACATCTGGATCTTCAAATTTTTGCAAACTACTAAATGGTGCTCCAACTTCTTGGTAAGAGTATTCATAGTCACATAAATGATCATTATTAATTTGTTTTACTAAACACAAAGTATCTAGTACTTCTTTTATTGTCTTACTTACTGCTAAATCATTTACTGTTAGATTTATTGGTGTTGTTAAATTTTCATTTAATTGTATGGTTGAACCTATAAATAGCCCAAAATTTTGTGCTAAATTTGACAACATTGTCGCAGTCTTTTTTATCTCTTCTCCATTTCCTATATTTTCTGTATCTGTTTTTAATGTATCGTAAAACATATAGTGTATTTCTTCTTTATAATAATAATTCATGATTATTTTTTGAAGTTCATCATTTGTATGGTTTGTAATATTCACAAAATATATTGCATTTTCCGTTTGTGCATTTACCCAATCCATTGCTTTTAATGTCATTCTAAATTCTTCTGATATATTTTTTAATCTATTAACAAAATTTTCTTGTGTTTCATGTTCTTCTTTTAATACAAATCCATTTTTATCCACTTTTACGTTTTCTAAATTGTCTGGTCTAAACTTAAATTCTAGCAATTCTCCTTCTGATTTATGAATTTTTTGTCCATGTAATTTTTGGTATGCTTCATTATTTAGAATTGTTGTAATTAAACATAATTTCATTTTCTCTTCTGACATTTCGTTTGAAATGACCAAAACTTTCTTTTTATGTATAAATGCTACATATGCGGCCATATTTATGGTAAACCTACTTTTACCGGCATTTGAAGGCATAGCAAAAGCCATCGTTTCTCCTCTTCTAATTCCCTTAAACACACTTGAAATTATTTTGAATGGAAAATCTAATCCATTTGTAAGATTATTATTTCCTCTAACAAAAAAGTCTGTTAATTCATTACTTAAAACAGATTGTTTAAATTTATCTGTAACCATAACCTGATTTACTGCACTTTTTACCTCATTTTCTGACATTTGAGCATATAACTTGTATTTCATAATTTGCACAATCGAGTCTTGAATACTTTTTATAGGCATTGATGTATAATTTTTTCTTAATATGAATAATTTTTTTATTTCTACATATATTTTCTCCATATCTAATGTTTTATATCTATATTCATACTCATATTTTAAACATTCTTTTGTATGGTTTATTTCATAATTGTTTTTTCCAAAGCTATATCCGCTTTTGGCAATATATGGTGTATATGCTTCTCCTTCGGTAAATACTATTCCCTTATATATTTCTAGAAATATTTTATTATCAAAATAGCATTCTTCATTTAATATATAATATTTTGCCATTAGCTTAGGATTGTTTAATAACATTCCTATAAAGTCTTTTTCTAATTGAAAATCTCTTAATTCAGATGGATATGAACTTTCCTCAATTTCTTTTTTGGTTTCTGTTATAATTTCATCAGGGTCAAGCTCCTCTATTTTGGCTGGTTTCTTTTCTTTTTTTTCTTTTTCTTTTTCGTCTAAAAATCTCTTTACCTTTTCTAAGGCTAACCTATATTCATGATTTAATATATTTTCATTTACATCATTTATAAATTCTTGATTTTTTGTTTTTACAGGTATTATTTGTAATAGTTCTTCTAATTCTCTTTTTGCTTTTTCTTCTCCGTAATCTTTCATTTTTCTTTCCCCTTTCATGTGTGTAAATAAATTACATTACATATTTCCTTATTCCACAATTTTCTAATGTTTTTGATTCTACATCTTTATTTTTAGGTAAACCATTAAAATAAACATCTATTGCTTGTGTCACTCCCGCATGTGTTACTAGTACTATGTTTTTTCCTTTATATTTTTCTATAATTTTATTTAAACTGTCTCCAACTCTTTCGAAAAATGATTGTACTGGCTCTACATCATATAAATCATAGTTTCTTTCATAATCTAGTAAAATTTCTATATTACAATCATCTTTATTAGTTTGTCCTTCCATTTGACCAAAACTTCTCTCTTTTAGACCTTCTTCAATTTCTACATTTACACCAGAAACTTTTGATATATAATTTGCTGTTTGGTATGCTCTAGATAGTGGTGAAGCTAAAATAATGTCAATTTTTATATTTCTAAATTTTTCAGCCATCTCTTTAGCTTGTTGTTTTCCTGTTTCATTTAATGGTATATCTGTCTGCCCTTGAAAAAGTCTTTTCACATTATAATCTGTTTGTCCATGTCTTATAATATAAATATTCATTTTTTATTCCTCCTTTAAAGCTTGCTCAAACTTTTTATTATATATTTTTATTGAATTTTCTATAAATTCTTTTTTAAATAAAATTAAATTGTTTTTATGCTTTTCTAAAATACTTACCGTTTCTTTATATTTTTCTTTAATTATATTGATTATTTTTTCTTTTTCATTATAATCTGAATTTTGTAGTTCTTCTAATATTGTTGTCAATACTCTTAAATGTCTTACTAAACATTTATCAAACAAATATTGATCACTATGTAATTTAAATTCTTTTATGTAATTATCAAAAACCTCCAAGGCATCTAATCTTTTTATTGAAAATTTTTGATGCATTATACTTTTTTCTCTTTGAACATAATTGTAAAGCACCCTATCTGTTGATACCATTTTTTGTATTTCTCTTAGCATCTTATATGTTGTAAAATCGTCTTCATATCTTTTTCCTTCCGGAAATCTAATATTATCAAACAAACATTTTTTGTATAATTTATTCCATACAACAACTGTTTTTACTGTTATATTTACATCTTCATTATGAAGTCTATTTAGTGCTCCTTCAGAATCAACAATAACATTTGGATATTTTTTTGCGTTATTTGTGTCAAATTTGTATTTACGTAAAAATACATCTTCTTCCCCAATTTTTACAAATGCACATTCTGCTATATCTGAATTGGTGTCTATTATTATTTTGTATAAATATTCAAAAAATTCACTTGAAATTATGTCATCTGAATCTATAAATCCTATATATTTACCTGTGGCAATTTCTAATCCCGCATTTCTTGCACTTGATAACCCTTTATTAGTTTGGTTGATAATTTTAATTCTTGGATCTTTTTTTGCATATTCATTACAAATTTCTAAAGACTTATCTGTCGAACCATCGTTTACTATAATGATTTCTAAATTTTGATATTTTTGATTTATAATGCTTTCTAATGAATATGGCAAAAACTCTGCAACATTATATACTGGGATTATTACCGATATTAAATCTTTTTCCATAATTCCTCCATTATTTTTCTGTTTTTGGCATTCTTTTAAATATTGCTCTTAATATTTCTGTTGACATTTTTGACATTGTAAGATATGTTTTGTTATTATGTGATAAATTATCTATTTCTCCTATATTTACTTCTTTTACACTATATCCTAAATTTATTACATCTAATAAAATTCCGATATCTACTCCATAGTCCTTTTCAAGAATAAGTTTTTCTAAAATTGATTTTTTGCTTGCAATCATTCCACTAATCGGCTCTAAAAATTTGTACATATTAGGATATAATATATTTAAAACCGGCTTTACAGCTACTTCCGTTACTGTTCCTCCTGTTGTCCTGTCGAATGCTGATTTTACAAAATCTATTTCTCCTCTTATAATAGGTTCACATAGCATTTCTACTACATTTTCTTTTACATACTGTACATCTGCATCTAAGAATATTATTATCTCATTCTTCGCCATTTGAATACCGGTTTCCATGGCATTTCCTTTTCCTTGCTCATTACAATCTACAACTCTTGCACCATTTTTAATTGAAATTTCAACTGTTTTATCTGTACTTAAATTATTGACCACAAGTACTTCATCTACATTTTTACTTTCTTGTGCTAATTTGATTGTTTTTGCAATATTTTCCTCTTCGTTAAATGCCGGTATTATCACACTTATTTTTTCCATTTTATTTTCCTCTCTTTTGCCTAATTTTCAACTATCATGCTTTGTTATTATATCATAATTCTAAGGAAAATACAATCTATTAATTTTTTTAAATTTCTAAATATGGCAATATTTCGCTAAAAATTTTTCCCCCAACAGGTGCTGCAACACCACCTGCTTGGGTGATTTTAACAACACAAAATCACTTTATTATTCTGCCACTATTGTTATCTTGCTTTTATTATAAGCTTGCTACTTGTTTAAGTAATACATTTTTGTTGTTTTCTATGTATTCTTGACATCTTTTAAATTCATCTTCAAATTTAAATTTTATAGTTATATTTCCATTTTCATGCACATAAATACAATCTATTAACTCCATCATTATATCTCTTGACAATTCTGTAATTCCTTTTTGCTCTTTGAATTTTTCTATCCATTCATTGCTACTTATACTTTGACTTTCATATTTTTGTTTTTCGTTTTCTAACCTTTCTATGTTTTGCTTTAATCTTTCTATGTCATTTTCATATTTTTGCTTATATTCTAAATATTCTTCTCTTGTAATATCTTCATTTTTCCAATCTTCATAAAGAGTCCTTTTAAAATTTGATATTTTAGAAAGTTCATTTTGTTTGACTTTTATCATATTTTCTATATTTTCATTTTTGGTATTTTGATATGTACTTTCATTTATTTGTTTTACAATTTCTTCCGTATCAATTAACAAATCAATATGTAAATTAATAGCATGCAAAACTGCTTTCTCTAAATTTTCAACTTTAATAGAATGCTTTGTGCATAGGTTATTTGATTTTTTTCTATATGTGCTACAGATATAATATTCATATTTACTTCCACTTTTATTTGTACTACTTTTTTTATTCATTGCTCTTTTGCAATCGCTACACCTTAGAAAGCCTGCCCATACAGATAGTTCTTTTGTATTTTGAGATACCTTTGTATCCCTTCTACTCATTTCTTGGGCTTTTTCAAAAGTTTCTTTATCGATAATTGGCTCATGGGTATTTTCTACTCTTATCCATTCTTCTTTTGGAACTGCCTCAACTTTATGCACTTTGTAACTTTTTGTTCTTCTTTTTCCTTGAACTGTATTTCCTATATAGACCTCATTATTTAAAATATTTCGTATTGTTGAAGGTGTCCAAGTATATGTATTATCTTGTATTCCACAATTGTTATAATTTTGTCCTAATTCTAATTTTTTGTGCCCTGTAGGATTTAAAATACCTAAATTATTTAGTCTATGGCAAATAGCAATTTTTCCTAGTCCCTCACTCACATTCCAATCAAATATATTTCTTATAATATCTACAACACTTTCATCAATTATTAATTTATGCTTATCTTTTGGATCTTTAATATAACCATAAGCTGGAAATGCTCCTATAAATTCTCCTTTTTTCTTTTTTCCGTTCAAAGATGTTCTAATTTTTATTGATGTATCTCTGCAATATTCATCATTTATTAAGTTCTTAAATGGTACTAATATTGTATTTGTACTTGATGGATTTTTAAAACTATCTACTGAATCGTTAATGGCAATAAATCTTATATTAAATAATGGAAAAACTTGCTCTATATAATTTCCAACTTCTATATAGTTTCTTCCAAGCCTTGATAAGTCTTTTACAATAACACAGCTGATAATTCCGTTTCTCATATCTTCTAGTAATCTTTGAAATGAAGGCCTATTAAAATCTGTTCCTGTAAATCCATCATCTATATAAGTATCATAAACTATCAAATCATCATGTTCTTCTATGAATTCGTTTAGTAGTGTCTTTTGGCTAGTTACACTATTACTTTCTTGCTTCTCTTTTCCGATTATCTTCATCTTCTTGCGAAAGTCTTATGTATAATGCAACAGACCATATCTTATTCTTTATAGTATTATTTTCCATAGAAGAATATTTTGATTTTCTTCCTGCCATTATTTTTTTTACCTCCCTTCCTCTAAATATTAAAACAAATCAAAAACGAATAATACTAGGCAATCGAGTCAAAAATCCGCAGATGTACTTTTGTACATTGAGGACATTTTTGTACGATGATTAACGAAGTAATACGAAGTTTTTCATTTGTTTTATTGTAACGTGTCCAATAATAAAAATCAGCCCAATTTACTGAAACTATTAAAATTTATTTTCTTAAAGTTGTTATCTTATAAACTTTGCAAATTTATGATACATTTACTGTTACAGTTTAATAAATGCAAAATTGCAAATCAATTTTACTTTCCTATTTTTTGTCTTAAAATATTTAGTATACATTCATTAAACTTTTTATTAGTTTTAGTATATTCCATTGTTACAACTATATCTTCTACATTTATTTGGTATGGATTTTGAACTTTAAATAAATAATTTTTAAGCTTTTCATTTTCCACTATTCACCAAATCCTTTCTTACTTAACCATTGACTTATATACCAATAATGGCATTTGTAAATTTTATTGCATTTTTTTATTTTTTATTACTAAAAATCCTCTTCTAATTGTTTCCTCACAAAAATAAATTTTTTAAGGTATAATTAGCCAAATAAATATCAACCATTCTACTTTTTCAACTTATATAGTCTAAAAATCATTTCAAAATTTTACGTTTTAATAAAAATTTTTTCGTCCTCTAATAAGTACATGCCGTTTAATTGATAGAAAATTAAAATTTTCACAAAAAAATAACTAGAAAATAGTTTTCACTAAGTTCTAGTTATTTACAAAATTTTATTCGCATTCTTTATTTTCTACTTTTATAATCTTTTAATATCCCCTTCAAAAATTTCTTATAAGAAAAAAATATATTATCTAAATTATTAGCACTCATATTCCTCACTTATATAAAAGTAAAATCCAAACGTTCTTTACAACCAGGAATACCTGGTTTTTCTTTATTATGATTTTTAATAATTCTTTTAAGTACACCTTTAAGATGAGCAAAGCTAGAATAATCTAACCAGATTATTAAATTTGCTCTATTTAATCTTTCTTTTAATGTTTTATTATAATTGCCATCAATAATCCATCTTTGCTCATTTGCTTTTGAAGAAATAATTGCATCTCTTTCATTCTTATCTGTTTCAACTCAATTAGCATTATAATTTATGCTATCCAAATGTATAGCAGGTATATTTAATTCTTTTGCTAATACATTTGTTAATGTACTTTTACCACTTCCTGAACCACCTATAATTGATATTCTGTCTATCGGTATATCAAAACAATATAATTTTTCTTCATTAGATAATACTTCTAAAAATTTTGCACCAAATCTTTCATAATAGTTATCTAAATCAGTCTTTAAATATAATCTACTAATGTTTCTTTTTCTAGCTTCAGCCAAAACAGCATCATTAAGTATTTTTGAATAACCTCTCCCTCTATATTTTTCTTTTACATACATTGTTGCATACCAAGGAGATAAATCCGTTCTTTCCTCTCCATCTGTCGGAAATATTGAGATAAAACCTACTAGAATATCGTTATCTAATAATATCAATTTGCAATAATTATGCTTATTGAAATTCGATTTTATTTTAACAATCTTATTTTTTACTTTTAGTTCAAATTCTTTTTTTGATAAATCTTTTTGTCCCCATTCTTTTTGCGTCAGCATTGAAACTTCTTCTATATATCTAGGTTTTTCTTTTAGATTATATATTTTTAACATATCTCATTCTCCTAAAAGATTTATTTTACAAATTATACCGTATTTTTATTTGCATGTATATAAAAAATTTATAGATATTTTTTATATTATGATTGACATTAAAAACTACCATTTTAATAATTCTATTCTTTCTCCTTCTATAAATCTTTTGGAAGCTATTGACAACCTCAAATATAGTTCATCTCCATGCAAATAAGATTCTACGAAATTTTCCAATGTAACTTCAACATTTTTTTGATTATTATCTACACCAATAATGCTTGTTTTCTTTTTTAAAAATAGGTCTATGCAATTATCAACTCCAAATTCTATAAAACCATTCACCTCATCATCTTGGCATTTCAGATTAGTTATAGAGCCATTATATGGAACAATAAATATTCTTTGAAATTCTCTAACTATATAATCCTCTTTAACAATAGTTGAAACTTGTCTTTCCCCAAGATACACTAAATCTTTAAAATCTATTTCAATTTCACTCTCTTCTTTTATTTCTCTTATGCCATCTTCTATTTTTTCACCTGCCTGATAGTGACCTCCTATTGAAATGTCTATTTTATCCATATCATGTACTTGATTATGTTTTGCATTTTTTATTTGAAAAATTATGCTTTTGTTCTCTTTATTAACTATAATTCCATTAAAAACTTCATGCCATAGCCCTAGTTTATGTGCTAACCCTTTTTCACATACTCCTAAATATTTGTGATTTTCATTAAATATATCAATAAGTTCCATTTTTCCTCCTATCTAGTTATATCTTCTATAATTTCTTTTTTATTACTTTCTGGACCATATTCAAGCTGTAGTAATTGTTTTTCTCTCATTATTTCTTTAATAATATCATATTTATTTTCTGTAATCTCATCAATATTTTTCTTTCTTTTTCTAATCCATTCTAACCTTAAACTTTCTGAATCAAACGGAGTAAAGCATGTTCTATCTAGTGAAGTGTATTTTTTTCTTGTATCCATTTCTTCTATCTTAAATGAACTTCCTATGTTAAGATTAATTTTTGGAAAAATAATAGTATCTATTTTTCTTTGAGGTTCTAATTTAATTCCTTCAAATATTTTCTCTATATCTGTTAATGGAACTGGTACTTTATCATTATTTGAAGTACATTCATATGATCTTCCTGTTCTTTTTTCATATAATCTTGTTTTCTTAAAATACTCATCTAAATATTTATTGTTTTTTGCTGTTCCACTCGCAAAAACAACTGGTATAGGAAAATATTGCATTTTTCCATCTCTCACAAAAACTCTATCATTTGATACAAATCCTTTTTCTTCCATATCTTCAGATATCATTTCAACTGCCAATGTAGTTTTCCCGCTTCCTGAATTTCCTAAAAGCAAAATTCCACTTTCATTTAATGATATGCCAGTACCATGCATAAACAAATTGCCTTTATCTTCTCTTTCTCTGACTAATAATTCTCTTAAAATTCTAAAAGGCCACTTTACTCCTTGTTCTCTACCATCTGTCAATATTTTGTAATTACAATCATCATCCTTAATGCAAATATATTCTTCATTATCAATTAGATAAATTCTTTTAGATTTATTAGGTAACTCTATTTCTTTGTGTACTTGATTTTCAAAACTTTGATATAATTTACCTTTTCTCTTTTTACATTCTTCTAAATATTTTTCAAATATATATCTGTCTGTTGAATAATCTATATCTATTGTCTTTACCTCTTTTTTAGGAATTCTACAAGGAATATAAAATTCTCTAACATGTTCTAACTGTTTGTTAAAATCTTCTTTATTAAATGTATTTATACGAAAAATAATATCTCCAAAATTACATTCTATGCTTTTCTTCATATTTTCTTAAAAACCCCTCCGCATCTTTTTTCATTTTTTTAAATTCTTTAATAACATTTATATTATTTTCTTTTGCATAATTTATTGTCAATAAATAAATTTTTAATATTCTATCTCTGATAAAATCTAACCTTGTATCAAATCCAACTCTTTCCTTTTTAAACCTATAAGAAGTTTCTTCCATCATAGTTTCTACCAATTGTCCATATAAAACCATTATTCCATTAATATTCGAGTATTCAAAATCAATTTTTTCTTTGAAATCAACTTCTTCTAAATATCCTAAGTAGATGGTTTGCAGCAATACATCTGAAACTTCATCTCCTAAATCACTAATATTTCTCATTTTCTCTTTTAAGCTATCATTATTACACTTAATATCAAAAATATGTCCAATTTGAACACCTAGTTCTAATAGAACTGTAATTACGTCCCATTCTTTGCTTTCTGTTATTTTAAATTTTTCTTTTAGTGTTATTGCATCATTATAACACTCATCAATAAATCTTATCCTTAAATCCTCCATATCTATCCTCCTCATATCACTAATGGTTTTGAACCATTTAGTGGAGAGTTCCAATAATTCAAACTATTTGACTTTTCTGAAATTATAATAGACTTCAATGCAAAAGTCAAATATGCTATGTCTCCAACATTTAGGTTTACTCCATATATTTTAATTTTATTTTCTTTTATTTCTATGTTTTCTTCACTTATTTCATATCCTATCTTAGTTATTTGTTTTATTACTTCTTCCTTTGTTTTTGACTTTATTTTTATAAATTCTTTTCTACATTTTTCCCTCTGCTCTATTGGACAAATATTACAATTCTTGCATTCATTTGTTCTATAATAAGATATTGCTGGCTTATTTAAAGTCTGCATTAAAGCACAATAGTTTGTTTGATAAATTACCTGTTTGTGATTATAATTGCTATAGAAGAAGTCATATGCTTCTTTAGGCCATATCGCATCTGCCAGTAAACACTGCTTTTTCATATCAAAAAGTTTTGGCCAAAATCTTATTAATTCGAAATAGTCTTCTTTTATTTTTAATCCTCCTATAACTGATGAATTTGAATATTTTGATACAAAATCCAACACTTCTGTTATTTCTTCTTTTTTAGAATTAAGTGGTGTAATTGGTCTATAATAATGTATTACATCTATTCCGTTTTTGTATAAATTCACAAAATTCTCTCTTATTAAATCATGATTTACATTTGGTTCTAGCTCTTGTGGTAATCCAGATAAACTTAAATATATAACAATTTTATGTCCATTATCTTTAAACTGTTTTATATATTTAATAAGATGCTCAGGTATATAGCATTTAGTTATTAATATAATGGGATTTTTTAAATTTCTATTGTCAAATTCATATAATAGTTCCCTCAAATATTCCATATTTTCTTTATTTAGAAAAGCATCTGTATTTGGTAATAAACAAACTGGAATATCTTCCAAATAATATTTTGAACTTATCAAATCATCTATTGCCATTTTACTACTTTTTAAATATAGAGGCTTGCTTATATTTTTATTTGTTGATTGCAAAAAACAATATTTACAACCATTAGTACATCCTATAACTGAATTTACAGCTAACCATGTTGCATGCATTTGAACGACCGTACCTTTTAATTCATTTTTTTCTTTTGCTTTTTTCAAACAACTTTCTGCTACTCTCATAATATACCTCCAATTTGATTTGTTGTTTAGATTATAAATTGCCGTTTGTTATAAATCAAATAGTTATTTTTTATATCTGTTATAAATTCATTTTATATAAAAGTAATACTATTATTTATAATTTATTAAAAATCAATACCACGTTTTATTTCTATGCATATAGTTTTTTTAAGAGCGATAAAATCGCTCTTATTCTTGATTTAATAGTTTATATTATTACCAATTTTTCAATAGTTTCACTGTGTGTTGTTAAAATCACCCAACCACCTCCTTGGTGACCTCCCTCCCCAGTTGGATTATAAAGAGTAACCAAAACTACAACCTGTGGGTCATTGGTTGGCGCAATACCACAAAAAGAAGTAACATATTTTCCAGTGTTAACACCATCTTCAGAAGTTCCTGTTTTTCCACCAATTCTATATCCCTCAACTCTTGCGTTTTTTCCAGTACCCTCAGAAACAACAGATTCCATCATGCTTAAAACTTTCTCAGAAGTTTCCTTTGAAATAACAGTTCCTTTTGTTTCAACTGGCAAATCTGTCCTTTCTCCTGTTTCAGAATTTATTGTGGCTTTCACAATTCTTGGAGTAAGTAAATTTCCTCCATTTGCAATACTAGAAACCGCAGTAACAAGCTGAATTGGAGTTATCTCAAATCTTTGACCGAAACTTATTGTTGCAAGTTCAACAGGACCACATTTATTTTGAGCAATAAATATACTATTTGCCTCACCGGGCAGCATCACACCTGTTTTTGAAAGTAATCCAAATTTATTCAAATATTTATAATAAGTATCAACACCTAGCTTTTGCCCTAAACCAATAAATACAGGATTACATGAATTCATAAGACCTTGTCTTAAAGACTCACTTCCATGAGGCCTATAATATCTCCAACATTTAATGCGAGCTCCTGCAACTGTAATTGAACCAGTACATGCAAATTCACCGCTTCTATCTGTATCTGTTATTCCCTCTTCTAATGCACTTGAGGCTGTTATAAGTTTAAAAACAGACCCCGGTTCATAAGTATCTGAAATAGCCTTATTTCTCCACATTGCTTGCAAATTTTTAGACTTTTCACTTTGTTCCATATTATCCCAATTACTTTTTAAATCATCATTATTTATAGTATAAGGCTCATTCAAATTATAAGATGGATATGTTGCCATTGCCAAAATGTCCCCAGTTTTAGGGTTCATAACAACAATATTTCCACCATCTGTGCAACTATTATCAATACATGCTTCTGCTAAATATTTCTCAACAATAGACTGTATTGTCATATCAATTGAAAGAACTATATCATCTCCATTAATAGCAGGTGTATAAACCTCCCCATCTGTCCCAATTTTCTCTCCTGTTGCATCAGTTGCTCTCGAAATAGACCCAGCAGTTCCTGATAAAATATCATCATATTTTGCTTCCACTCCATCTAATCCTTGATTGTCTCCTCCACAAAATCCTATAACTTGTGAAGCCAGATTGCTATATGGATAATATCTTTTACTATCTTCATCAATATTTACTCCTGTATCTATATTATTTTCCAATAGCCATGTTCTAAGCTCATCTGCCTTATCTTTTTCTATCTTTTTTACTATTGTTTCAATCGAGCTTCTTTTGCTTACTTTTTTTAGTACTGTTTCATAGTCTAAATCAAATATTTCTGTAAGCTTTTTGGAGATTAATTCTTTTTTTTCACTTGGAATATTTGTTGGATTTACACTTACTGTATAAGCAGTACTACTTATTGCTAAAGTGTACTTTTCTGATGAGTCATATATTGTTCCTCTTCTTGGATTTACCGCTCTTTTTTGTACTTGTTGTTCATATGCTAACACTTGAAGTTCTTTTCCTTGGATGAATTCTATGTAACATATTCGGGATAATAGTAATAATAGAATTAGAAATGTTATGAAGAGTGTATTTCTCATTTTCTTTTTGTTTTTGAGATTTATTGTTTGCATTGCTTTTCTCCTTTTTTGCATTGGGACCGTTTCTTTTTCCACTGGGACCGTATCATTTCGCGAAATGACCGTTTCTTTTTTTACTAGGACCGTTTCTTTTCGCGAAATGATACGGTCCCAATACGAAATTCTCTTCAATTATATTCCGCATCTTCCCAATTTATCACAAAAAGCAACCACCTACAACTAGATGATTGCCTATTTTACTTTCCTAAAATCTTATTAATAATTTTCTTATACCAAGTATCACTTGAATTTCCTGTATCACTTGTAATATCTATATCTTCAGTTGCACCCTCGACATAATCTTTTTTATCAAGTGTAACATAAACTTTTTGACCATTGTCAAGTTCTTTCATTCCCAATTTATCTTTAGCTGCATTTTTAACATTGCTCAAATTAAGACTACTTTCAATACTAACTTCCAATTGACCATTTGTTTTTTGAATTGATGCTAATTTTTCTTTTGAGTTCTGAATTTCATTAAATCTTTCATTTATTAGTGAACTTCTATAACTTATAGTAAGTAATACCAAAAATATTGCTACAACGAGAGCTACATTTTTATTGTGTTTCTTTTTTTCCAATTTCATTGCATCTCTTTTTTGTTTTTCATTTATTTTTATTTGCTTTTTTATTTCTTCTTTTGATTTTTTCGCTCTCCTTGGCCCATATTCTGGTTCAAGTTTTCTTGGTGTTGCTCCATATTCATAGCCAAATTTTTCCATAAGTTATTTTAATTCACCTCTTTTCACTTCGTACATTTATCCTCTTTATATTTTTTCAAAAATCCTTAGTTTTGCACTTTTTGACCTTGAATTTTCCTTTTGTTCTTCTTCACTTGCTACTATTGGTTTTCGTGTAATTACTTTTCCTAATTCTTTTGCACCACATACACAATATGGTATGTCTTTTGGACAAGTGCACATTCCTTTAGCTCTATTCATTGCTTGTTTTACAGCTCTGTCTTCCAAAGAGTGGAATGTTATTACACACAGTCTTCCCTCTGGTTTTAATACTTCTATTGAATTTTTTATTGTTTCTTCTAATGGTTTTATTTCATTGTTTACTTCTATTCTTATTGCCTGAAATGTTCTTTTTGCCGGATGCCCCTCTTTTGGATTTAATCTTGGAATTGATTTTTCTATTATTTTAACAAGTTCGTCTGTTGTTTCTATCTTCTTTTTTCTTCTTTCTATACAGATATTTCTTGCTATATTTCTAGAAAATCTTTCTTCTCCATATTCATATATGATATTTGCCAAATGTTCTTCTTTGTAGTTGTTTACTACTTCCATTGCTGTTAATCTTTGGCTCTTGTCCATCCTCATATCAAGTTCATTTGAACCTAAATAACTAAATCCACGATTTCTTTCATCTAGCTGATATGAGGATACACCTAAATCCAATAAAATTCCATCTACTTTTTCTATTTGTAGGTCTTCTAAAATTTCTTTTATATCATCATGATTTCCATGCACATATTTTACATTTTCGTATTCTTCTAAATTTTTCTTTGCTGCTTGTAAAGCCTCTTCGTCTCTATCTATTCCTATTAATATTCCTCTATTTTTATCTAACCTTTTTAGGATTTCTTTACTATGTCCTGCTCCACCTAATGTTCCATCAACATAGATTCCATCTGGCTTTATATTTAGTCCCTCTATACATTCATTTAATAATACTGGCTTATGCTTAAATTCCACAATTTTCTTACTTATTTTTGTAAATAAGTATCTCCTTTCTAGGATTTATATGTTTTAAGCAGCTAGTATATCTTTTAAGAAAAATACCAGCTGCTTATTTTTGTTCTTATGTATATAAATTTCTTATGTACATTTATCCTATGTGTTTTTTTCTTAGGTTTTGTACATATTCTTTTGTTTTATTTTGACTTTGGTATATTTCTCTTTTGTATAAAATTTTATCTTTTGTTCGAAATAGGGATTCTTTTGTATACTTTACTTTAGTATACTACAAAGGTATGTAAGTTACTTTACTTTCGTTTTTTCTTTGGTTTAAGTAAGTTGTTTTGTCTTTTGTTTTTTTAGTTTTTTTCTTTTGCATTTTTTTCTTTCGTATTTTTTTCCTTTGTTTTCTTAACATAATCATTCCCTGATTTTTCAGTTCTTGATTATTATATAAACTTTTCTTTTATGAAAAGATTATATACCTAACATTGTCATATTTTCTGCTATCTCTTCTGCTGATATTTCTTCATCCTTTGATTCCCATATTGATTTATTCCATATTTCTAATCGTGTTCCTACTCCTATTATTACTGCTTCTTTTTCTAATGATGCCGCTGTTCTTAGGTTCATTGGAATTAAAAATCTTCCTTGCTTGTCTAACTCACATTCTGTTGCTCCTGCTAAGAAAAATCTTACGAAGTTTCTTGCATTTTTGTCTGATAGTGGTAATAGTTTTAGTTTGTTTTCGAAATTTAACCATTCTTCTTGCGAAAAAGCAAATAAACATCCATCTAACCCTTTTGTTAGTATAAATGTGTCTCCCATATCTTTTCTTAGCTTCGCAGGCATTGATATTCTGCCTTTTGCGTCCAAGGTATGTTCGTACTCGCCCATTAACATAGTTAATTTTCACCCCACTTTGTACCACTTTTTTCCACTTCGATTAAATTCTAATACACTTCTTCTTATTTTGCAAGTGTTTTTTGAAAAAAAATTAAATTTTTTAGAAAAATTTTACTTTTTTATTTTAGAATAATTAATAATTATAAATCTAATAAAAAAAATCAAAAATATTAAACAGAATGTTTAACATTTTTGATTTTTCATATGTATATATTTCGCTTACTTTTGTTAATCCTTCTATTTTAACAGGACTATTTGTGTTTCATCATTTCCTATACCTAATTGTCCTGTACTATATGTGAATTTATATACACATTATTTGTAGAATATATAATTGTAAGATCTTTTTTATAATCTTCACATGGCAAACGATCTCCTCCAATGCCTTCAACATATTCTCCATTATTATATAACTTGCCATCTAAAGTAATTAACTCTGGCAAATAATCTTTTCCTCTAATTGAATATAACTTTCCATCAGATGTTATTATAGCACCACCTAAAAAATTTGCAACATTTGGCAATCCTTCTATTTTCGTTGGCACATTTTGATTTTCTGTATTGCCTAATCCCAATTGCCCTTCGTCATTTTCTCCCCATGCATAAACCTCTCCTGTTTTTGTTTTAGCATATATTGAACTCGAATTCCTATATATTTCTTCAACATTGGCAAGTTCATTAATTTTTACTGGTATACTTTGATTTTCTGTATTTCCTATTCCTAATTGTCCTTTATCATTTTTTCCCCATGCATATACTTCTCCTGAATTTAATTGTGCAAAACCGTATCCACCAAAACATACATATATATTATCAACATTTGATAAATTTGATACTTTTACAGGTATATTTTGGTTCTCTTTGTTTCCTATTCCTAATTGTCCTTCATTATTTTTTCCCCATGCATATACTTCTCCTGTTTTTGTTTTAGCATAGCATGAACCGTAACTACAATATATTTTATCAACATTATTCAAATTTTTTATTTTAGTTGGCAACGTTTGATATTTAGTTTCTATATCACATATTCCATCTTCATTACTTCCCCATGCATAAATTTCACCTAAGGTCGTTTTTGCAAATGCGACTTTTCCATAAACGGAGCTATACTCTAAAAAAATCTCCTCAATGTCCGCATCTAAATTAATCTTCACAGGTAGATACTGCGTTTCTCTATTACCTATACCTAATACACCATCCGAATTATTTCCCCATGCATATATTTTTTTATCTTTTGTTATAACAAATGTATTTGATATAGAATTTATAACTTTTTCGATCTTTTCCTGTATTTCTACTTTTTTAGGCACATTAGATTCTTTTTTCCCTATTCCTAATTGTCCATAATCATTATCTCCCCATGCATACAAACTTCCATCTTGAGTTATAGCATATATTGAATCATTACTCACATATATATCTTCTATATTTGATATATCATTAATTTTTGTTGGTACATCTCGTTCATAATCATCGCTTCCTATACCTAGTTGTCCGCGAACTATTACTTCCCCAAGCATATGCATCTCCATTGCCATCTATAACAAAATAATTTCCATATCCACCATAACTTTTCTTTATACCACTTATTCCACTTACTTCGCTTTTTAGTTCAATTTCATTCCATTCATCTTCTTTTAGGTTACTATAGTCAACTTCAACAAGTTTTCCTTCTTGTGTAAGCCCATAATTTCCCATTACTTTTATTATTTTGTTGCTTGATTGACTGCTATTTCCTTTACTACTACTTGTTACACTTCCATTTTTTTCGATATTATATTTTTTGTAATCTCCAGTATAAACCCAAGGTCCATTCCCAGTTAAATGTCCTTTTAAGCCATTATTTGTTAAAGCAGTTTGTAAATTTTCTGTTGTAATTGAACCCAATCCCTGTGTTAATGCATCTGATATCGAAAGTTTTACACTTTCCTCTTCTTGTGATATTCCTGTTTTGTCTTTTGCCTCTGACGCCCTGTTTAGTATTCCGTTTTGCCCTGTTAGCATGTTAATACTTATTCCGTGCTAAAATTAACAAAACAATAATTGTTACTACTAACGCTATTAATGTTATTCCTTTGTTTCTTTTGAATTTTTGTTCTAAATTCATTTTTTTCCTCCTTTTTCTTTTTCGGTATTTCATGCAAATTATAAACGCCAAAAGCAAGCCAAACAGACCTATTGCTTTATAGGTTTATTTGGCTTGCTTCTTTTATTTATTTTATTTTTTGTAGAATTACCCGTGTGTGTGTGTGTGTGTGTGTGTGTGTACTCCTG